>CAZXCE010000074.1:0-20037 GCA_964639175.1 uncultured Clostridia bacterium
GTTGCTTTGAACCGCGCCCTTTTCGAAAACCCGGAACCCGGAAACCTCAATCACACCGAAGTGCACGCAATGGGTCAATCCGGGTGGCACGCAGGGCCGGGATCAAACAGGCCATCGCAGTACACACAATCAATCCAGCCGAGAGGAGCACATAGGTGCCCACATCGGTTGGACTGACTTCAAACAACAACGTTGTCAGAAATCGAGACAGCACGACCGCGCCGGCCACACCAATCGCCACGCCAATAACCGATAACCGCAACCCGCTGCCCAGGATCAGACTGAGCACCGAACCACGTTGTGCCCCAAGTGCCATTCGGATTCCGATTTCATATTGCCGTTGCGTGACGGCATAGGCCACGAGGCCGTAAATGCCAATCAACGCCAGCGCCACCCCCCACCACGGCAAAGGCGCTCATCAGAAAGGCGTAGGCTCGGGTTTCACCGGCCTGATCAGAAATTCGGGCTTCAACCGTCGTGAAATTGTACACCGGCAAATTTGGGTCAAATTGGCGAATGGCTGCCTTGAGGCCCGCTATCACACCCGCCGGGTCGCCTTTGGTTCGGGCCACAATGTTGAGGCTGACCACGACTTCACTCTGCAACAACGGGACATAGACCACCGGGTTGTCGGTTGGGTTTTCGCGCAAATCCTGATATTTGGCATCTTTGACGAGGCCAACAATTGAAATCCAGGCTTGTTTTGAGTCAGCCGGGCCGTATTTCAAGCGTTTCCCGACCGCATCGCCATCGGGCCAGAATCGCCGGGCAAATGATTCGCTCACGATGGCAACCAGTGGCTGGTGCTGGTTGTCCTGGACGGTAAAATCCCGGCCTGTGACAAATGGAACCTGCAGGGTGTGGAAAAAGTTGGGGCTGATGTCGTGAAAATAGACAGTGTCGGCTTCACTGGGCAGCACCGCCGGCTTTCCTTCGATGGTAAACCCCCGATTGATCCCATTCCATAAAAACAAATCGGTAAAGGTGATGGCGGTTGATTCAAGACCCGGCACCTGGTTGATGGCTTCCAGGAGTCGCTGACCGACGGCGGGCCGGGCCGCATCTTTATAGGTTTCGACTGGCACATCAAACCTGAGTAAGACCAGGTTCTCTGGATTGAACCCGAGTTTGGTGGATTGCAATTGCTGAAAGCTTTTGAGCAACAACCCGGCACCAATGGTGAGCACCAGTGCCAGCGCGATTTCACAGACAATCAGGATGTTTCGCGCCCGATTCCGATGGGAACCAGTGCCGGCGCCGCGGAGGTTTTCTTTCAATGATTCGGTCAGATTGAGGTTTGATTGGGCAAGCGAAGAAAACAAACCAACCGCCAGCCCGATACCGGTCGAAACCACCAGGGTAAAACCTAAAACCTGCCAGTCCACCTGCACCGCAGCAAATCTCGGCAACTCAATCGGCAAATATTTGACCAGGAGGTCAATGCCGCTATAAGCAATCACGGCGCCGAAACTCCCTCCAATCAGCGATAATATCAGGCTTTCGGTCAGTATTTTTCGGAGTATCTGACTACGGGTTGCCCCAAGCGCCATCCGGATGGCAGTTTCGTGGGTTTGCGAGGCCGCCCGAGCCAGGAGCAAATTGCTGACATTCGAACAGGCAATCAGGAGGATAAATCCAACGGCCCCAAACAGCATCCACAACATGGGCCGGATATTGCCAATCAACCGTTCTTTGGCCGAAAAGACGAGCACCCCTCGATTGGCATTTTCTTTTGGATAAGCCTGAGCCAGCCCGACGCCGATCCGTTCCATTTCACCTCGGGCCTGCTCAATCGTCACGCCAGATTTTAAGCGACCAAGGGCGCGGTGCCAGTGGATGTCGCGATTATTTACGAAGTCATATTTGGCAACCTGTGGCCAGAGCGCATCACGCATCATCATCGGCACCCAGATTTGGGCTGTGCCTGAAAATCCTTTAAAACTCTCGGGCATCACGCCAATCACGGTAAATGGGACTTCGTTGAGCTTGATAACTTTCCCCAGGACGGAAGGATCGCCGCCAAACCGGTTTTTCCAGTTTTGATAGCTGATCAACACCACCGAATGGGCACCGCGCACCGTGGTTTCTTCAGGCGAAAAAGTCCGACCGATGCCGGGTTTGATCCCCAGCAGATCAAAATACCCATCTGAAACCAGTTCGCCATCAATCCGTTCGGCCTGCTCGGTACCCGAGAACGTAAAATCGGTGGCCGTGTAGGCCGTCAGTTGTTCGAACGATTGCGATTGCCGCCGCCAATCCAGAAAATTCGGGTAGGCCACCGGTTTGGGATCCGCCCCGGTTGATTCAGTCAAAATGACGAGTCGTTCCGGCTCAGGATAGGGTAAAGAGCGAAGTAAAACGGCATTGATAACACTAAAAACCGCGGTGTTGGCGCCAATTCCAAGGCCGATGGTCACAATCGCGGCCAGAAAAAAACCGGGTCGAGTCAGGAGCGTGCGAAAACCGTAGCGAATATCTCTCCAAAGCGTGTGCATGGCGGGATCTCCAAAACGAGTGGGATTTTGATTTGAGGAGTGAGGTGTTTTTGAAAGCCGTTGTTACGGTGCAACCCTTATGCCTGACTCCGCCAGTTTGCTTCATCCCACCTGGCGGGAGGCTCATCAAAAAATGCAAGTCAAGAAATGTTCGGTTGTGGGATGCCTTTGTTGCAAACCAGGGACAGGTGACAAATGCCCCTATTTTGCAGCCGGAATCCTGGAAAACTTTTGCGTGCAACTCAGGCGTTAGGATCGGAAACCTATCAAGCTGGTCTGATGTTCCCTTCCGCCACAATCAAAACACGATGGAGTTTGACCTATGAATTACCTTGCCGCCTCTTTTTCGGCCCTTTCTCACCCTTTTTCCCCAAAACAAAAGTTTTCAGCTTTGGCTGCGGCTCTGGTGGTTGGATTGACACTGATCATCCAGCCGCCAGTTTTGGCGCAAGCTGAGAATGAACCCGGACCAGATGACACCGCGCTTGCCAAAGTCAACCGGGTGTATCTGGCCTATAAACCGGTGGTTGAACGCCGGGTTCAGGTTGCCACCTGGGATGGCTCGTTCTGGTCTGCAAGTGAACCGGTGGCTGATGCCCTGACCGATGTGGCCCCTGATGTTACGCCACTGGGTGACCGACTCTATCTGGCCTATAAAGGCACCAACTCCGATCAAATTTTCTTCCGGTATAAAGAAGGGGTGTTTTGGTACCCCGAACAAGCGATTTCAGATGCCGCCACGAGTGACTCACCGGCGCTGGTGGTTTTCCGGAAAACGCTCATGGTTTTCTACAAAGGCCAGACCAGCACCAATGTGTATTACCGGACGTTTGACGGCACCAACTGGTCAGGTGAAAACCGGGTTCCAGACGCTGGTTCACTTGCCGCACCATCAGTAACGGTCTGCAACAATATTTTGTATCTGGCGCATCGCGGCGTTTCCTCTGGCCGCATTTTCTTCCGTAGCTTTAACGGCACAAGCTGGACGGAAGAGACCGAAGTTCCAGAAGCCCGAACCGATAGCTCTCCGACGCTCGGATGCTATAAACGCAAGGTTTTTCTGGCGTACAAAGGCGATTCCTCGTCACGGCTCTATTGGAAACGGCTCGATGGCAGCCAGTGGACAGCAGAAGCGATCATTTCGGATGGAAATTCATCAGATGGCCCCTGCCTGTTTCGCCTTGGGAAAGATTTGTATATTACCTACAAAGGAGACAGCAGCTATCGGGCGTATATCCGGCGCTTTGATGGTACCAACTGGGGGCTTGAAAACCTCATTCCGGGAATTGATACCGAAGACACGCCATCGGTGAGCAACTAGGCAATGAGTGCCGGCTCCACGAGCAATAGACCCCGGACGTAACTCAACGCCCGGTCAGTGGTCTCAAAGGTTACAACTCCTGGTTGCCAAAAGATTCAAAAAGAAACCCAAAGAGACGGCAGTACATTGGTTGCAAATGTACTGCCGTCTCTTTTTGGTAAGTGATTGATATATTTTGTGTATTTTGTGATTTCAGTATCTGGAAATTTTCAGCGAGGCACCGATCAAAGGGTTCGACACAATTATTGACCACCGCCGATGGAATACTTTTTCAACTTTTCCAAAAAAGTGGTGCGCTTCATGTTGAGAAGTCTGGCGGCTTGCAATTTATTGCCACCGGTTTTTTCCAGGGCTCGGGTCAACAGGTCGCGCTCAAAACTTGAGACCACAGCCTCAAAGTCAATTCCGGCTTCAAAATTGACGGGTGATTGTATCTCAGGGGCCGGTGCGTAGGTTCGAACCGGGGGTGTTGCCGCAACATAGGTTCGCTGGATCTCATCAGGTAAATCCCGGATTAAAATTGTGGTTGCCGCCCCACTGAGGGCAGCCGCCCTCTCCATTGCATTTTGGAGCTGACGGACGTTTCCTGCCCAATCATAACTGGTCAGGACCGGCCAGACTGATTCATCAATTGTTTTTGTCGGCAGCCCCACCGATTCACAAAACCGATTGAGGAAAAAATTGGCCATTGGGCGAATGTCTTCACGGCGGTCCCGAAGCGGAGGCAGGGAGAGTCGCATCACATTGAGCCGATAGTACAAATCCGCCCGAAATTGACCTTCTTCAATCCGTTTTTCAAGATTGGCACTGGTCGCCGCCACCACCCGAACATCAACCTTGACGGATCTGGCCGAGCCCAGCTTCTCAAACGTTCGTTCCTGTAACACTCGCAGCAGTTTGGATTGCAGGGGCAGGCTCATGTCCCCAATTTCATCTAAAAACAACGTCCCGCCATTGGCCTGCTCAAAGCGTCCATCACGGGGTTGAATGGCACCCGTGTAGGCACCTTTGACGTGGCCAAAGAGTTCATCTTCCAGCAGATGTTCTGGAATCGCCGCACAGTTGAGGGCCACAAACGGACGTCTGGCTCGTGGGCTTTTGGTATGAATGGCCCGGACCAGCAATTCTTTTCCCGACCCGGTTTCACCGGTAACCAGAACTGTGGTGTTATAGGGGGCAATGGCTTCGACCTGGGCCAGCAAATGTTGCATTTTGGGTGCGGTTGCAATCATTTGGGTCTTGCTCTCAGTGGCAACGGCTTCACCCGATTCAGTTTTGGCACCCGTTTGTTTTCGAGAAAGCGCAACTTCAATCAGATTCTGAAGATGGGTGATCGAAATTGGTTTGGCCAGAAAATCCTGAGCCCCACGTTTCATGGCCTCAACGGCAATCTCAATCGTACCGGCGCCGGTCATGACAAAAATAGAAATCCCTGGGCACAGTCGAAGCAAATGGGGAATCAGGTTGAGTCCTGACATCCCTGGCAAATGGACATCCAAAACTGCCACGTCAAAGAGCCGGAGCTGCGCCTGAGTCAGGGCCTGTTCGGCGCTGGTACAGCTACAAATCGAATGCCGTGGGTCTGTTGCGCTTTCCAGCAATGCTAATACTGTTTCATCGTCGTCCACAAAAAGCAGATTTGCCACAATCGGTTCCTCAACCTTCCAGCATCTGTTTGCCCTGTCAGAAACCTGACAATAGTTAATACGCCAGGTGAATTTTCGTCAGGCAGGACTGTAAATTGACGATTGGGTAGGCGATCCAACAGGCAAAGTACTGCACTTCTACATCCTGAACACCGATTCGTCAATATCATTCGATTGTAATTCGTGGAATGGTATTTGCACTCAGTGGGGCAAGATTTGGTGACTGGCAGTTCAGACTGGCTGAGTTCGCCGAAATTGCATATTGCGGAGGTGTCATTATGAACGTCCTGATTTTTGATTTTGCCCCATCATCTCAAGTTTCTGCCATCCGCAGTGCTCTTGAACAGGTCTGGAACGAGGCAACAGTGGTGCTGGTCAGTACGCCTGATCAAATTGAGCCGTTACTGGCTGAATTCACCCCTGATCTGGCCATCTATATGGCTCATTCTCAATCGGTTGAGACACTTTCTGAAATTCACTATCTGCTCCATACCATATCGTCTGGCAAGCTGCTGTGCCTGGGAGAGGTTGACCAGATCAACGATACCCGGCCATGCCTTTTTCCAGTTCAAATTGGATGGCTGCCCTGTGGTCCACCACAATCAACGGCCCAGGCGATTGTCCAGTGGTTTCAAACCCAGTCCGGAACTGATCTCAGCCATTCCATTCAACAAACCTTGTTAGAATCCGAAAAACGATATCGGATTATCTCTGAAATTTCTTCGGATTTTGCCTTTTCACTTCGGCAAGGGACTGATGGCCGGCTGAAATTTGAGTGGCTTACCGCCGCGTTTCAACGCATTACAGGGTATAGCCAGGAAGAAATTGACAACCAGGGTGGGTGGACCAGCATGGTCCATCCAGATGACCTGGCACTGGCGTTGCAGCATCTCTCTCGCCTCAACAGTGGGCATTCGGATATTCGTGAATACCGCATCCTCACCAAAGCCGGGGCCATCCGATGGCTGCGGACCTATAGCCGTCCGATTATTGACCCTCAAACCGGTCTGGTCACTCAGATTTATGGCGCCTCGCAGGACGTGACCGAAGTCAATTCCGGGCGACTGTTTGAATCGCTGATGCACCAGCTTGATCAAATGGTCCTGCAGGAATTACCGCTTGAAGATATTGTCTCGTATGCCTGCACTCGATTAACCACCCTGTTTAGCTATTCGGTGGCCTGGGTTGGCTTAAAAGAGCAAACGGGCTCGATCAGTGTCAAAGGGTATTCCGGGCTGTGGGCACGAGATTGTCTCTCACAACTGCCGCTGGTCTGGGAAGGAACGCCTGAAACACTGGGACTGGCCGGGCTGGCCATTACTTCGCGCACCCCTCAACTTGCCCGCCCAACTGATTTACACCTGTGGCACTGGCGAAAAGCTGGCCGCTATGGTGTCAGGTCCGCCATTGCCTTGCCGTTGATTGCACGCGGGCAGACCATTGGGGTAATTAACATTTATGCAAATCAGACCGATGCCTTTCGCCAGCCGTATCTGTCCTGGCTCGAAGCACTTGCCGCCCGGATTGCCATTGCCCTGCTGATTTCGATTGATCGCCTTCAACTGCGCCTGCAAAGTGCCGCGCTCGAATCAGCCGCCAACGCCATCATCATTACCAATGAGTTTGGGAATATTGAATGGGTCAACCCTGCATTTACACGATTTAGCGGGTATACAGCCACTGAAGTCGCCGGGAAAAACCCGCGAATCCTGCGCTCGGAAGAACATCCCCGGGCATTTTTTGAGAAATTCTGGGAAACCATCCAATCAGGCCAGATCTGGCACGGTGAACTGATCAACCGTCGAAAAGATGGCGCCCTCTATACGGTTCGCCAGACGGTGATCCCGCTGCTGGATCAACAAAACACGATTACTCATTTTGTGGCGATTCAGGAAGACATCACCCAGCAACGGGAAGAAGAAGCCCGGATGGTGAAGATGGCCTATTACGACCCGCTGACCAATTTGCCAAATCGAATCCTGTTTCAGGATCGGCTCCGACAGGCACTGCTCCAGGGACGCCGGAACAACTGGCAGGTTGGGGTTTTGTTTGTTGATCTGGATCGATTTAAGCGCATCAACGACACCCTGGGCCATGATGCCGGCGATCAACTGATTACCGAAGTGGCCAACCGCCTGAGTGCCAGCGTCCGGCGCAGCGATTCGGTTGCTCGATTGGGAGGCGATGAATTTACGGTTATTTTGCCGGATCTCCCTGATACAGATGGCGCGCTGATTGTCGCTCAAAAAATCATTACCGCCCTCTCGGAACCGATCCTCCTCAAAGGCCATCAGGTTCAAATTACAGCCAGTGTCGGCATTGCCTTGTTTCCTGACCATGCGACTGATAGTGAAGGACTCGTGACACGGGCGGATATCGCCATGTATGAAGCCAAACAGCGGGGCAAAAATACCTTTGCGCTCTATGAACCAGGGATGGACCTGCACAGTGATTCAGCGTTTATCCTGGAGCATTCCTTACCGAAAGCCCTGCAATCCAATCAATTTATGGTTGATTACCAGCCAATCTTCAATGTCAGGTCTGGGGTGCCAATCGGAGTTGAAGCCGGCCTGTATTGGAAGCATAAAGATCGTGGCCCGCTGGCGTTTGCCCAATTTGTTGACCTGGCCGAGCAGAGCGGAACATTAAAACAGATTATGAACTGGTATCTGCAAACCGCTATTCAGCAATTTCAGACCTGGGCCGATCAGGTAAGCCCTGAATTCAGGTTTGTTTTGCCAATGCCCGTTGCTTCGTTGTGCGAGCCCCAAACGATTGAACGCCTCAAAGATCTCGTCGAGGCACTTGGTCTGTCATTTTCCTGGCTTGAAATTGCCTTGCAGGAATCAGAACTGGTGAGCACCACCGGTACGGTTCAACTCATCATTGACCAGTTACGTGATGAAGGTATTCAGTTTTCACTGCGTGGATTTGGTGTCGGGAATTTGCCGCTGGCCACGCTCCACCGGTTCAACTTTCATCTGGTCAATCTGGATCCGGCCTTGATGTCTCAACTCGGTGAAAGCGAGTCAGACGCCACCCTGGTCTCTGGATTGATAGAGTTCCTTCATCACCTGGGAATCAAAGCGGGAGCTGAAGGAGTTGAAGCCGAATGTCAGATAAAATTATTAACCCAGTTTGGATGTGATGAACTCAAAGGAAAGGGTATTGAATGGTGGTTTAACGCCCCCAGCTTTGACCTGATCTGTGGGAAATCAGCCACGCCTGAAGAATCAAGTGTTGTGGCTATAAAATCTTTTGAGTCATTGGATAACCCGCTACGAAAAATTTCTTGAGGTTAAATTTCTATGTTAGAATTCACTAGAAAGTAAACGGCATTCTTTATGTTGGAAGCAATCTCAATGAACTATCACCTTGATGAAGGATTTCCCCACTCGTCCAAAGACCGGACTCCTGTCCCAACAGATCACCAAAAACTCAAATTTTTGTCAAAGCATATGTTGGAGCCGGTCATTGAGTGGGATTCTTCACTGGTTGTTACTGGCATGAATGAAGCTGCCCGAACCTGGTTTGGTCAGGCTGAGACAGATCAGGTCGGCCAATCACTCCTGGATCTGGTAGTCGCTCCAGAACAAGTTGAATCGCTGAAATCATTGTTTTTAACCAGTGGAAGCGGATGGATTGAATGTCGCGTCAGCCGGGACCACTCCCGCACAGCACACTGGTCCTGGACAACTCTGGACAGTATGAACGGCCCTGAGCAGAGAGGAATTGCCATCATTACTGAGTCAGAAGCCGTCGTGGGATTTCCCCAACCACAAATCGCAACGCAATTTATACCAACGGCAGAATTGTGCGCTGCTCTGGATGCGATCCCAGCCAATGTGGCGCTGGTGGATCAACAGGGTTTTATCCGGCTGGTGAACCAGCACTGGAAAAACTTTGGAACGGCTAACCAGTTCAATGATGCCAGCCTGGGGATGGGGTGGAATTATCTGGATGTTTGTCGAAAAGCCGCCACCAAATTACCATCTGCCGACAAAGCCTATCACTTGATTAAAGCTACTCTGGACTCTCAAGCCAGTGATCTCGGACTTGAATATCCCTGCCATAGCGCCGCTGGCCGGCGCTGGTTTCGAATGCTCATTGCCCCAATCAACCTCCAGGAGCAATCGTTTGCATTGGTTATGCACCTCGACATTACCGAGAAAAAATTGGCAGTAGAAGCTTTGCGCAAAAGCGAAGCCCGCCATCGGTCGCTGATTGCCGCCACCGCCCAATCAGTCTGGACCACCCAGGCCAATGGACAGGTGGTCGGAGATCAACCAAGCTGGCGGGCCTTGACGGGTCAGACGGTGGATGACATCCAGGGCTGGGGCTGGCTGGAGGCCATTCACCCCGCCGACCGTGAGCCACTCCAACAGGTCTGGAGCTATGCGCTGGAAACCAAATCAGTGTTGAGTGTTGAGCAACGGGTTCGCATTGCTTCGGGAGAATACCGGTCATTTGCCGTTCGGGCTGTGCCAATGACTGATGAAACCGGGAAAGTTGATGAATGGATTGGCACACACACTGATATTACGGATCAAAAAAGAGCCCTTGACGAATTAAAAAAGGCGGAAACCCAGCTTCGCCATTCCCAACGCATGGAGGCGGTTGGCCGACTGGCTGGCGGCGTGGCTCACGATTTTAACAATCTGCTCATGGTTATCTCCGGATATGCCGATATGGTGGCCAACAAACTGGGCAAAACGCATGCGCTGTACCGATTTCTGGAAGAAATTCAGCAGGCGAGCCGCTCGGCCTCAGGTGTGACTCGCCAGTTGCTCGCCTTTAGCCGCAAACAGGATCAACAACTCAAATCGCTCAACCTGACTGAAGTTGTCACCCAGCTTCACAAATTGCTGCGCCGCGTGATTGGGGAAGACATCAAGCTGGTGACCTCTCTGGCTGATGATACGGCACCGGTCCTGGCTGACCCCGCTCAAATCGAACAGGTGGTTCTGAATCTGGTGGTCAATGCCCGTGATGCCATGCCAGGTGGTGGCACACTGACACTGCAGACTGAAAATGTGGTTCGAACCACTGAGGAGCAGACGCTCCATTTCACGGTTCCACCTGGAAACTATGTCAGCTTAACCGTTACTGATACTGGATGTGGAATGGAAGAAGCCATTCTGGAGCGAATTTACGAACCATTCTTCACCACCAAAGACGTCCACAAAGGCACCGGGCTGGGTCTGTCAACGGTGTATGGAATCGTCCAGCAGTCAAACGGATATATTCTGGTTGAGAGTCAGCCAGGGAAGGGCACCAGGTTTACCGTGCTCCTGCCACAAACGCCGGGGATGGATCTCCCTCTGAAGACCGAAGAGCCCGTTGTTCTAACTGATCCCAGCAATACCACGATTCTGGTCGTTGAAGATGAAGATTCAGTGCGGATCATGGTCCGGGAAGTCCTGACGTTGTGGGGATATCGTGTCCTGGAAGCCACCAGCGGCGAGGCCGCCATCAAACTGATGGCCCACCACCACGACCAGATCAGTCTGGTGCTGACCGATGTGGTGATGTCTGGAATGAGTGGGGTCAATCTGGTCCAGCACATCCGCGAAAACCACCCATCAGTCAAAGTTCTGTTTATGTCTGGATATATCGCTGACGCCAGTGATGCGGTCGGGATTGCCAGTCAGCTCGATAATTTTATTTCCAAACCATTTACACCACTGGTACTCGTCAAAGCCATTCAGACGGTTCTAAACCAGAGTGACAAATGACACGGTCGAGGCTGTATGTAGTTTGTCATCTGGTCATTTGGGGCCCGTATTCAAAATAGCCAGGATACGCTGAACCAGCGCCTTTGGGGTAAACGGTTTCTGGAGCAATTCCACCCCTTCATCCACGACGCCATGATGAGCAATCGCATTCTCGGTATAGCCGGAAATATAGAGTACGGGCAGATGAGGTTGTTTTTCTTTCAGCCGTTTGGCCAGAACCGGCCCCTTCATTCCAGGCAGCACCACGTCCGTCAGCAGAAAGTCAATCTGAAGGTGTTGGGCTTCAATGAGTTCCAGCGCGGCTTCGGCAGAACCAGCTTCATACACTCGAAATCCAGCGTCTTTGAGGATATGGCGGGTGAGGTTTCGGACCACGTCTTCGTCTTCAACCAGAAGAATCGTTGCGGTTTGGGCCGGCAGCACCGGCTGGTACTCGCGGATTTCTGGTGACTGGTCAACATCACGGGTTCGTGGCAGATAGATTTTAAAGGTGGTTCCGACCCCAATTTCACTATAAATCCAGATATATCCGTTACTTTGGGTGATGATGCCATAGACGGTCGGCAGCCCAAGGCCGGTGCCTTTATCGCGGGATTTGGTGGTAAAAAAAGGTTCAAAGACGCGCGCCCTGGTGTCAGCATCCATCCCACACCCGGTATCGGAAACGGCCATCAACACATATTCCCCTGGTTGCACATTAAAATGCTGGTCCGCATAGGCTCGATCCAGAAACACATTGGCGGTTTCAATCGTCAGGCTTCCACCTTCAGGCATGGCATCGCGGGCGTTGACCACCAGATTCATCAGAACCTGTTCAATCTGACTTTGATCCGCTTTGACTGGCCATAGATCAGGGCAGAGCCGGGTACGTAACTGGATATGTTCCCCAATCAGTCGATGAAACATCCGCTCCATATCGGCAACCAGGACGTTGAGGCTCATCACGCTAAACTGCATGACCTGTTTTCGACTAAAGGTCAGGAGCTGGCGGGTCAGTCCGGCGGCCCGATCAGCCGCTTTTGCAATTTCATTCAAATTTTTACACAGCGGGTCAGCCGGGTGCAGACGCTGGAGGGTAAGCACCGTATAGCCCGTGATGGCAGTCAGCAGATTGTTAAAATCATGGGCAATGCCACCGGCAAGCTGCCCAACGGCCTGCATTTTTTGGGATTGCCGGAGCTGTTCTTCAATTTGTTTGACAATCGCTTCGGTTTTCCGTTTTTCGGTAATATCCCAAAAATAGACACTGAGTCCGTTATCAACCGCATAGATCCGCAGCTCAACCCAGACATCCAGCGGTGTATAATACAGTTCCAGCGTTTTGGGTTTTTGGGTTTCCAAAACCTGCACATAAGCTGGCCACAGCTCAGTGGTTTTGATCTCAGGAAACATCTCCAGAATTTTGTGACCGATGACCTGCTCCCGTTTCATCCGGGTAATGCGTTCAAACTCCCGATTGACGTAGGTCAGCCGTAATTCAGCATCAAGGGTATAAAACCCTTCCGCAATCGTGTCGAGGGTGTGGGTCAAGCGGGTTGAGAGTTCAAGTCGTTCAGCTTCAGCCTGGGTTCGCTCGGTGATGTCCTGGGTATACCCATAGAGCCGACACACCGTTCCAGCTTCATCTCGTTCAGCTTCACCCTGTTCCAGGATAACTTTTGTTTCTCCCGTCCTGGTGAGAATGCGATAGGTATGTTCAAACGAGTTGCCCGTTTCGAGCGCCTGAGCCAGGAAGCCAGTGACGGCATTCCGGTCATCTGGATGAACCAGTGCCAGAAAGGCTTCAAAGGTTGCCGGAAACGTCCGTTCGTCAAGTTCAAAAATATGGTACAGCTCTTTGGACCAAAAGAGCCGGCCTGATTCGATTTCCCGGCTCCAGTTTCCCAGTTTCGCCAGGCGTTGGGCTTCAGCCAGATGCCGTTCACTCTCAATCAGGGCAATCTGACCCTGTTTGAGTTGAGTGATGTCATAGAGCATGGATAACAACGCTGGCTGCTCATCAATTTCAATCAGTTCAACTGAGACAATCGTGTCTTTGATTTCCCCTGATTTTGACCGCATTTGGGTTTCAAGGTGAATTGGAGTTTGATGGGATTCAATTTGGTGGATCATCTGGTGTCGGGTTTCCGGCACAACCCACAAATTGAGTTCCAGGGTTGTCTGATTGAGGACTTCTTCCAGTTCAAAGCCCAGCAGGACGAGGATCTGGCGATTGGCGTTGAGGATCCGACCTTCGGGATAGGTGCTGATAAAGCATCCCACCGGGTTGCTATGAAAAAATTTGGAGAACCGGGCTTCACTTTGCTGGAGTCTGGCTTCGGCCTGCCGACGGGCCGTCACATCAGTCACCAGTACCAGCCGGGCGTTTGAGCCATTAAATTCCAGCCCATGCGAGAGAATTTCGACCTCAATTTGCCGACGGTCTTTTGTCAGATGCCGCCAAACTTTTGGTGTTCCAAGACCTTCGGGCAATGAAGCCACTGAGGTTTTGACCGCGTCAATATCTTCAGACGGGCGAATATCCAGAATGGTCATCCGGCTAAATTCTTCCCGACTATACCCATAGACCCGGATTGCCGATTCATTCACATCCAAAAATTTGAGGGTGTGCAGGTCATAGACCCACATCGGTTGGGGGTTATGTTGAAACAGATAGCGATATTGGACCAGCGGAATTTCCATTGACGTCGTCAGAAACCCCGTGGCCTGACGGATTACCAGCGGGAGTCGGCGCAGTGAGCATTTGAGAACATAATCAAACGCCAATCCATCGGTTGCCTGCAGCGCCAGGTCTTCAAATTCCTGGCTGGTCACAATGATGACCGGCTGATGCGGGAACCAGGTTTCGAGCATGATCTGTGCCTCACGCCAGGTAAAATCTTGGAAATTCACCTCTGTCAAAATCAGATGAATCTGCCGTGAGCGGGCGGCTTCGATTTGTTTGAGCGACTCAGCTTCGATCCACTCATACGGCAACGAAGCCCTGGCAAACTGAACCTTGACCAGTTCGCGGGCGGCTGGCTGCTCATCAATCAATAAAATGTTCCTGACCTTATCTTGTGATTGATACATAGGGGGCACAACGGGTCGTTGCAGGGCGGGCCGATTCGGTTATCTGTGTTAACTATTCGCTAGTTTCGATACTACCACTAAAGAACTCAAATCAAAAGATTTTGTTATGGTGTCTTGACCCCAAATCCATTGTGTTCGGGACTGAATATTTCAAGAAAAGAAGGCTGGTTTCAAACTGCCCACCCAAAATACCAGTTGAATCCATAGAAAAAACAGTTGAAACCGGAAGTTAGGGATATTTGTGAACGGCGTTTGCATTCAGAATTTTACGCATGGCATAACTTTTCCAAAATATGCCATTGCCTTCAGGAAAATCAGCCGTCACTGAACACATCCCAATTGAGGCATGGATTTATGGAGACTCGATTTACTCCACTGACATCAACCCACTCAACCACCATTCTGGAAACGCTCCAGGCCATTGATCTTGGTTTTGGGAACTCACCCAGGCCAGTTATGGTGCTCAGGTTGACTTCACTGGAACCATTTGATTTTCGGTTCCTCTATACCAATCGAGCCCTTACTGAGTTGACCGGCTTTGAGCGCCAGGTCCTCGAACAGCGTTCACTCTCGGCAATTTTCCCATCACAACTCAATCAACTCCAATTTGAAAAGCTCATTCGCACCATTAACCCTCATTTTCAAGATACCATTGAGCTGATCTGTATTGCGTTGGACGGTACTGAGCATTTCGTCAAAGCCACGATTTCCCCCTGGCCCAACCCTGCCGGGTTGCCGTGGTATTTCACCGTCCAGTGCCAGGAAACAACCGAATATCCAGAAGATTTCTCCTATGTGCCAGATCGGCCAGTCCCGGCGCAGCGTCCCACCCCGACCAGGTCCAGCAAGCAGAGTTTGACCGGCAAACTCAGCCAGTTTCTGGATCAACAACAACAATTTTGGGCCAAGATGAGCCATGAGATTCGCACCCCGTTACAGACAATCATCGGGTTGTCACACGTGCTCCAGGGGACCAAACATGGTCCACTGACAGAGCCACAGCGCAACTCGGTGAAATCAATTGAAGAGTCGGCCCAAAAGCTCTTGAGCATTGTCAATTCAATTCTCGATTTATCACGCATTGAATCTGGAAAGCTGTCGGTCAACATCCAGCCGATCAAATTGCAGGATCTGGTTGACCCCTGTGTCCGATCAATTCAGCCGGCACTTCAGGCCAGGCGACTTCACTGTGAGGTTGTGCATGAGGGAGCTGCCACCGCTATCCTGGGCGATTTGAAACTGCTGCGACAGAGTTTTCTGCAGTTGTTGGACAATGCCATCAAATTTTCCCCTCCAGATGGACACTTTGGGATTACAACCCGCTATCATGCCCGAAAGCACAGTGTTCATCTTACCGTTTGGGATCACGGGCCTGGAATTTCCAGCAGCAGTTTTAAATTTTTATTCTGGCCGTTTACCCAAATTGATGGTAGTTTGGCAAGACAACATGAAGGGGCTGGATTGGGTCTGCCTGTAACGGTACGCCTGGTTCAAGCTCAAGGCGGGTGCACGATTTTGGAGACCAAACCTGGACAGGGGTCACGGTTTACCATTGTGTTGCCGGCGACAACTGCCAACTCATTTTCGAGACCTGACTATCACCTGATCCTTGATGCGTTGACCCAGAATCTGACCGGTCTCGGACGTCCGGTTCTGTTTCAATCCAACCATCAAGCGCTGGTTTCCCCGATCTTGCAACTGGCCGAAGGCCTTGAGTCCGCCGCGATTCTGACCCACACCACCGAAGATTCACTTCACTGGCTAAATCACCACCAGGCTGCCGCCCTGGTCATTGAGGCCCCGCTGGTGACGCGCGAAAAACTTGAACTGATCTCCCAGTTCCAACGGGTGCCTGGGTTGGGCCGGGTGCCGCTGGTGCTGGTCAACAGCCTTGATATCCCTGGTGACGCTGAGTTATGTGAAATGGCTGGCGTCACGCACTATATCTGCAATCCAGTCACGCTTCCTGAACTGGCAGACCTGTTGCAAGCCTGTCTGCCCAAAACCAATCCCTGATCGTCTCTCCGGCAAGAACGGTTTGGGTCTTGCCGATGCTTCCAAAGATTGAGTTATGAACACACTGGCGACGTTGTTGATTGTGGACGATACCCCGAGCGTATGCCATGTTCTGGTGGATATGCTTGAATCGCCTGAATATCACATCGAGACAGCCAATGATGGGTTTGAAGGGCTGCTCAAAGCCCGGGCGCTCAAACCCGATTTGATCCTGCTCGATGTGATGATGCCCGGTATGGATGGCTTTGAAGTCTGCCAGCAACTACGAGCGACACCTGATCTGGCCGAAGTTCCGATCTTAATGCTCACGGCCCTGGACGACCATGAATCACGAGTCAAGGGGATTGAATCTGGCGCGGATGATTTTCTCACCAAACCAATTTCACCCGATGAACTCAATGCCCGGGTCCACACCATTGTCCGGTTGAACCGCTATCGCCGGCTGCACGCCGAACGCGCCAAATTTGATTGGGTGGTCGAACAATCTGAGGATGGCTATCTGGTGATTGACGATCAGGATCAGATTACCTATGCCAACCCCAAAGCCTGCCTGTTTCTGTCAATTGACCCAATCGGTACCCACCGGGAACCAATCTATTTTCGGCCAACAGTTCAAAAACAGTACCTGTGTCAACCGTCTGAACTCTGGGCGACCTGGCCAGTAGACGGTCGAGGGGCAGACTCCTCAGCCTCTCCACGCTACCTGGTCCGACCTGAAACCGAATCGTCCCAGGCGTTTTGGCTCCAGGTTTTGCAATTTCAGGAACCAATTCAGCAGGCTGCCCGGCAGATTCTGTGTTTGAAAGACGTGACCTCTCAAATCCTGACGATGCGGGATGTTCAGGCTTTTCACCGGTTGATCCCACATAAACTCCGCTCTCCGCTCAATTCCATGCGACTCGGAATTGAGATGCTCGCCATGCATTCGGCGGCTCTTTTAGGAGGCGAAATTGCCGATCTGGTTGATATGGCCCTGCAAGGCATCTATCGGCTGGACCAGGAAGTAACCGATGTGGTGCAGTACCTGCATGCTCCGACTCTGGCCCGTAAAGGGAAAGAAGTCCCGGCTGAAGGGGTGCTCCCCTTGATCAAACGGATTAGCGAGGAACTTGACCTCTTGCCTCCAGTGGTGAGCGTTTCGCCGCACCTGCGCCCCTATCAATTACAACTTTCAGAGCCAGCGTTGGAGCGAGTCGTGTTTGAGCTGTTTGAAAATTCAAAAAAGTTTCACCCACGCCAGCTTCCACAAATTACGGTCGAAGTAGAGCCCACCGGCCTGGAGCAAATCAAAGTGCGCATTACTGATGATGGCGTCCACTTATCACCTGAGCAACTGGAGCAAGTCTGGACACCCTATTATCAAGGTGAAAAATACTTTACCGGCCAGGTGGCGGGGATGGGTCTGGGGTTGCCGATGGTGGCAATGTTGATCTGGGCGGCGGGAGGCAGTTGTGTCTTGCGAAACCGGCCAGACCAGCCCGGCATCCAGGTTGAATTGGTGTTCCCCATCTCACCGTCTCAGGCCAAATCTGAAGACGACACCGTCAGTGCCAATCACCATCAATCATAGTCGCTGGCCTCTGTTTTTCTCATTTCTGGACCCTGGTTTGCTCCGTGAATTCTTGATACCAGATTTGAGCCATTCGTCAGGTCGTTTTCTGAATTCAGCTACCCTTTTGAAATGACACCGTCCCTGGAAATGGTCAAGCGTCACGCTCAGGTCAACTGATGACTGACAAAAGCCCAAAATTATCCAATCTTGTTGCCTGCATCCTGGATTTTCCCGCTCGAAACCTGTCATATGGACACAATACGTCTCAAAAAAGACCCGCCTATGCCAGAACCGGACCCGGCCCTGACACCTCAGCCTGAGCCTGTTTCTGTTGAATCGCCACCGGTCGGCGTCCTCCAGCATATTCGGCCAGGCGACCAGTTAGGTCCCTATACTTTGATTTCCCGGCTGGGTCGTGGAAATTTTGGTGTTGTCTGGCTGGCTGAACGGCGTGGGGCGATTGCCACCACCGCCATTGCCTTGAAGATGCCCCTGGATGAGGGGGTTCCGCTCGATTCATTGCGCCGTGAGGCTTCGCTCTGGGTCAAAGTCAGCGGCCATCCCAATATTTTGCCGATCATTGAAGCCGAGGTCTATTCCGGACAAATCGTGATTGCCAGCGAGTATGTCAGTGGCGGGTCGCTGGCCACCTGGCTGCAGAAATACAATGGGGCGGCACCGACTATAGATACCGCGTTAGAGGTAATGGACGGTATTTTGCGCGGCCTGGAGCATTTACACGACCAGCGTGTGATCCATCGCGATCTCAAACCCGCCAATATCATGCTCCAACATGGCTCACCCCGGTTGATGGATTTTGGGATTTCACGGGTGATCGAAAACAGTTTGTTGACCAACACCATTGCCGGAACAGTGCAATACATGGCCCCCGAAGCCTTTGATGGATTCCGAACTGAACTCACTGATTTGTGGGCCGCTGGTGTTATTTTCTATCAACTGGTCAGCGGCAAGTTGCCTTTTTTGCAAATGGGCGACATTGTGCGGCGTGACCCGTTTGCGTTACCGGCAACTGTCCCGGAACCAATCCAGCACATCATCCTGCGGTCACTTCAAAAAGAACCCAATTTCCGGTACCAATCCGCCGGTGAGTTGCGGGATGTTATCCGCCACCTCTGGAAAACAGCCTCTTTCCCTTCGAGTGCCGTGATAAGCAGCGAGGCACTTCCGCCGCATGACCAGACCGCCATCCTGCAAACTGATGATCGCCAAAATACCTCAACCCATTCTGAAACCATCACATTCTCTGAACCCAGACCGGCCTTGAATTCGGTGGTATTTGATCGAGCGGTGCTGGATGCTTGGGGAAATGTGGTGGAGTGGGTCACGGGCGAATGCCAGTATTTTGACGAAACCCTGGCTGAGGGCCTGTTGCTGCGGATGGTCTCAATTCCGGAAGGCTCATTCCTGATGGGAAGCCCAAGCGGCGAAGGGAAAAGCTATGAAAAACCCCAGCATGAAGTAAAGGTGGCGCCCTTTTTTCTGGGGATGTTTCCCATCACCCAGTCCCAATGGCAGGCGGTGGCCCAACTGCCGAAAATCAATCTGGAGTTGTCCCTGACACCGTCCTTTTTTCAAGGCGACCCACTGCTCCCGGTCGAACAGGTTTCCTGGGAGGAAGCCCAGGAATTTTGTGATCGGCTTTCGATTGCCAACCGACGACCGTTTCGGCTTCCGACCGAAGCTGAGTGGGAATATGCCTGTCGAGCCGGAACCTCAACCGTCTATGCTTTTGGCGACAATATCTCGACGGATTTTGTCAACTATGACGGGAACTACCCTCACGGACTGGGAAATAAAGGCAACCACCGGCAAAAGACAGTTCCCGTTGGGAGTCTCGGAGTACCAAACGGCTTTGGAATCTATGACATGCATGGCAATGTGTATGAATGGTGCCAGGACATCTGGCACAATTCGTACCGCAATTCACCGACAACGGCCGAGTGCTGGAATCAATTTGGTGATGACCGGTATCGAGTCTTGCGTGGAGGGTCGTGGCTCAATGTGGCTGACTTCTGCCGAAGCGCCGACCGGGTCCGCTTTGCACCAAACCTCAAAAATAAAATCCTTGGGTTCCGTATTGCCTTGAGTTTCTAAACTGGAATGTGCAGTACCAAACGGACATACATTCGAACCCGGAACCCGGAACCCGGAACCCGGAACCCGGAACCCGGAACCCGGA
>CAZXCE010000075.1:0-20029 GCA_964639175.1 uncultured Clostridia bacterium
ACTACTGACTACTGACTACTGACTACTGACTACTGACTACTGACTACTGACTGGTTTAAAGCTTCTCACCGGCCAGACTGATGATTCGCTCAATACAATCACCCACAACCCGATTGGGCGTGGAGGCCCCGGCGGTTACTCCAATGCGCAGATTTCCGCCCGGAAGCCAGTTTGAGGCTTCAACCTCGTTCTTGTTATGAACGGGCTGATGGCGAATTATTTTGGCTGAGACCAGACAACCGGGGCTGTCAATGTGATATGTCGGGCACCGTTCAACGGCAATTTCAGTCAAATGGGTCGTGTTACTGCTGTTATACCCACCGATGACCAGCATCAAATCCAGAGGCTCTTCGATCAGTTCGAGGACTGCATCCTGACGTTCCTGAGTGGCACTGCAAATTGTATCAAAGGAACGAAATCGGTCTTTCAACTCTTCGACACCATGCGAAGCCATCATTGCCTGGCGAATCATTTCCGCAATTTCAAGCGACTCGCTTGAAAGCATGGTCGTTTGATTGGCCAGCCCAACTTTCTGTAAATCCCGGTCTGGATCAAAATCAGGTGACGCTACGGCGGCAAATTTAGCCACAAATTGTTCCCGGTTGAGTTTGCGGGTAATGAAATCGCACACCAGTTGGGCTTCATCCCGATCCCGTACCACCAAAAACTTGCCATCGGGATAGAGTTCGGTTTGAGATCGGGTCGCCTCGGTTTCCTCGTGATAAAATTTACCGTGGATAATGGCTGTAAATCCTTCACGGGCATAGCGTTCCACTCGTTTCCAGACATGAACCACCGAGCCGCAGGTGGTATCAACCAAAAGACATCCGGTTTCCTGGAGCTTGAGTAAATCGCCAACTGGCGTGCCAAAGGCAGGAATCAAGACCACGTCACTGGCAGAAACCGGGTCTCCGGGCTTGAGGAACCGAAACCCCATTTCCTGGAGGCGCTGGTTTACCGACGGGTTATGGATAATTTCCCCAGTCAGGAACAGTTGTTTGTCAGGGAAGCGGCGATGGGTCTCATACGCCAGGCCCAGGGCATGGTCAACACCGTAACAAAACCCAAATTCCTTGGCTAACCGGAATGTCAGTCGTCCAGCTTCAAGTGTGCCGCCTTGAAGTCGGATTTGAGCGACAAGCGGACTGTCATAATCAGACGTGACTTCGCCTTGAACTTCGGTGCGAAGCCCAAATCCACTTCGAGAAATGCGAACTGGGGCAGGTCGGACGGTTTGTGCTGGTTGCGAGGATGTAGAGGGCGATCCATTTGCTTTTGACATGATGGCTAAGGTTCCTGATGGAGTTTCGGAGTTGAGAGAGTCAAACGACCCGCGCACTGTATCATTTGGCGAAAAACAAAGCCAAGGTGGGAAGACGGGTGTCCTCTGACTCAGGGCGCAGTGTTGAGCGTCGTTTGATGTTTGTCGTGAATTTCAACCACCACCATAAATTCATATCAGGTTGCAATGGAACCCTCGGCTGAGAAAATGATCAAGTAATTCAATCAAATAACCTTAGCGGACCACTGACCACTGACTGCTATCAATTCTTCATTCTCAATTCTTCATTCAAAAAAAATCCCACTCATTGGCCGGAGGAGAAGTACGGCGCGATGAGTGGGAAAACAGTCGAGCGGTTTTTTAGACCTACGTGAAATTGAGAAAGTGCAACCTGATCGTGATTTGAGGATCAGGCAACCAGGTCACCATCAGGCCGTGACTGGGGTCTGGGTGCTGGCCAATTTTTCAACTTTCTTTGACAGTTCAGTGATCTGTTTTTTGAAGTCTTTGAGATCTGACTTTTTTGGCAGATCGAGTGTTTCAATCACATTGATCACTTCTTCTTCAATGTTGGTGTCCTGCTTTTTCTCGCGACGACGTGAAAACTTTGAAATCTGGGTGGAGGCTTCTTCCATCAACTTGCGCATGTTGTCCTGAACCATATTCAGTGAATTGGTTGGGATTTCGCGGAGCTGTTCGAGCTTTTCGGTGTTGATGTTGAGGGTTGGGAAGTTGACGTTTGGAACGTTTAACTCAACTTTGTTTCCACGATCCATCGCTTCATTGTAAAACTTGACCGCATTTTCAGAGATCAACAACGCCGTGCCAAGCCCTAACCGGAGGCTCTGGGTGGCTACCTTGGTGGCCAGATTGATTGGGTTAAAAACCACTCGTGGCGTGGTGGTTCTGGTGACGGTCCGAGGTGCTGGGCGGCGTGGAGAACGGCTCTTCGCAGTTGGTTTCGCAGTTGGGGTGACGGTCTTTCGGGTTGCCATATTCTAACTCCTATCGTGAATTGCAGAAAAATTTGAGGGACAACTGGGCTCTCCAAAGCCCAACATTCTTACATTTCTGAAGGTTTCGCCTGATCGCCGCGGCGTGAGCGTCGGCGCGTCGAGGTTACTGAGATACCATTGGTTTCGACCAGTGGGGCTGCCACTGTGGTCTGGGGAGCAACTGGTGGTGTCTTCTGGAGACTTTTGAGTTGTCGTTCCAGACGTTGAACCTGCTGGCGAAGCTTTTCGATCTCCTGCTGTTGCGGGAGGTGCAGTTCAGCCAGTCGGGTCTGAACACAATCATCAACAAAGCTTTCAATCACAATTCGTAGTGCTGGACCCAAATCGTCGGTTGCCGTTCCATTTGAGTCATATCGGACCATGTCGCGCAGGGTTTTCACAAAGCGATCAAGCTGGTTCATCGTTTCAAAACCCGCTGAAACTGTTTTGCGAAAATATCCCAGAACGGCATCGCTCGGACGCTGGATCAAACTCACCAGAACATTCTTTGAAATCGGCGTGTCTGTCTGCTGGGCCGAAGCCGCAATGACTTTTGACAAAACCTGCTCGGTGATGTCTTCTCCGCTGGCTTTATCAATCACCTGGATTTCTTCGTTGTTCTGGATAAATTCACTGATTTCTTCCAGGGTGATGTACCGTCGTTCGGTGGCATCATAGAGTTTTCGGTTTGCATAGCGTTTGATGAGTCGTGCCATACCTATTCTCCCAGAAGCTCCCCGAACTCCTGTTCAAGGCGCTGATCGTTACTTGATGACGAGAGATTAACGCGCTGCGTCATTTAAGTCAAGCGAAAAATTAACGCATTGCGTCAAAAATTCCGGAATTCTACAAAAATTTTGACTGGAACATATAAACCCATTGAAAAGAATGGGTTATATCAGTATTGCAGCTTGTGGGAAAAATCTGCCTGGGTGACGAGCCTGATGATCACGCCCAAGTTCAACCACCAATCACCGGCGTGATGAACTTTGGGGCAACGATATATCCTCGTCATGTAAACAGCCCCTGAATCATCAGCCGGATCGCCGGGGTGATTCAGGGGCCCTGTGTGAACAATCAATCAGGTGAGTTTAATCAGTCAGTTTTTTCGCAGGTCAGGACCAGAGCCGGTGGGAAGTTGCGGAGCGTGCGGGTGAGTTGAAGGTTTCCGAAGCGATGTTTGAGAGCGTGTTGAACATAGGCGCCGGTTGGAGTCATTGCTGAGTGTATGTACTGAAACATGGCAAATTTGCCGTTCGGACGGAGTGCGCTATGAACTGCATCGAGCACATTGTGGCATACCTCTTTAGGAAGCCAGGACAAAGGGAGGCCGGAAAGCACATAATCAGCCGTCAGATTACGGCTCTGTAAATAGGTCTGGAGATTTTCAGCACTGTCACAAATGATTTCGACATTTGGGAGTTCCCGACGGAGGTAACTTGCCAGGGTTGGGTTGCGCTCAATCGCAAAAAAGACGGCATTTGGGTTGAGCCGTGATAGAACCGCATTGGTAAAAACTCCGGTTCCCGGCCCAAGCTCAACCACACACTGAGCTTCTTCAAGTTTCATGTGGCGGATCATTGCCTGGGCAAGATACCGCGAGCTTGGCGCAACGGCTCCGGTTTGGAGGGGATGTCGGAGCATGGATTGAAGAAAAATTCCGTATTCACGCATCAACTGATACCTGCCAGTAAGAAGATGAAAGAATCCAACCGTTTTCAGAAACGATTTTTTTCGTGCCGGGTTGGAATGGCAGGGTTTGTAGCACAAGAAACAAGGGTTGTCAGGTGATTTCTTGGGCTGTCAGGAAACCAGGGCTGAAGAAGGCGGGTGGAAGAATATCGGGCGGAAGAATATCGGGCGGAAGAATTGGTTTTATTTCCTCCCTCATCCCTCATCCCTCATCCCTTCGATTGCCCGAGGCCCAATGTCTTCAGCCCGATGCTTTTCAGAAAGTAATGACCTCATTGAGTGTCTTCACAACGTCATCGGTCAGTCGTGGCATATCACCACTATCAAGAATGGCAGCAATTGCGCGGATGGTGTCGGCGTTGCGTTCTTTGCGGGCTTTAATCTTATCGCGAATTTCCTGACGATGGGTCCGGAGAATGTCACGATGAATCTCAATCCCGCGTTTTACGTAGCGTTTGGTTCGCTCAAGCGCGGCGGTCAATCGCCCGGCGTCATCTGGATGGAATCCACACACACACATCGGATGGGTTTGTAATCGTTCTTCAACTGGTTCTGAGCAAATCATTTGATAAATCAGTGAAATTTGGTTTATTGCATCCACGTGGAAGTCCTGGCGACTGATATTGAGCTGAGAAATGAGTTCCAGATTGTGCCAGTCTTCGCTGGAGAGCAGTTCCTGGCACATTGGCTCAATCGTGGTTGCATCTGAGGCTTGTTTGTGAAGTGTGGTGTAAAAATCAATGTAGAGGGGCTGGTAGGTGGCAAACAGTCGGTCCAGGCGCTGGCGGGCACTGGCATCGAAAAACTGCCAGATGGCTGATCCTTGAGAAAGCATCTCGTACTTCAGTTTTTCCATGTACAGATCGTTGGTGGGGGCGCTGGCACGAACATAGTTCAGTTTGGTCTCATATTCAGGCACAATCTCGCTGAAATCATAGAGTTGTTTGAGTAACTGGTTGGCATTCCAGAAGTTATCCAGATCACTGTCAAACAGATAGATAATCTCTTCGATTTCTTCATTCAGTGATTTTTGGGCAATGGCGTGGCGAATATGGAGGGCAGTCATTTCAAATTGTCGGACGGCCCGCAGTACGTCTTGCAACTCTTTGTTGTCGGCCGGTGCTTGTTTGAGGTACTCGGTTGTCTGAGAAATATCGTGGCGCTGCCAGTTTTGATAGTAGGCAATCAATCCGCCCAATGCTTCAGCAAAGGTTTGGGGCTGGTAATTTTCGGCTTGATCGCGTTCCGGGGTCAGTAAATTTCCCAGCCATTCAGCCGTTTCCGGAGTAAATTCGCCGTGTGATGGCTGGACTTCAGGTGTGGTTGGGGTAATGAGTGGCAGCATCCAGTCGCTCAAGGACCAGGGGGACTGGGCTTCGGGAAGGGGAACCCGGCCACTTTCTCCACCACAAAACTTGAACATGCCGTCTTCCAGATAAGCTTTGCGAAAAATCCTGGCCGACTGTGCCACCAGCGTGTTGGAAATTTGCTCCAGATCTTTGGTGTCAATTTGTTTATGGCGATTGATCAGTTCGTGAACGGCAACAAACCGTTTGAGCATCCACACTTCTTCAGATTCAAGATTCCCCGGTACCCATCGGACGAAGGCTGAGTCCTTTTGTGATGAAGTGCCATTGGTGGGGGCTGACCCAGTCGTACTCTGGTTCCAGTGCGGGAAATCAACACAGATGGAAAAGTTCGAGGTTGTTTTGGGTTTTCCGTTGACTTCTGGCTGAGCTGGTTGCCAGAGAAAACCACTGGCATCTTGACTGATGACATTCCAGATATGGGTAAAGCGTGAGCGCCAGGGATGGGTGGGTTTCGTTGGCTGGTATTCAAGTGGCCAGTCTTCAAACAGGTTCAATCCGGCTGCGACCACTGAAACACCAAGCCGCGGATCCGAATCAGAAAGAGTGCGGGCAATGGCATCCAGTCGTTCTTCGATCACCTGCCCCTGGTGCAATGCAAACCGATATTGCCGGTTGTTATCTTCGCCGACGGCCTCAAGCGATTTCGACAGGCTTTTGATTTGTTTCAGAACGGCGGCGGCCAGGGCATAGCTTTGATTTTTTCCTGTTAAATCATAAAACAGAATGCTGTTGGTCAGGTCTCGAACCGTGGCTGGCAACCCGGCCAGCGTGTGCATCAAGATCGCTTTGATGAGCATGCGGGTATGCAGTCGCTGCCCCTGACTGACCCGTGGCAAAACGGACTCAATTGTTTTGTCATAGGCTTCGAACGCAAATTTGAGCTGGGGAGAGCGGCGCAGTGATGATTCCAGCACATCAAGCATCTCATCAACCGTAAACAGGCTCTCAGCCGGGCGATTGCGAACCTTTTCAGCCGCTTTAATCGCAAACGCAGGGAATGAGAACTTCTCCAGATAGGGCCGCAACCGGGCCCCAATTTCCCAAACTGCCGGGTGGAGCGGGTAAATATTGACGAATTCCTGCTCATCCAGGTTAAGTTCCGGAAGTGTCTGGCGAAGTTGCTCTCGGATCTTGCTAATGGTGGTCCGCTGACGGGCAGTTTTGGGAAGCAAGTGGATCCCAATCAGGGTCGGGATGGAATTTCCAGTCAGGTATTCAAGCGAGCTACAACTCATCATCTGAATGACCTGCTCACCGCTCAACCAGCCATAATTGACCGAATCCAGCGTCCGATCATTCACATTGGTGATCATCGCCAGCGGAAGTTCCTGTGAAGCAACGCTTAACAACGTCAATAAATTGACCATTCGCTGACCTGTACGCCTGTCACGGGGTTTGAGCCAGTCTTCCAGGCTATCAATCACAACCAGAATTCGCGTGTCGGCTGGAAAATGTTTGAATGTATCGCGTAAGGTGGCCAACGCCTGTTGCAAGTCAAACGTGTCATTTGAAAAGTCAGAGGTCGCCAGATGATGGAGATAATGTTTGAGGTATTCGAGCGTTGGCTCGGAACTGTAGTTTCCGACCGTGAGTGTCGGGGACAGTTCAACCGGGAGGTACCGCGTCTTACCGAGGCGGGTATGGATTTCTTTGATTCGGGAATGGGTCTGAGACAGCGGTTGTCCCGCCGATTGGAGCAATGCCTGAGCCAGTTTGGTTAAATAGGTTTTGCCGCTTCCTGGCGGCCCCACCAGCATGGCACAGCGATGCGGGGCAGAACTGGGGGTGGTCAAATGTTGGGTCAGGCGCTCTAAAATGTCACCCAGTTCATAGGTGAACAACGCCTCACGCAACATCGGCGTTTGCCATCCACTTTCTGTGAAGTCAATTGGTGTATAAGAAGTAATTGTGATGCAGTCCCGGATTCGGCTGGCCATAACGTGTATGTGAAAGTGTCAAATGAGGTAAGTCTGTCTGAGTGCAGTGGAATCAGTGGTTGAGCCGCCTGTCATTGACCAGAGGGCATAACCGACCTGGCAATGCACCAGGCCGAAGTGTATGAACCAGTGGCTATCCAGCCTTCACCTGGTTCAGGGATGAAGGATTGAGAAAACGCTCGCTGGTGGCTGGATTGAGATCAAATTTGCAAGGAGTTTTTTATTCGTGCCTGGTGTTGTAAGTGTCAAACACGTCAAAAATCTTTCAAGATTTCTTATATCATTTGGGCTTGAACCAAAAAAGGGATTGGGCAGTGACCGATTGTGAGGCAAAATCCACAGGGAAATTCCATCATACACCAGGATTTGTCTGAAAGAAAAAACATTTTCTCGGCATTCAAAACAAAGGATTTCAAGGATTTCTCCCGAACAGACCGAAAGAAAAAGCTCCTTGCCCGAATCGGGAAATCCGTGGGCGGCTGATTTTGTTCTGAGGGGAAATCCATCCCCACAGACCGAAGAAAACAGTTTGGATGACCGGTCAATATCAGTATAATGCTGCCTGAGCAGTTCCTTCACACGCGGGCTTTTCCCTACATAAGTCATCTCTTCCCAAGAATTTGCAGATTTTAGACACCTTTTTAGGACAATTCCAATGAGGGATTCCATCATTTTCTATCTCAACGGCACCCTGCACACCCTGCTGGCTGCTGATGCTTTTCAGACGTTGTCTGACTTCTTGCGCTATCAACAAGGCGCAACTGGCACCAAAGTGGTCTGTGCTGAAGGCGATTGTGGCGCCTGTACCGTGCTCATTGGACGGGTTGAAAACCAGCGACTCCGGTATCG
The DNA here is from genome assembly GCA_964639175.1 of uncultured Clostridia bacterium. Taxonomy (GTDB): domain Bacteria; phylum Acidobacteriota; class Blastocatellia; order Chloracidobacteriales; family Chloracidobacteriaceae; genus JACQXX01. The sequence goes on from CAZXCE010000075.1 coordinate 8,126, forward strand.
CCCGATTAATGCCTGTATCCAGTCCATGTATCAACTTGATTGCACCTCAATCATCACGGTTGAAGGCGTCAAGGAAGATGGTGGGTTAAACCCGATTCAGTCAGCCATGGTTGAAAATCACGCGGCCCAGTGCGGATATTGCACCCCTGGGTTTGTGATGTCGCTGTGTGCCTTGTTTGAAGAACAAACACAGGTGACTGCCCGGCAGGTCCAGGATGCGCTCACTGGGAACCTCTGCCGCTGCACTGGCTATGAACCCATTATTACCTCAGCGCTGAAGGTTGAAACTGAGCGACTGACCCGGTTTCAAGCCCGATATCCAACTGAGGAAATGCTGGCGACTCTGGCTCAACACCAGGAACCAGTTCACCTTGAATTCAAAAATAAGGTGTTTTATAGCCCGGTGGACCTTGCCGGGGCTGTTGCCTTTAAGGCTGAGCATCCACAAACCTTGATTGTTCAGGGGGCGACAGACGTTGGTGTGTGGTGTAACAAGCGAGGCTATGTCACCCAGACGGTGATGAGTCTCAATCAAGTTTCAGAACTCAAAACTCTGACGGTTGAAGATGGCCTGCTGATGGTCGGCGCCCGGGTTACCCTCCAAGACCTGGAAGATTTTAGCCGCGATGTGGTACCGGAATTTCATCGCATTTTATCTATTTTTGGTTCTCCACAGATCAAACATGCTGGAACCCTGGCCGGCAATATTGCCAATGGCTCGCCAATCGCTGATTCACTGCCATTTTTATTTGTGACCCAGGCCCAGGTTGAATTGACTGGACTCAATGGCTCACGGCTGGTTGACATCAACCAGTTGTATCTCGGGTATAAGCAACTTGATATTCAACCAGACGAGCTGATTACCCGCGTTCTGATTCCATTGCCGGCGGCTGGGGAAATCCTCAAGCTCTATAAGGTTTCAAAGCGCAAGGATCTTGATATTTCATCCTTTACGGCTGGATTCAAACTGGCCCTCAACGGTGACATCATTGAGTCCATTCAAATTGCGTATGGTGGTGTTGGGCCGGTCGTGTTGCGGCTTCCCAACACCGAAGCCTTTTTGACTGGTCGTGAGTTGTCTTTTGAAGCTATTGAACAGGCCGGACAACTGGCTCGACAGGAAATCAGCCCGATTTCAGATGTTCGAGGGTCCAGTCAATTCCGCTTTCAACTGGCGGAAAACATTCTCAAGAAGTTTTACTTTGAACTGCAGGAAGAAAGGGAATCGGTATGTCGGTCGTAGGCAAAAACATCCCGCACGATTCAGCCGCCGGACACGTTTCCGGTGAATCAATTTACATTGATGACATGCCCTTTTCTCGCCAGGAGGTACTGGTTGATTTTTACTGGAGCCCGGTGGCTCACGGGAAAATCAATTCGATTGATATCAGCCAGGCTTGCCTGGTCCCAGGTGTGGTGGGGGTGTACACTGCCAAAGATCTGGGCGGGGTCAATAAATTCGGGCCGATTATCAAAGATGAACCGCTACTGGCTGAAACCGAAGTCCTGTTTATTGGTCACCCCATCGTGGTCATTGCGGCTGAAACCCGTGATGCCATCGCTGCGGCGAAGGCCGCCATCAAGGTTGAGATTGAACCCCTGGAACCGGTGTTCACCATTGACGAAGCAATTGCCAGAGAGTGGTTTCTGGGGCAAAAACGCACCATCCGGCGTGGAAACGTCGCGGCGGCACTGGCCGAAGCCGACCACGTGCTGGAAGGAACCTTTGTCTGTGGTGGTCAGGATCATTTTTACCTCGAATCTCAAGCGGCAATTGTCTATCCCGGCGAACACAACACGCTGACCGTGCATTCTTCAACCCAGCATCCGACCGAAGTCCAGGAAATCGTAGCCAAAGTGCTTGGCCTGCAATTCCATCAGGTCGTGTGTATCACAAAGCGCATGGGAGGCGCTTTTGGTGGAAAGGAATCTCAGGCCACCCATCCAGCCTGTATGGCGGGCCTGGTCGCGCTCAAGACCAGACGCCCGGCCCGGATCGTCTTTAATAAAGATGACGATATGATGGTCACCGGCAAGCGCCATCCCTTTCAAAATCGCTATCAGGTTGGGTTTCATCGAGATGGTCGCATTACAGCCTTCAAAGTCGAAATCTATTCAAATGGTGGGGCCTATGCCGATCTTTCAACCGCAGTCATGGCCCGGGCCATGACCCACGTTGACAATGCCTATTTTCTGCCCAACGCTGAAATCACTGGTGTTGTGTGCCGAACAAATTTGCCCCCAAACACTGCCTTTCGTGGATTTGGCGGTCCCCAAGGCGCCGCCACCATTGAAGCCGTGATGGAAGAAATCGGGATTTTCCTGAAAAAAGACCCGGTTGATATTCGGCTGGCCAATCTCTATGGCATCACCGAGCGCAATACAACGCCGTACGGCCAGCTTGTCAGAAACAACATGCTCCCCCGGCTGTTTGATGAACAGTTGACGCGCTCAGACTATCGCCGCCGCCGGGCTGAGGCCGAAGCCTTTAATGCCGTTTCCAAAACCCATGTGAAAGGTATTTCCTGTACCGGAGTCAAATTTGGGATTTCGTTTAATACCAAGTTTTTGAATCAGGCCAGTGCGTTGGTCCACATTTATCTCGATGGCTCGATTCAGGTCTCAACTGGAGCAACTGAAATGGGGCAGGGCGTCAACACCAAGATCAAACAACTGGTGGCCGACGAGTTTTCGATTGATCCAAACTGGGTCATCACCATGCCGACTTCAACCGAAAAAAGCAATAATGCCTCGGCCACGGCGGCTTCCAGTGGGGCTGATTTAAATGGCGGCGCGGCGGTGGATGCCTGTCGGCGACTTCGCGCCCGACTGACCGAAGCTGCCAGTGAAGTACTGGCGTCACGTGAACCAGACCTGGAAAAATCACCGGCGAATATTTGCTTTGAAAACGGTTTCATTTACGATAACCGGCGACCTTCCCAGTGCATCTCCTTTAAAGATCTGGTCAAGTATGCCTATCATCAGCGAATCAGCCTTGGTGAGCGCGGCTTTTATGCTACTCAAGGCGTAGATTTCAACTGGGAAACCGGCTCTGGCCATCCGTTTCTTTACTTCACCATGGCCTGTGCTGTTTCTGAGGTGCTCATTGACCGGTTCACGGGTGATTTGCAAGTGTTGCGAAGTGATGTGTTGATGGATATCGGCAAGTCAATCAACCCTGGAATTGATCGTGGTCAGATTACAGGTGGTTTTATCCAGGGTCTTGGCTGGCTCACCTCTGAAGAATTAAAATACAATGCCAAAGGTGAACTGCTGTCTCATTCACCAACAACATACAAAATTCCAAATATCCAGGATGTCCCGGCCATTTTTAACGTGGATTGGATTGACAACAACACCAACGATGTCAATGTGCGACAGAGCAAAGCCGTGGGTGAACCTCCATTTTTGACGGCAATTTCGGTTTGGACGGCTGTCAAACATGCTCTTTCCTGTGTTTCAAATGGCGAAATCCCGGTTCTTCACGTTCCAGCCACCAATGAAGAAATTTTAACCCGATTGACCGATCTGGCTCGACGTCCGTTGGAATTGAGAATGAAGAATGTGATTGGTGATTAGTGATTCGTGGTTCGTGGTTCGTAACTGGTTCTTCTTCGAAAGTATTGATTTCTAACCACTAATCACTAAAAGGATTCTTCATTTCACTCACGATGTTCCCCCCTGACACTGGCTCACCAGTCCGTCGCCAGTACTTCAAAAAGCCCACCTTTGAAGCTCCAAAAATTCCTCGGATCTGAACTGCCTATGCACACCATCTGGGCGATCCTTACAGAATTGATCGAAGCGCACGTTCCCTGTGTTTTGGTGACGGTAGTGGATGTTGTTGGCAGTGTGCCGCAGGATCCTGGCTCAAAAATGATTGTGACTGCCCGGGGCCGCGAATCTGGCACGGTTGGAGGGGGAAAGGTCGAAACACGTGCGATTGAAGAGGCCCAGCGGTTACTCACCACCAGTTTCTGGTCACCCCAAACCCATTTTGTCAACTGGAGCTTAAATAAGGACATCGGCATGACGTGTGGTGGGGCCGTCAAGCTGTATTTTGAAGCTCACAATGCTGGACTGTGGAATATCGTTGTTTTCGGCGCCGGACATATTGCCAATGCGTTGATCCCGCTTTTGATCAACCTTGAGTGTCAGATTACCTGCCTGGATCCGCGACCGGAATGGCTGGCCAAACTGCCGGAAGCCCCCAACCTGACAAAGCGGGTGACCAGCGACCTGCCAGCCGAAGTCAAGAACCTTCCCGCGGATGCTTTTGTGGTGTTGATGACGATGGGACACACCACCGATAAGCCCATTTTGATTGAGATTTTGAAAACCAGGGAATTCCCGTATCTGGGTGTGATCGGGAGCGATGCTAAAGCCAAACGACTCCGCCAGGACGTGGTGGATGCCGGGCTTTTAGCGGAGATGGGGCGACGGTTTTTCTGCCCCATTGGCTTGAAATTTGGGTCAAACCACCCACAGGAAATTGCGATTAGTATTGCCGCACAGCTTTTACAGGAGCGGGACAGACTGATTGAGGAACGTCATGAACGTAGCGAAGTAGCGAAGTAGCGAAGTAGCGGAAGAGAAACAACCTTATTTCTTCGGCCTGGTAAGTACCTTGTCATAAGTTTCCTGAGATATTGGGTTTGGTAAGTGCTTGATTTTATTCCGTGTTTTCCGTGTTTTCCGTGGTTAAAATGTCTGGAAATTTTCGGTAAGGTACTTACTTCACTCTTTCACGCTTTCGCCTGGTATACAGGCTGCAATGAAATCCCCTTATGAGAAAACAGTCAAGTGATTCAACCAAATAAGCTGAGTGAACTGCTGACTGCTGACTGCTGACTGATATTACTTGATCGGTTTTGGAGACAACTTCATGGAAGAATCGACCAGAGGTCAATCGCCATTATCCGTTTTGGTTGCCGAAGATGAAGACGCGTTGCGGCATGTCCTGCGACGTGCGCTTGAGAAAACAGGTTTTACCGTTTTTGAGGCTTCCAACGGAAAAAAGGCGCTTGAGATTTTTCAAAAGGAACGACCGTCAATCGTGTTGCTGGATGCGGTCATGCCTGGCATGAACGGCTTTGAACTGTGTGCTCATTTGCGGCAAGCACCAGGTGGTGCCCGACTTCCAATCCTGATTATTACGTCACTGGAGGATGAATCTTCTGTTACCAGAGCTTTTGGTGCTGGTGCCACCGACTATTTAACCAAACCAGTCAGGATCACCGTGTTATGCCAGCGAATTTTGAGACTGGTTCAGGCGAGCCGGGCAGAAACACAACTGGCTGAAACCAATGCCTATTTGCAATCACTTGTTTACCACGTCCCAGATGGGGTTGTCACTTTTGATGAGCGAGGGATTATTGAGTCGTTTAATCCTTCAGCCGAACAAATCCTTGGATTTTCGGCCAGTGAGGCTATCGGGAAATCAATTCAGCACATTTTAGGGTTACCCAGTCAGACCAGCTTTGTGCCGTCATCAACCCGGCAGGAAACATTTGCCCGCCGTAAAGATGGCTCAGTTTTTAACCTTGAAGTCTCAGTCAGTGAATTTGATTTTCATGAAAATAAACGCTTTACCGCTATTTTACGGGATATTACCTCGCGCAAGCAGGCCGAAATTGAGTTACGCAACTCCCAACAGAAATTTGAGGCACTGGTTAACTCGATTGATGGCATTGTCTTTGAAGTTGATATCGAAACCTTTCGTTTTCAGTTTGTGAGCCGGCAAGTTGAACTCTTACTTGGGTATCCTCGACAGCGATGGATGGACGAACCAGGTTTCTGGGAATCCCTGTTGCACCCAGATGACCGCGAAGAAGCCGTTCGCTACTGTAAATCCGAAACGACTCAGGGGCGTGACCATGAGTTTGAATATCGAATGATTGCCGCAGATGGGCGTGAATTGTGGTTTCGCGACCTGGTCCGCGTGGTTTGTGAAGATGGAAAGCCCAGGTTGCTGCGCGGGGTGATGGTTGATATCACCAAGCAACGCCAGACAGAGGTTGCCCTGCACCGATCACAGAAAATGGAGGCGGTTGGCCGGTTGGCCGGAGGTGTGGCCCATGATTTCAACAACCTGCTGACGGTGATCAAGGGCTATAGTCAGTTGCTTTTAAAGTCACAGCCTCCAGACTCGATTCCACGTCAGTATGTCGAAGAGATCAAGAAAAGTGCTGATCGGTCAAGCGCCTTGATCCGCCAGCTCCTGGCGTTTAGCCGGCGTCAGGTGCTGCAACCTCATGTGATTGATTTAAATGCCCTGATTCTGGACATCCGTGAAATGCTGGAACGCCTGATCAGTGAGGATATCGAACTTGGACTCTCGCTTGATCCGGCGCTGGGACGAGTCAAAGCTGATCCGGGGCAAATGGAACAGGTCATCATGAATCTGGTGGTCAATGCGCGTGATGCCATGCCCACTGGGGGAACCCTTTCGGTGATCACTGGCAATGTTGAACTGGACGAAGCCGTGGTTCACGGACGCGTTGATGCCCATTCCGGGTCATATGTCATGCTGGCAATTTCTGATACCGGGGTGGGAATGGATGAGTACACCAAATCCCACATCTATGAACCGTTTTTTACCACCAAAGCCGAACGAGGAACGGGCCTTGGCCTTTCAACCGTGTATGGAATCGTTACCCAAAGTAATGGATTTATTGAGGTTGAGAGCAATGCTGGCGAAGGCACGGCGTTTAGTATCTTTCTGCCCCGAGTGGATGACGATATCAGTTTGATCCCGGTCAGTTACTCTGAACCCGCCCATATTGAAGGTACCGAAACAATCTTGATCGTCGAAGATGAAGAACAGCTCCGAAAACTGGTCTGTGAAGCCCTGCGTCGGTGCCGATATCAGGTTTTAGAAGCCAACAATGGTGAAATGGCACTCCGGATTTACAAAGAGCATGCCAGTCAGATTGATCTTCTGGTGACAGATGTCGTGATGCCCAGGTTGAGTGGCCCCGATCTGGCCCAGCAGGTACTGGCTGAAAATCCAGCCATGAAGGTGATTTTTATGTCGGGGTATTCAAAAAACATCCCGCTTGATAGTGGTCTCCCCTTGAAAAGTATTGCCTTTCTATGGAAACCTTTTGAACCGTATGACTTAATTCAAAAAGTTCGTGAAGTTCTAGATTCAAGGAGGCGCTAAAACTTGAAGTGGTCCATTCTCCATAATTGCCAGTTGTTTTTTGGTTGTTGTCGGTAGGGATTCAGTCAACTGAACTGACCTGGGTTGCGCCGTGGACAGAATTGTAAAAGCGGTGATCAGACAGGTTCCCCCAAAACCGGTGAGTTGCCAGCCCTGGGACTCACGACTGACAATGGCGAAAAAACAAACGTATGCTGAAATTTTTCAATACTTTAACCAGTCAACTTGAAGCATTTACCCCCCTCGAAGACAACATCGTTCGCATGTATAGCTGCGGCCCGACGGTGTATGACTTTGCCCACATCGGCAATTTTCGCTCGTTTTTGTTTACCGATGTGCTCCACCGGTACCTGAAATATCGTGGGTATCAGGTGACGTTTGTGATGAATATCACGGATATTGACGACAAAATCATTGAGCGTGCCAACCAGACCGGGCAGAACATTCGGACCTTTACCGATGAATACCTGCAGTATTTTCTGGAGGACATGAAACAGCTCGATATGCAGTTTCCGCACCATATTGTCCGCGCAACGGATCATATTTCGGAGATGGTCGAACTGGTTCATTCACTGATACATAACGGGCATGCTTATGAAAGCGAAGGCTCGGTCTATTTCCGAATCAATTCCTTTGATGGCTATGGCAAGCTTTCAGGCGCCAAGCTCGAAGGCAACAAAGCCGGTGCCCGCATCAGCACCGACGAATATGAAAAAGATGACGTCCGTGATTTTGTGCTCTGGAAAGGCGTCAAACCCAACGAACCAAGCTGGCCGGCTGATTTTGGCGAAGGCCGCCCTGGCTGGCATCTCGAATGCTCGGCGATGTCAATGAAATATCTTGGCGAATCATTTGACATCCATTGCGGTGGGGTGGACCTTGTTTTTCCGCACCACGAAAATGAAATTGCCCAATCCGAAGGTGCGAGCGGCAAGCCATTTGTCAAATACTGGTTACACGCTGAACACCTGCAAATCAATGGCGGCAAGATGGCAAAACGGCTTGGGAATTTCTTTACCGTGCGGGACCTGCTCGAAAAAGGCTATCACCCACGGGCGATTCGGCTGGCATTGGTTTCGGTGCCCTATCGCAAGTCACTCAATTTCACCATTGATGGACTCGAAGGCACAGCCCGAAGACTTGAGCGGTTGACCGACTTTGCCCGGCGGTTGCGCGAAGCCAGACCCGTCGAAGCTGATGATACCGCGCTGATTTATGAAATTGAGAAGTCACAGGAGGCCTTTGAAGCCGGAATGGATGATGACCTCAATACAGCTCAGGGGTTGGCGGCCGTGACACTGCTGGAAACAGCCCTCAACCGGGCAATGGCCGAAGAGCGACTGACCGAAAAAGCCAAAACACTCGGTCTTGACGTTTTGGGCAAGATGGACGGCGTGTTTGGATTTTTTGATCCGTTTGTGGATGAAAGCCTGGATGCCGAAATCCAGGCGCTGGTGGATGAACGTCTTGCCGCCCGCAAAGCGAAAAACTTTGCCCGATCAGATGAAATTCGCCAGATTCTGGCCGACCGTGGGATCATCCTTGAAGACACCCGTGACGGTACGCGCTGGAAACGAAAATAAAAATGATGAATGGGCGTTGTTCTGAACTGCGCCCACATTGAAAAAGGGCACCGCTTGTGGTGCCCTTTTTTGTTTTAAGCGAAGAAAAATTACTCAGTTTTATGATATTTCATGGTTTTATATAGACGAATGAAGCCAGAGTGCGCTAAAAAAGAATTTCCTGTATTTTCTCAGGATACCGCACATCGTTACAGCCAAAGTGTGTGATGCAATAGAGTTTTAGTTCACACCATGCAGAACCCTGGTTCTGTTGAGTTTGACTCCTGACCGAAAGGGTTTTGCCCGCACCGGTACCTGTGAACTGAACAAAAATTTAAGAAATTCGAGGTCTTATGAGTACCAACGAAATTTGGCAGGTTGAAATCGAGGGACAGATTTACGAAGCGGATACCGAAACCATGAAAAGCTGGGTTCAGGGTGGCTATGTTCAGCCTGGTGACAAGGTCAAACGTGGCAATCTTGCCTGGACCGAAGCGCGAAATATCCCGATGATTCGGAATTTGCTGGGCGCGGGTGCCGGTCAGGCCACTCCAGCGCAGGTTGGTGGTACGGCTCAAAGCAGTGGCGCTCTGTATCAGCAACCTTCTTATGGGGGTGGAGGCTCCGGGCACAGTTCGAGCCATCACAGTACAAGTACGAGTGGCGCCGGGGCCAGCTACGGTACGGTCGGAAGTGGTGGCGTGACCGGAAGTCATGCGGCTTCATATGCGGCCTATAGCCAGCCTGGAACTGGCGGGGTGGCAACTGCTGTGTGCCATAATCACCCTCAAACGGCACCAGAGTATCTCTGCGGGGGATGCGGTGCCGTCCTGTGCAAAGGGTGTGTTAACTCTGTTGCATCAGGGGCGATTTGCACACTGTGCGGGCAGTTATGTCAGAAATATTCTGAAGTCACAAAGCAAATGCAGCGTCAGGCTTTTCAGAAATCTGGCTTTGGGATGGAAGATCTGATTCAATCCCTGACATACCCCTTAAAACATTTTGTGATGTTTGCCGTTGCGGCAGTTGCGATTACAGCGTTTGGGTTTATCCATGATGGTTTGGCTAATCTAATGATGGTTGGGTACATCTCAATCATCATTCGACGAATTGCTGATGGTCGCGTGGATGAAGCTGTGCTACTCGATTTTGAAGACATGAGGGGCGTTGGCTTTCTTGGTATCAGTATCTGGTTGATTATATTTGGACCAGCCGCCGTCATTAGAACAACAGGGATAGATGAAACAATCGGAATGTCGCTGGGAGCGGCCCCATTGTTCCTGTGGCCTTTCTCTTTTGGGTTGTTGGGGGGGCTTGCAATCTTGTGGGCTGTGTTTTATTACCCGATGGCATTACTTGTGGCAGGATTTAGTCAGTCTTTTGGGGCAGTCCTGAACCCACTCGTCGGACTTGATACCATTAAACGAATGGGTGGTGTGTATGTCAAAGTTTGGTTGATGTATTTTGGAATTGAAGTGGTCTTTGTTATTCTCAAAGTGGTGGGTGCCATAGCTGGCATTTTGAACCTTCCCATTATTGGGTACGCCGCTTTTAAACCACTTGAATTCTTCTTCAATACAATGATTGCCTGTGTTTTAGGGCTTTCAATTTTCAAATGTGCTGACCGCCTGGGTGTCCACGTCTAATTTATAGGACATTTGCTGGTTGGCTAACCTCTAAAGTCACTGTGAATTATCGTCAGCAAGAAACATTTCTGAATCAATATGCACAGGTTGGGGTCGGAATGATCGCTCTCAACCTTGTTTTTTTTGGGGTCCTGGTCAATGTCACTCGCCGATTGTTGAGCTGGGGTGACATCACCAAATTGACACTGCTCGCCATTGCACTCAGTGTAGCTGTTTTTTACGTCCCCAAGTATCTTTTCCTCACGATTGAAGAGCACAAAAAGTATTCCTGGACTATCCGGATCCGATGGATTTTGGGTGGGCTGTTTTTGCTTTCAACTCCACTGGTTGGCCGATCATTCAAGGATTACGGGCTGATGGTTGGCGCGGCAGGGTTTGTGTTATCAACCAACTGGGCGGTGCGCGAGGTCTTTCGACAGGTCCAGCGCAAACAAAAAAAGCCGGAGTTGCTTGCCTACATTCCCTTTGTCTATGCGGCTGGTGATAGCCTTGGCCTCGGATTGCTCCTCAGTAATAAAGTCCTGACTCTTGAAACCGGGGTACTGTTAACGGCAATGGCCGTCCATTTGCTGATTTTGCTCTTATCTCAAAAGCAATTGGCCCTGATTCCGGTGATTGTGATTGGGGTTGCAGGACTCCTCTGGTTTGTGGGAGGGCAAGGGCCACATATCGGTTCCGTGACCTCCTGGATGATTGTCTCGCTGGCTTTATGCTGGATGGCGCGGGACCGACACCGGAAAAACCTGGAAGAAATGCTGTTTTCACTGGTGGATTTTACTGGTGAAACCCCAGAACACATCCAGGAAGCGCTGTTAACCAGCACCGGGGCTTTAGCGGCAAACTGGAATGCCAATCCGCCAACCACCCCCGAGGAACTTGAAACCTGGTACCGGCAAAATTCAGGTTATTACATCTATGACCTGGCCCAGTTTCACCTGGCATACAAGCACATTGTGTTTACGCTGGATGTGATCTCTCAGTCCCGAGGGCGAGTGCTGGATTATGGTGCTGGCATCGGAGATTTATCGCTGGAACTGGCCGCTCGCGGAGATCGAGATGTGACCTACTTTGATGTTGATGGGGAAACGCAACAGTTTGCCCGCTGGCGTGCTCGTGAACGAAAACTGCGAGTTAACTTTGCCAGTGATCGCCGCCGTCTTGAGAGCCAGTATGACACCATTATTCTGCTGGATGTTCTGGAACATTTAGCCGATCCGATTGAAACACTGGAATTTTTGGTCAATCGGTTAGCCCCAGGAGGGAAACTGGTGGCTTCAATCGCTTTTGGCCCAACCAAAGCGCACCCTATGCACTTTGACCATGACTTTGACGCCAAAACGTGGCTCCGGGAACGGGGATTTTTCGATGCCAAAACGGTGTCACTTCGACTTTTTGGCTCTGAAGCCATGCGCCGCTCTGGCGTGATCATCTATCAAAAGAAATGGACGCCACAGTGATGAAGAATGAAGAATGAAGAAAATAGGGTTCCGGGTTCCGGGTTCCGGGTTCCGGGTTCCGGGTTCCGGGTTCC
>CAZXCE010000076.1:0-19879 GCA_964639175.1 uncultured Clostridia bacterium
CTAAATGGAACTATTTCCCCTTCGGGGGCGCCTCAGGCGTTTGGGCTGGTTCGGCAGGTTTTTTGGGATCGTCAGTGCCGTTCCCTTGTTTGCGTTCCAGCATTTCAATCCGCATCGGGTTGGGTCGCTCACGCTTTTCCTTAAACAATTCAAAGCGTGATTTCACTGGTCGCGGAGGGAAATAGTTGTTCGTCAAATCGGCATCGGCTGTTTCCAGGTGTGGATCAAGCGTCAGCGATTTGATTTCCTTCTTTGTCGGGATCAGTTTGTAGGCCGTCGAGTTGTTATAGCGCCAGATTTCGGCTGGGAGGCGGAGTTCTTCGCTGGTCCCATCCATATACTCAATCTGGAGAATCACTGGCATTACCAGCCCGCCAATATTCTTAAATTCAACCTGATAGAAATTATACCCGGAGTTGAGCAATTCCTTTTCGCGGTCCGAAAGCGTTTTCACCAGCTCGGCATATTCTTTGCGATCCCGGTCGGTGATTTTCAGGTCATCATATTCGTTGTAAAAGTCTTTGAGTGACGGAATTTGATCAACCCGTTTGGGCAACGGTTTGTTGCGCGTTTTAGAAAGGGTTTCAGGCTGGCTCTCGCGTTCCTGTTTGCGGAGTGGCTTTTCGACATCTGGATTCTGAGTGTTGATCGTCAGCCATTTGACATTTTCGATAGAAATATCGGTGTGATCGGTGGTGTAAAACCATCCACGCCAGAACCAGTCGAGGTCAACGCCTGAAGCATCTTCCATCGTGCGGAAGAAATCTGCCGGCATCGGGCGCTTAAATTTCCAGCGACGTGAATATTCGCGAAACGCAAAGTCAAAGAGTTCACGGCCAAGCACTGTTTCCCGCAGGATATTGAGCGCCGTGGCCGGTTTGGCGTAGGCATTGTTGCCAAACTGCAACAGCGATTCCGAATTGGTCATAATCGGCACCTGTTCGGAACTGGTCATATAATCAATGATCGTAAAGGGTTCGCCACGACCAACCGGATAATTGTCTTCCCATTCCTGTTGCGACAGATACTGCAGGAAGGTGTTGAGTCCTTCGTCCATCCAGGTCCACTGGCGTTCGTCGGAATTGACAATCATCGGAAAGAAGTTGTGCCCGACTTCGTGAATAATGACCGAAATCAGCCCGTATTTGGTCATTTTGGAATAGGTTCCGTCTTCCTCGGGACGTGGACCATTAAAGCAAATCATCGGATATTCCATCCCGCCCACCGGACCATTGACCGAAATCGCGGTGGGGTAGGGATAGCCAAACGAATAGCGCGAATACACATTGAGCGTGTGGATGATGGCCTGGGTCGAATACTTATCCCACAGCGGCATGCCTTCTTTCGGGTAAAAAGACATCGCCATCACTTTATTGCCTTCAACCGTATGTTGCTGGGCATCCCAGACAAATTTTCGCGACGAGGCAAAGGCAAAATCACGCACGTTTTCCGCGGCAAACACCCAGGTCTTCTTGCCTTTGGGTTTGTTGGATTCATTGGCTTTGGCTTCGTCCGGTGTGACGATAAACACGGGAGACTTTGCAGTTTTGGCCTGCTCCCACCGGTCGCGTTGGGCTTTGGTCAGGACTTCGAGCGGGTTTTGGAGCACACCCGTTGACGCCACGACATGGTCATCCGGCACGGTGATGCTGACTTTGTAGTTTCCAAATTCCAGCGTAAATTCCCCAGCCCCGAGGTATTGCTTGTGTTGCCAGCCGGAAACATCGTTATAAGCGGCCATGCGCGGGAACCACTGGGCGATTTCATAGAGATAATTTCCATCTTTCGGAAAGAACTCGTATCCGCCGCGCCCGCCTAACAGTCTCTGGTTATTGATGTTGTGATTCCAATCAACTGAAAATGTGAATGAATCACCCGACTTGAGCGGGGTCTTTAAGTCAACCCGCATCATGGTTTTCACGACCGTAAATGGCAGGTCTGTGCCGCGAGCATCCTTGACGGACGTAATGTTGCATTTTCCATCGAAGTTCTGAGCCGTGAGCAGCCGTTCAAGGGTGTTGAATGGCTCGCGTTCGTCAATTTTGGGTGAGCGGGTCAGGCCCGCATCCGACCCTTTGGCAAAAATGTTTTGATCAAGTTGTAACCAGAGATAGTTCAACGGATCAGGTGAGTTATTGGTGTAGGTGATGGTCTCCGTCCCACTGAGGCGCTGATTGGTGTCGTCCAATTCTACCTTGATCGTATAGTCCGCCCGTTGCTGCCAGTACCGGTGGCCGGGTGCCCCCGAAGCCGTTCGGTATTCATTGGGGGTTGGCAGAATTTCTTCGAGCTGGCGGAATTTATCAACCGGATTTGATTTGGATTGTGCCCAGCCTGGTCCTGAGACACACAGAAAGAGAGCAGCCAGTACAAACACACGTACCCTTCGCAAAACCTTATTCCTCCCATTATCGTTATGTGCGCGCGATTTGAGCAGACGGTTATCTGTGGTAAAAGATAGATAGATTGCCATAATCGGTCTGAAAACGCACCGTCCAATAACAGAAATCTTCTCAACAACCAGCTTCAAGTGAAAGGAATCGTATGCGACCAATTTTTCATGGCGCTTTTTTAAAAATGTGTGTGCTGACAGTTGTTTCCTGTCTGTCAGCCTTTCCATTGCTCGCCGAACCAGCCACCAGCCAAAAAACAAAACCCGCAAAACCGAAACCAGCCGTGATGGTGTTGGGTACCTACCATATGGGAAACCCCAATCTGGACATTGCCAATGCTCAGGCCGACGATGTTTCAACCCCGAAACGGCAAAAAGAACTTGAAGCCTTTGCCAAACAACTGGCTGCCTTTAAACCCACCAAAATCGCCCTTGAGCAGCCCTTTGGCACCGACACGATGGACAAACTCTATCAGAAGTACCTGACGGGTGAATTTGCCTTGAAAAACAATGAGCTGTACCAGGTTGGGTTTCGCCTGGCCAAAGTCTGCGGCCACAAAACCGTGTATCCAATTGACGCTGAAGGAAAATTCCCCTGGGAAGAAATGCAGACCTATGCCCAGAAAAACGGTCAGGAAGCCGTTATCAATCAGGGGATGGCGATGATCCAAACCGAAGTCGGAAAAATCAACGACGTGATCAAAACCCGGACCATCACCGGCATCTTCAAGTATCTGAACGACCCGGAATACATCAAGGACGGACATTCGCTCTATCTGCAACTGCTCCGGGTTGGAAAGGGAACTGAGTACCCTGGGGCGACGCTCGTCAGTGAATGGTATGCCCGAAACCTGCGCATCATGGCCAACCTGCAGCGGATAACTGACTCGCCAAATGATCGAATTTTAGTTATTTATGGAGCCGGGCATTCACATCTCTTGCGTCAATTTGTCCTTGATTCCGGGGAATACACCCTGGTTGAACCAAATACCTTTTTGACGGAATGAAGCCAGTCAGTACCACCTGCGTGAGCGGGTGGGAAAAGAAGAAAGCAGGTGAACCAATGAATCATTTTCCAAACGCCCGGTTACAGCTCAATTTCAGAAAGAACTTACCTCTTGCTGTCTGGTTCATTTTTTCCGGGTGCCTGATTCTGAGTTTTTCACCCCCGACGCGGGCGCAACAATCGTCGGGGGCTGAATCATCGCCGGCGGGGAAAGGGGCGGAAGGTGAAGCCTCTCCATCGGTGATGCCAGCCTTTGACCAGCTTCGGCTCGATGGATTTGACGCCCTCTTTAGCCTGGAATATACCGAAGCGGAAAAGAAGTTTCGGCACATGATTGCACTGGACCCGGACCATCCGTCAGGGTATGTTGGTCTGGCCAATTGTATGTGGCTGCGGAAACTCTACACTTCGCGCCGGTTGCAAACGGACCTGTATGCCACAAAATCCTTCTATGCCGAGTCCGAAGAGAAAGCTGATCCCGAATTTGACAAGGCATTTCGCGAAACGTTAAAGCTGGCGATGACCAAATCTGAAGGCCGGCTGAAAAAAAACAAAAAGGATGCGGTGGCGCTCTATTACCTTGGGTCGGCTCATGGTTTGCTGGCCGCCTACGAAGCAACCGTGATGCGGTCATTTCTGGCGGCACTGCGAAATGGTTCAAAATCAGTTGATTACCATGAAAAAACGCTCGAAGCCGACCCCACCTACATTGATGCCAAGCTGACGCTGGGGGTCTATAACTATGTCGTTGGGTCGCTTCCGGCGCCAGTCAAATTGCTGGCGCTGATGGGTGGTGTCAAAGGATCGAAGAAAAAAGGGTTTGAATTGCTGGAAGAAGCTCGTGACCATTCCCGCTTTGTCAAAGATGAATCCCGGACCATGTTGATTGCGCTCTATAAGCGTGAAAACCGAATGGAAGACGCGCTCCGCGAACTGGCCATCCTGGCTGAAAAATACCCCCGCAACTATTTGATCCAGCTCGAACAGGCAACAACGCTGGCCAAAGCTGGAAAAGCCGAGTCCAGCAATCAGGTTTTTTCCACCTTGCTGGAAAATCAGACCGCAAGCGGGATCCGCGATGTAATTAATTTTCAATTTGCTGAGTCGCTGCTGGTCCAGGGCAATCAGGCCGAAGCGCTCAAGCGATACCAGCGGGTGATTCACACGCCCAAAGCCAATGGAGACTTGATCACACTGTCACATCTCAAATCCGGACAGTTGTACGACCTGGCCAATGACCGCCAAAAAGCGCTGGGCCAGTACCGTCTGGTGTCGCTCCGCCGTAACGTGTTTGACAGCCGGGAACAGGCCAAGAAGTACCTGAAAACACCATATTCCGCTCAGGATTGAAGTCGGGCTGTGGAGTGCGGTGGCTTGACACCGCTTTTCGGTAAGTAGCACGCACTCCGAAACGCCCCTTCGTCACGGTTGCCACGCTCCCCAGTGTGTCGTAGCTCTTCGGTTCCGTCGTGCCCTCCACTTTCTGACCTCCCCTAGAGAAAAGTGCCTCTATTTTGCTACCTCTATAGAAATTTGGTTTGAAGATACTCGGGTTTTCTCTAAATGGTAGGTTGTTTGACCATTTGCATGCTTTGATTCTTGAACAGACTTGCTGATGATTAACTGTAAGCGATGGGGGCCAGTTGAGACCAGATCACTAAACTTTTGATTTGGCCAGTCAGATCCATGCCGGATTGGAGCCCAGGACAACCGGGAAAGGTCAATTGTTCTTTGAATTTTTTCATCTCTTTTTAATACAAGTTTCTCCAGGGCATGTCCTGGATGAGTTGAAGCGATATTGGTTAAATCAATCGGCGCATAACAACCTTGTGAAAAAATCTGGCCTGTTTTTGAAAGCTGGTCTTGATCTACGTCCAAAAAGAGCGCTACTTCTGGGTCAATAATTTCAATTGATTTACCGGATATGTTTTTGATGTGAATGGTTACTGGACAAAATTTGCTCGTTAAGCAAGGCTCGGTTTCCTGAGTTAATTTGATTGATATAAGGCGAGATAGGCTTAAATTCAGTTGTTTCAGGACTTTGCAGCTTTGATTGATTTTTGGAATCCCCTGGTTGAAATGACACGCTGGTACCCTTGGTTCTTGAGTTGCTGATACCAAATTTGGAGAAATTACCCCAGGCGAAACAGTAAGAAAAATACCACAAATCATAGAAGTGAATTGAGATTGATTCATGCAAACTCTGCCTCCTTAGACGTACCGTACCGAAAATTTCCAGACATTTTAACCACGGAAACCACGGAAAACACGGAAAAAAATCAAGCACTTACCAAACCCAATATCTCAGGAAACTTATGACAAGGTACTTCTGATGCCTGACCCATTGCCACCAGCACGAACCACACTGACCAGCTTTCTGGCTGATTTTCTCAACCGTGGCGACGAAACGGCGTTTGCGGTGAAGCGAGGTGTGCGGGTCATTCGCTGGTCCTATCGGCAGACGGCTGAGACCGCATTTCAAATTGCACGGGAACTCACCACTCAGAACATGAAACCGGGAGACCGGATTCTAATTTGGGCTGAGAATGGCCCTGAGTGGGTCGCGGCTTTTTTCGGATGTTTGCTGGTTGGCGGTGTGGCGGTGCCGCTCGATCCCCAGAGCACGCCTGAGTTTGTCCGACAAATCATCGGGCAAACCGGAGCCAAACTTGGGTTTTGTGATTCAACCACACATCCCCAGTTTCCCTCGGAAGTTTCCTGGCTTCGGTTGGAAACCATCCAGGATGCAGTTTCAAAACACCCGCCGGCGCCCTGGCATCCGGTTGAAATCAAGCCAACTGATGTGGCTGAAATCATTTTTACTTCAGGCACGACGGCTGAACCCAGGGGAATTTGCCTTTCACACCGCAATCTGCTGGTCAATCTGCAGCCCCTCGAACAGGAAATCCATAAATATTTAAAATGGGAACGGCCTTTTCATCCGATTCGATTCCTGGATCTGCTTCCGTTAAGTCACGTGTTTGGACAGTTTATGGGCGTGTTTGTGCCTCAGTTGCTCGGTGGCGAAGTCCATTTCCAAACCAGCGTTAATCCAACGGAAATTCTGGAGACCATTCGCCGGCAGCGGATTTCAGTCTGCGTGATTGTTCCCCGGCTGCTTGAAACCCTGCGGCAAAAAGTAGAGCGAGACTGGCTGGCCTCACATCCTGGTCAATCACTCCAGAAGGTATTGAATGAGTGTCCAAAGGAACATTTTGCTCGTCGCTGGTGGCGGTTTCGGCAGGTTCACAACCAGTTTGGCTGGAAGTTCTGGGCCTTTATTTCAGGCGGTGCCACGCTGGACCAAAACCTCGAAGCCTTCTGGCGCCACCTGGGATTTGCCTTAATCCAGGGCTATGGAATGACCGAGACGGCATCGCTGGTGAGCGTGGTGCATCCGTTTAAACTCAGCCAGGGCTCAATTGGAAAAGCGCTTCCAGGTCGAGAACTCAAGCTTGATGACGGCGGGGAAATCCTGGTCCGGGGTGAAAATATCGCGGCGGGTGTCTGGCAAAGCGGGAATATTGAGCCGCTGAGTGACGATGGATGGCTGCGAACAGGTGATCTTGGGTTTCGAGATTCGGAAGGCAACCTGTTTTTTCGTGGGCGGAAAAAAGAGGTCATCGTGACTGGCGCCGGAATGAATATCTACCCTGAGGATCTGGAAACCGCCCTGCTCCGGCAGCCTGAAATCCGGCAGGCCACCGTGTTTGGGATAGACGGCCAAACTGGACCGGAACCCGTGGCCGTGGTGATTGTTCGGGATGAACAAACAGCGGTTGATCAAGTCCTGGCCACTGTGAACACAGGATTAAACCCGTACCAGCACATTCGACGATGGCTGGTGTGGCAGGGGCCTGATTTTCCACGGACCAGCACCCATAAAATCCGCAAGCGCGATGTCATTGCCTGGGCTACCGCACAACTTGGGGCTGACCAAAGTCAGCCACCTGGCGACGAGTTCACGTCAGATTTTCTGTTCACGGCGATTGAAAAAATTACCCACGAAAAACCAGTCCGATTTGACCCGGAAGCCAGTTTGACGACCGATTGTCGGCTTGATTCGCTTGGAAAGGTTGAACTCTTGAGCTGGCTTGAAGACCACTTCCACATCGAATTGGATGAAGTCGCATTTACAGCGGCAGCCACAGTGGGCCAGCTTCAATACCTGATTGAACAGGCGATTGGCGCGACCAGCCCTGGGGGGCGTGAGTCAAAAGCGTCATTTGGTGAACCCCAGCCGGTTTCTGAAATGTCCTATCCATTCCCGGCCTGGGCAATGCGTGCTCCGTGGACGTGGCTGCGACAACTGTTGTTTTACACCAGTGTCTGGCCGGTTTGTACGGTGTTGTGTTGGACACGAGTGGAAGGCCGCGAGCATCTGGCTCGCCTGACGGGCCCGGTGGTGCTGGTTGCCAATCATATTACCATTGCCGACCATGCATTGATTTTAGCGGCACTCCCGGCAAAGGTGCGTTCGCAAATGGCCATTGCAATGGACGGTGAACGCCTGCGGGATTTCCGATTTCCACCGGTGGAGATAGGGTGGGTTCGACGGTTCTGGATGCGGGTGCAATATCTGCTGATCGTGCTCTTTTTCAACGTGTTTCCACTGCCGCAAAAAAGCGGGTTCCGGCGGAGTTTTCGCTACGCCGGGCAGGCCATGGATCAGGGATTTCATATTTTGATTTTTCCCGAAGGTCGCCGATCAGAGGAAGGTCACATGCATCCGTTTCGGTCAGGGATTGGTGTCCTGGCCAAAGAAATCCAGGTGCCGGTGGTGCCGGTTTACCTGGCCGGCCTGTACGAACAAAAACAAAAAGGAAAAGCGCACTGGGTCAATCGCTTTTGGGCGCTACCGGGTTCAGTTCAGATTCGATTTGGCCCTCCAGTGACGTTTTCAGCCGACGCGCACCCGGAACAGATGACCCAGGAGCTTGAACAAGCCGTCCGTAGACTTGAATAATCGAAAATTACAAAATATCAATATAAAATTTTGGAAATATTTACTTTTCAACTGGTTAGCTTTTATTTCCTCAAAAAGAAAACTTACAAAATAGTATAGCTGAGAAACAGTGAAAAGATATACTTTTTCAAGTGTTCCATATATGCTCTGGTTTCCATTTCTGACAACTCTTTAAAGAGGGTACCCATGAGACCACAGGATTTCGCACAATTGGATCTCATCCAGTTAACCTTCGGCGGTAAGAGCACTCGACCAGCCACACTTCCGCCATTTCTTGGGTCAACGCTTCGGGGCGCCTTCGGGCATGCGTTTAAACAAGTGGCCTGTGCCCTCGAAGGACCAACCCACTGTGCTCAAACCTGTCAACATCCTGCCCAGTGCCGCTATGCCTTTTTATTTGAAACGGCAATTCCAAAGCACCAGTCTCCAAATCATCGCCACCAGGATTTGCCTCATCCTTATCTGTTGATTCCTCCGCTTGTCCATTACAGCGTCCCCCGCATAGGATTTAAGGAAGGTGACCCATTGGAATTTGGGATTATCTTTATGGGAGAAGCCATCAATCTGGTTTTGCTGGCAACTATCGCTGTCGAATTGATGCTGGACCAGGGACTTGGTTCATCGCGGACGCCATTTCAACTGACTTCGGTTACCACCTGGGGAAAAACCCGAATTTGCTCGATTGAGAAACCAAATCCTGATATCGAAGCGCTTTATGCCGCCATCACACCCCTTTCCAACGTGATTGAACGGCGACTGACTCAACTAAATCCCTTGCCGGAATCTCTCACTCTGCGGTTTTTGACACCGTTGCGACTTCGAAAGGGAGGCAATTTGCAGGACAGCCTCGGTTTTGTGGATATTGTCCGCCATCTGCTACGCCGAATAGAAATTTTGACTGAAGCTTTCGGCTCGGCGCCCCCAGGGTTTGACACCGAAAGGCTGTTGGCCCTGGCAGACGAGATCCAAACTACCACTAATTCATTGTGGTGGAATGACATGGAGCGATTTTCAAATCGACAGCAAACCAAATTAAAACTAGGTGGGCTGCTAGGTGAAATTTCCTTTTCAGGTCCATTGCTGGCCGAGTTCCTTCCCTTGCTGGCTGCCGGGGAAGTGCTGCACGTTGGGACGGCGACCACTTTTGGGCTGGGGCGGTACGAACTTCTTCAAGATCTCAAGTAAGGAGAAAAAACCATGGACCGGACGATGTTGATTCTTATCGGCGGACAAAGCGCAATGCCGGCAAATATAGGGGCATTACAATTTTCGGAGATGTTGACAAGGAGTTCTCATGATTGTAATTAACTTTTCCCATCCGCTTACCCAAGTCCAGATCACCGCCATTGAAAATCTGGTGGGCAATGTGATTCAGGAAATCATACAAATCAAAATGCAACTTGACCCTCAGCAACCATTTGGCGAACAAGTGAAACCCCTGATTAAATCTATCCCGCTTCCTTCGCAGCAGTGGCAAACCGAAGCCATTTTGATCAATCTGCCGAGTTTTAGCCCGATTGCGGCGCTGGTTCTGGCTGAATTGCACGGCAGAATGGGATATTTCCCAGCGGCTATGCGGCTTCGACCAATTGAAGGCAAAGTTCCACCTCAGTTTGAGGTTGCAGAAATCCTCAATTTGCAGAACATCCGCGATTTGGCCCGTTCTGACCGGTAATGACTGCTTCAGTTTCGGTATCCGCCTGACCATCCGCATCTGGGATAGATTGGTTTTGACAGTTCAAAGTTCATCCCTTAAAGTAACCAAACCCTTTTTCACTTTCCAATCCCGCAAACCTGAGCCATGGTCAAAACGGTGAGAGGTTCGCGCTATTCCTGTAAACTTTGAAAACCAATGCCTTATGTTCGATTTTTTCTGACATTGCCCTGTTTCTGACCAACGCTTCCCTGCGGCCTCCCATGGGGTTAGCGCTTTTGGCCTCGGAGCCTCTAGCAAACAAAGAAGTTAGAGGTAGGCAGTCGGAAATGAAGACGTGCTGCAGTGCGGATTGAAACTTTCTATATTGAGCATTGTTGCTCTTACTGCTGTGTCGGAAATGAAGACGTGCTGCAGTGCGGATTGAAACTCAGAAACCGTAAACATCGAGTCGAGATTTGAATTGTCGGAAATGAAGACGTGCTGCAGTGCGGATTGAAACCAATCCCAGCCGGAATCGAAATCACGATAGTGGAGGTCGGAAATGAAGACGTGCTGCAGTGCGGATTGAAACGGAAAGCTGGTCCTTGGTCGCTTTATTCGCCAAGTCGGAAATGAAGACGTGCTGCAGTGCGGATTGAAACTACCGTACCAAACGAAATATTCCATTTATTGTTATGGTCGGAAATGAAGACGTGCTGCAGTGCGGATTGAAACAACCGTGCTACTGCTTTGTTGGGATCAATGCGTACAATGTCGGAAATGAAGACGTGCTGCAGTGCGGATTGGCAATACCCAGGGCAACTCATTTCAAGAGAAAAATTTATGGGGAATCTAAATCTTCAGTTTATTCAAACGGATCAGAACTTTCAGATCCTTGATTTTTATGTTGACGGCAACCTGACGCTGGATCCAGGAAAACTAGCCGGGGTTCAGCTTCCCAGTGGGGCTAATCTGGATAAAGGGTTGATCATCAATGGGAAAGGGCCGGTCTGGCTCTATGCCCGTTTAGCAGGTCTTTGTCGGGACTTTCCCTGGATTGGAACGTTTGACCCTCGGTTTGGCTCACTCATTGTCCTATCCAGAATCCCGGAAATGCCGGTTGGAACAATGATTCCGGCAAACCAGGTAACCCAGTATTTGACAACCGTGAAGCCCGACGCTTCACCTGTTGCCCGGGCGCAAGTCACCAGGAGCCGTAAAGTAATTGCCTTTGTTGGTCCTCCGCATAGTGGCAAATCAGTGTTGACGTACCTGACGCAAGCTCGTCTCAAGCAATTGATGGGGACAGACTACGGCACTGACTTTTTCGTGATTGTTGCTTGCCCTGATGGAGAAGGAATATGGAGCCAGGAATCTTCGCCCGAAGTGGTGCGCATCATCCGGCACAAAGGAACTTTTGACCAGGATTTCATTGAAAAAACCAGGGGGTCGTTGGAAGGTTTGAAAGCTCAAAAAAGGCTGGTGTTTGTGGATTGTGGCGGGAAAATCAAAAAGGACATTCAGGCGTTTCTCAATTTATGTACTCACGCGATCATTGTTGCCGCAAAAGACAAACCTCATGCCAGTTGCGAATGGCGCGGCGCCTGTCTGGCAAGTGGTGTCGAAATTGTGGCTGAGATCGAGTCAGTGCTTGAACCTGAAGAAACCGTTTTGGAGAGTTCTCCGCTCAAAATTCGCTTTGGGCCGCTTGAGCGAAATCGAACTGGTGTCAAAGTTCCCGATGAACTGATGGCTGCTATTCTGGCTGGAACGAATTGGGAAGTTGGCGCTGATTGATGAGGGTTGAGGAATCTCCTCTTTGTGCCTGGTTTTGATTATCTTTGTTTTTCATACTTTATGAGGCGCTGGACCCAGAACAGGGTTACCAGGGCTTCGGTATCAGTGCCGAGTTTGTTAGCCAGAAGCATTTGAATTTGTTCGTAATAGTCACGTGTTTTTTGAGATCGAACAAAGGTTTTCTGATTCAGAATGGAATCAACTAACCGTCTGGTTTTGTTGAGGCTCCCATCAGCTTGTTGCCGGTGATACTGCTTGAAGGCGGTGAGAATTTTGGCCAGTTCGTTTTCGTCAAGCCTTGAACATTCTTTGGCCAAAGCCCTGGCCAGATCGAAATCAACTGTTGGTGTCATGATTTCCCTCCCAAAGGCTTCTTCATCTGGGTAATGACTTTGAGTTCCTCCAATCCTTTTTTGAAGAAGAAACGCCAGGCTTGAAACTTCACTTTAAGGTCATTTTCGGTAGGGGCAATCTCTGGACAGAGAACCTTGGGCTTGTATTTCAGGTAGCGATTTTTTGGAGTCTGACTTAACTCCAAACCGGTTAATCTAACCCGGATTTTGCCACGGCCTGCGGGTTTCCCTCCTCCCAAACGAAACAAAAACTCGTCATTGGTGGCCAGCGCGGTCAACAGCCCGCCGAGCTCTTCCGGAAGCAGGGAGTGAAAGGTGAGTTCGGTTTGTAATCGCGTTTCTTTCGGTAGGAAGTTGGACGGCTCGTTGCCCGAATCTTCGCCTTCGGTGTTGTAATATACTTTGCGTCCAAATAAATCCTTGACAATCAATGGATTACGTTTTCCATCGTAAGGCTTTTGCTGGTTCTCTTTCTGAATCGTAAACCCAACCCGGTGCAGATGTGGTTGATTCATGGGTGGAGTTTTGATTGGTCGTGTTTGCTGTGGCATTTCAACCACTACCGCATCGTTGAAGTGTACCCGACCACGATAGCCCATTGCTCCAAACAAAGCCGAAGCCGGACACAAGTTTGCTAAATCATCAGGTTTAGCTACAGTCTTTGGTTTGAATTGATTGACTGAGGATTCCAGTACCACTGTCACTGTACCACTTTCGGTTAGGCCAGAGCTTTCCAAAACTGGTTTGGGGATTTTGCTATATTTACGTTCGCTGGCATCATACTTTTCAGTTGCTTTGACTCCAAAAACAGCCATTGAACTCAGAGTTATCAATTCATAGTTTGAACGGACAGCTCCCTTAATGGACGAACCCGGAATAACCGGCTTCCCGTCACGCAGCACAATACCTCGAACAACCTGGTTTCCGGTGAGCCCAACGTCACTGGCATTTTCATATAAGCCTGAACCGACCGTCAGGGAAGAGAGTGCGGTCAACTCAATCACGAGCTTTCCAGTAAGCGTGTCTGCCAGGCTGCGGTCGTGATACAGCCGTTCCACCTGGTTTCTCCCAATTTGCTCGGGTTGGTTGGGGAAGGAGACAAAATCATAGGGATGTTCAACCATTTGTTTTGGGCTGTGTGGATCGTTGCGTCCGGCATCCGTGTATTTTTTCGGGTCACGCATAGATGCTCCTCCCAGAGTTACCAGTTCACACGGACAAATCGTGTGAAAACAATCACGTGGTTTTTGAGAACATTTTGCACATACAGGTTTTGGGGAAGTTGAAGGTGGCGCATATTCACGCGCTGATCTTCTTTTCCCCAGAGCAATGCAGGTTTGGGTTTATCAAACCACAGGTCTGTTTCCCTCGAACTGGCGGCAATACGCACCGCCTGGTCGCCGTTCCAGCGATATTCCACCTGTTCGTCAAATACTCGACCGGCTTTGTCAAACTGCTCAGGAAGTGTTGTTAAAAAAATTACTTTCTCTGGAGTTTCACAGTAATAGGTTAGTTTCCGAACATTTTGAATTGCCTGAATCTCTGCCAGCATTTCCGAAACTTTCAAACAGCGGATTTCTGCCCAGGAAGGAGGTTGCCTCATACTTTTATTCCCCCGATTTCAGAAAACTGGCCCAGGGAGTCTCAACCAGGCTCTCAAAGAAAGGCTCAATTTGAGAATTGGCAAAATGGTACTGGGTACCAAGAAAGTGAGATTTGCTGTGTACTTCCTGATCTGAAAGGTCAACCTGATCATGTTCAGCCAACGGCAATTTGTACGAATTTCGTTCTGTCTCATTTACCAGTGCGCCAACCCCAGGGAGTGTTTTCTGGGCACTGCCAAATGGTTGAGAAGTAATGATTTCCAGCTTTGAAACCTGACAGGCGACACTTCCAAAACCTCGTGATTTGGCCAGCCCAATGTGGACATAGCCTTCGTCCAGATCGCGTAAGGAAAAGGCAATCAGACCAAGTTGCCAGAGCGTGAAATTTCGCAGGGTGATTTCACCTTGAAAGGTTCCGGTTGAAACGCATTCCAGGTCATACAAAGCCCCTGCTTTAGCTGAGCCTAAAATTCGATCAATTGCTACTCCATTGCGGCGTTCAATCACAACCCGAGTCCCATCAACCGGATAGGCGTCAGTAAATCGAACCCGGCTGGCTAACATAGTTGAACCAAAGGTTTTAGCGGCATAGCACAGTTTTACATAGGTGTCTGGACCAGGTGTGTCCTGCTCAACACTCTTGTCCTGGTTGAAGGGGTCCTTCACCTGTTTTTCGAGCGTTCGTAGGATTTTTTCGCTGTGGCTGCGAATCACGCCTTTCATCGAGGATCCTGGAATGTAGACTGTTTCGCCAAGCGTGGCGTGAAAGGTACGCACACACTCCATATCCGGTCGGGTTGGGTCAGCGGGAACCTGGCCTGATTTGATCAGGAATGGCGAGCGAGGTGTAATCGTGTAGGTCAATTTGGCCTGATTATACAGCTTTTTAAACATTATCCTTTGCCTCCCTCCTCAACTTTTCCATCAATGGCATTCTGGAGAGCCGTCATACATCTTGCGATAAAGGCTTTAATTTGGCTGCGGTCAGAGCCAGTCGGGTGCTGGCTTTCAATCAAAGGATCCGGCGGTGTTTCTACTGGGAAATACCGGGGGCCGTTCATGACCAGAATTCCAAGTTGAGCCGCTTTTTCCAATGCTCGGCTTGGTTTCCCCTTATTGATTTCCACTTCAGTTTCAACCCGCAGTTTAGTCCATCCCTTACTTTCAAGCTGCTTGTAAAATGTATCGCAATCAATCACTTTGTTGGCTCTGGCAGTTTCCAGCAAATCTACCCAGAATGGACCTGCGGCTTGAGCTTTCTCAAGCACTGGATCTGGTGGAAGAACTGGTTCATCAGACGTTTCAACCACTTTGAAGACCTCACCGGGTTCCCCAAGTAACAAATGCCGGGCCGATTGAATGACAATTTCATCAATATCAACCTGAACGCGACCAAGTCCCCGCGACGTCTTGCCCCCAAGTTGAACATACCCTTCGTTAAACTGTTCCAGTCCAGCAAGGATGAGCCCAATTTCCCAATCGTCCGGATTGTCAAACACCAGCTCAAACTCAAACCTGGCCCCGGCAGGTACACATTCAAATGTGTAAAGCGCTTTATTTCGGGCGGTTTCTTTATCGCGGTCAATGCTGACCCCATTGCGAACATCGAGGGTAATTTCTTCGGGATTGAGCAACTGCATGTCCTTGATTTTGACTCGTGAAGCATAAAAATGTGAGCCAAAAATTGTCCCGACGGTACATACCTTTGAATAAATTTTCTCAGCCATTTCTCTCTTCGTGATGTGTCCCAATCGGTAATTTTTCAAAATTTGGTCACGGTCACGGGTTATGTCTTCGACATACTCCTTGTCAAAAATATCGCCTACGCTCCAGTTTCCACTTGCCTGGGCTATGCTTTGGAGAAACGTTTCAATCGTTGACCGCAATACACCACGGAAGGATGACCCTGGAATGTAGGGATAGCCGTAAACATCACGTACCACAGGGCCGTCAGGTTCAGTGACATCAATGCTTCCTCCGGAACCGATATGCAGGGCAGTGCGAGTGATAACCATGCCGCGCATTCGCAGGCGGTTGTGCAAAACATTATGGAGTTTAGCGCGGGTGACCATGGGGTCCTCCTGAGGCTGGATTTGAGGTTGCTTTCACATAAGCAAAGTGACGGCTCAAATAACCAATCAGCCGCCGGGTCAATTCGATCTGTACCTGCTGCTGCTGTTGCTCATCAAGCTGGGTACTGACAAGAGGGAGCAACTTTTCTTTGAGGGTTTTCTCGATGCTCTCAATGACGGCTTCTCCAAAAGAGATATTTTCATTTGGTTTGGTACCCGGTTTTAAAAGTTTCCATCCCTTGCTTTGGTTACGACCAATTTGATAGCGAATAAAATTGGTCACAACTTCATAAGCATCAGCCTGGTTGGCAATATTTTGGAGATTTTTCAACTGGCTTTTTCCAAAGTCTTCCTTGCCCAGTTCA
This sequence comes from uncultured Clostridia bacterium, assembly GCA_964639175.1. Lineage (GTDB taxonomy): Bacteria > Acidobacteriota > Blastocatellia > Chloracidobacteriales > Chloracidobacteriaceae > JACQXX01. The sequence goes on from CAZXCE010000076.1 coordinate 16,192, forward strand.
GACCATGTATATCCTTTGAGAAGGGTTTCCGCCTCTCTAACCAGTTTGCCTTCAACCCGTTTCAACTCATTTCGCAATTTCACATCCATAAATGCTTACCTCGCTTCAAATGCCAGTTCAGTATGAAAAGGATGACAAATGCTCACCTGACCAAACCCTTCGGTTCGTTCTTCACCCAACCCGTTTTGTTCAAGGTCCCCGAGTACTTCACACAACTTTTGTTCGATTGAGTTGGAGCCGGAAAAGAGAAAGGCGCTCCCGCACGCCAGCGCCGGAACAACCGGTTTCGGCAATCCGGTCAAGATGTTCCATCCTGAACGATGGTTCATTGAGACAGCCCAATGTTCAAGTTGAATATCAAGTCCCTGTGTCCATGAAAGCGGCAAGGGAGGCATATCACTCAGCACCGCAGTCACCCGACTATGGAGGTCAGGAACCAAATCGCTCATCAAGGTGAGTGTAAAAAATAACCGGTTCTCAGCTCGAAACCGTGGTTCGTCAGGCATAACCTGGGCCAGGTGCGAAAGCGTTTGATGCACAATCTGGGTGGTCGCCTGTAATCGTGAGGAGAGGGCCAGAGTTTGTGATCGAGGTTTGACAAATTCAACTTTGACCCGTCCCTGTCCCCGACTTCGGGCACGGCCAATCCGAATTTGCTGGCAACGGCTCAGGTATTCGGTGGTTTGATCAGAGAGGTTGGTAATTTCTCCATAAAAAAGGAGCGGGGCGGTGAGTGTCGCATCAAGTACTTCGTGGACATAGAACAAATTTTCTGCCACCGTTGCCAGTTCCGGTGTCATACCAACTCGGGTAATGACCCGTTTGGGTGGATCTTGAACACTATAATATTTGCCGTCTTCGCCTCGCCGGGCAAATCCACCAAACCCTGTCGCTGGAGAAGTCTGCCCATTTCGATGAAAATCCAAATCCGGGGTGAGTGGGAACCGGGTTTGAGCCATAAGGTGCAGCCCATAGCCCGAAATGAGAGTGTCTGTTACGCCAAAATTGCTCGGATCCTGGGCAATAAATCCAGGTTTCCGCTTTCCGGATTGAGCGGTGGATGGGATTGGAAAAACTGTTCCATCACCATTCTCCTTTGAAAGATACCACCCAGGGCTAAATTGCAACGCGGTGGCTGGATCTACAAAGGCGGCTTCTTCGGGTTGAGATGGGGGTGTATTGGGCCTCAGGCCAAGCGCACGTGCAAATGCACCACGTAAAGCAGCTCCGGGCAGGTACTGATAGGTTGGCAGAAATTGGCGCTCGGCATCGGCCAAAAAGCTGATCCCAGTTGGATCAAGCAGGGTGTATAAAACGCCAACCCGTTTGTTTTCAATGGGCAGTGCCGGGACCGTTTCAGCCAAACTGGTTGAGGTGACTATTAAACTCGATGACGCCAGTTCGATTGAGCAAAACCCCAATCCACGTGATTTGTCGCTCCCAAGCGCCACCAGTGAACTCATTGTGTTTTGGAGGAGCTTGCATTTGTGGTCATCAGCCAGCAATTCCGGTTCAAAGTGGATTTCAGCTTCAAAGGTCTGAATTCGAGTTTCGAGGATTTCCCGATTGAAAAGCACCTGATCCTCAACTGTACCCAGTCGCCGATTGATCCCAGTTCCGTTGCGGACTCCGAACGAATAGTTGACGCTCACAGGGTAGGCATTTGAAATAAAGATCTGTGATTGCTGAGCAGGTGAGCCAAAAATGAAATCAATCCAACGTTTGGCCTCTTCTGCATCGATCAACCCGCAGGCGGATCGGTCGTCTTTATTCAATACCACGCCGTTGAGCAGGCGTTCCATTTCAGCCCGAACCGCGCCTTTAATGGCATAGCCGGGAATGTAGGGAGTTCCTTTTGCATCTCGTGCCGTGGCTTCATCAACCCGCAATCCTGATGTGGCGTGCCCGGCGAACAAAGCTGGCCCGGTTAAGGAAATTCTAAGTTTCATGATCACCTCCTGCCGTCAAAAAGGGCTGAATCTCCAAAAGATCACTTAACCGGGTTGTAAAAACTGGTTGATCCTGACTGGATAACCTCTCCTTCTTCCATATTGATTTAGAAATAAACCCCTTGAGATGAACCTGTTGAAGTTTTCCTGGATCAAGTCGGGCAAACTGATAGCGAAAAAATAAGTCTGATACCGCCTGTCCTGATTCCAGACTGCGATGGAGTTGCCGGAATTGTGAAGATGGCAATTCCGACATCGCCTCAGCATCAGCAATGAGTCTTTCAAAGTCGGGGAGTGAGTAAGGCTTTGCTGTCAGTTTCAATGTTTCATTCGGATTGTCTCCGATTCGTTCATAGCGAGTTTTTCGCAGTTCCTCTAATTTTGTTGATATCGGAGAGCCTCCAGTAATGACCAGAAAATCAATTGCACTGCGAACAGTTGTGTTCTGATAGGTCAACCGTTTGGCTGATTTCAGCAGGTTCTCGGCATAGTCAACCAGGTATCTGATAGGAAACTTGACATCAGCAATGATAACTCCAATTCCCAGGCCAATTTGTTGAATTGTCGCGACTAAGTCGGCGTCAAACGTTTTTCGGATGAGATCAGAATTCTGCTGTTCAAAGTACGACTCAACCGCCTGGCCAATATCGCGGGCAAGGGTAAGGGCATAGTTGGCTTCGACAAGAAGCAAGATATCGTCCCCACCTGTAATCGGCGCCAGGTGAGGAAGCGGTTCTGGCCTTGCTTGATTGGCATTTTCAAGCCCGGTTTCCAACGCTTGCTTAAACCCCTCTTCGACTAAAGTGCTGAAGACTGAAAACTGTTCAATCGTGCGGAGGCTTTCGATGAGTGATCCCATGCGATTCCCGTCCAGATAAATAACCCCGATATAGTTTTTTTCGCTACCTTGATCAATTAACTGTTGAAAATGCCGCGCCTGGTCATTTGCCTGACTTTCAGCACGCCCCCACTCGCGTTTCTGGGAACTGATAGCACTAATGCGATCATTCTCTTGTCGGTCTTGAATTTGGGCTGTCCGACGTGAGTTACTTTTACAGCGCAATGCAAGCGGTGAGGTTTCTATCGTGTCAGCATAGGTTTTGCGGCTTTTGGCCAGTCGAAGTTTGAGCCCAATACGTTGAATAATACTTCCAAACCCAGCCCCAGTCGTCGAACAGGCTTTATATCGAAACGATTTGCCATCAATTTTTGCCTGATTGGCTCGTTGTTCTTCAGTCAGAGTCCGCCCTGACCCCAGGTCTGTCAGGGGTACCAGTTCATAAGCACAGGTTACACCGAGGGTTGGGGTCAACTCAGAAAATTGAGCAGAGATCCGTTTCATGATTGGCTCAACATCATTGGGCGCCGCAATCAAGATTCCGCTTCCGCCCCCCGAATAGATGACTGCAGTCGGCAAATCTTCACCGAGTCCAGACTTCAAGTCCGTATTGAGTTTTTTCAAGCGATGGCTTGCACCAATGATTTCAAGGGGTGTGGACGTTTCAAACACAAAACTATGAATTCGATCAGCATCGAAACTCAAAACAACCAGGTTGACTGATGGAATAACCGCCGGTGTTTGCAAACCATGAAGAATGATATTTGCCCATTCTTCAGCCCCTTGACCTTCAGGAAAACCAGCCCGATGCAAAACTTTGATGAGATTTCGTTTGAAAGATGTAAGTATAGAGCGTTGCATAATTTGCTAAACTTTTTCGATGTCTAAACCAGCTCCTTGA
>CAZXCE010000077.1:0-19428 GCA_964639175.1 uncultured Clostridia bacterium
TGAACCGTTCGCTCAACCGTGGTTTCATCGCCACGGCGATAGGTCAAAAATACCGTGCGGTCCTGCCAGGTGGCCTGCTGAAGTTTTGCAAGGTACGGAATGGCTTCCTCGGGACGATTCCAGCCGCTTTCATCAACAAAGATCCGCTCCTGGACGCGTTCGGCAAGCGTTTGCATTGTCACCGGAAGTGCCGCCAGCAATTTTAGTGCGGCTGAGACTGAAGACCGATCAAACCCAAGATCAGACAGATATTTCGCCGGAGGGTTGACGAACATGGCCTGGACCTCGCCTGCATTCAACCCGGTCAGGGTCGTGCGATAGTTTTCCATCAATCGCCAACCCCCGCTGTGACCACGTTCGGCCACAACCGGAATGCCTGCCGTTGAGAGGGCTTCCATATCGCGCAGGATCGTCCGTTCTGAGACCTCCAGATGCTGTGACAGGTCACGAGCGGTTAGCTGGCGATGTTTTTGAAGCAGCAGCACAATAGCCACCAGGCGATCTGCCCGCATATTGAACCTCCCGGAAAAGTGACAAAATGACAGGGTGACAAGATGATGGCATACACGCCAGGCTACCTTCTGGCGGTTCCTTCGGAGCGCAAGCGGCTGGGCTTCCTTATCCTGGCGCTTATGGGGCTTGGGGCTGAGGGCTGAAGAAGAGGTTTTCTTTCATCCCTCATCCCTCAGCCTTCATCCCTTGGTTTCATCCCTCAGCCCTGATATTTTCAGCCCTAATATGACACAAGATGTCAGGAATGGCAGCCTACACTGTCTGTTCAACCTTGCCAATTCATCTTTTGGAGACATTGCATGAAAAAACTTGCTGATCAGATTGCGCTGGTAACCGGTGCCAGTCGTGGGGCTGGGAAAGGGATTGCTGCCGTACTTGGTGAAGCTGGGGCCACGGTCTATGTCACCGGGCGAAGCCGTCGGGGGAAGCCAACAACTGAAAATCTGCCGGGAACCATTGAGGACACCGCCGAACTGGTCACGGCCCGTGGCGGCAGAGGGATTGCCGTCTATTGTGATCATTCGAACGAAGACGATATTCAAACCCTGGTCAATCAGATTGAACGTGAAACTGGTCGGCTGGATGTGCTGGTCAATAATGCCTGGGGCGGGTACGAACACTATGAAGAGAGCCCGTTTGACGCGCCATTTTGGAAACAGCCAACCCGCCACTGGGATGGAATGTTTACCGCCGGTGTCCGGGCGACGCTTTTGACCACGCGGGAAGCTGTCCGGCTGATGCTGGCACACCAGAAAGGATTGATTATCAATCTGGTTGCCTGGGATCACGACAAATACCTGATGAACGTATTTTACGACACGGCCAAACACGCCATCAATCGCATTACTTTTGGCACCAGCCAGGAGCTTAAACCCTATTCAATTGCCGTACTTTCGGTGGCACCTGGATTTATGCGTACCGAGCGAGTCCGGGCGGTGGTTGAAAAACATGAAGGGTTTGATTGGACTCAAACCGAGTCACCTGAATATGTCGGGCGAGTCATTGCTGCACTGGCGGGCGACCCGCTGGTTCATTCCAGGTCTGGAAAAGCCTTTATGGCTGGCGAGCTGGCTGCCGAATACCACCTGACCGACATTGATGGTCGCTATGTCCCACCATTTGTGATTCCTGAGAAAACTGAGGGCTGAAGAACTGGTTTTATTTTATCCCTTCCATTGCCCTGACCCCTAACTGTTATCCAGGCACTGACGAATTGTCTGGAGGATTTGCTCAAACGAGCAGGGTTTTTGCAAATAGACACTTCCTTCAGGTAATTTCAAATTTCGCTCAGTCCAGTTTGGATTGTATCCACTGGTGAAAATGATTTTGATGGCCGGGTTTTTCTCCCGGATCTTGGTGGCCAGTTCGATCCCGCTCATCCCGCCTGGCATTACAATATCAGTCAATACTAAATCGATTGGGTTCACAGAGCGTTCCCATAGCGGTAAGGCGGCAACGCCGCTGGTTGCCTGTAGAACCTGATATCCATATTCCTCCAACACTCGGCTCATCATATGGCGAATAGCGTCATCATCTTCAACCAGCAAAATGGTTTCTGTTCCCTGACGGGAACCCAGATCTGAGGTTTCAGCCGCTGATGGCTCAGCCGCATTTCCACTGGTTGGGAGAAAGATTTGAAGTGTGGTTCCATGGCCTACCTGGGACGAGACCAAAATAAAGCCCTGATGTTGTTTCACAATCCCAAAAACAGTTGCCAGGCCCAGACCCGTGCCTTTTCCCGGTTCCTTGGTGGTAAAAAACGGTTCGAAAATATGTGGAAGGTTTTCAGGTGGGATCCCACATCCGGTATCGCTCACCAGCAGACAGGCATACTTTCCAGGTCTCGAATCCGGGTTGACGGCAGCTTCTTTTTCACCGATATAACTGGTGGTGGTTTCAATGAGTAACTGACCGCCGTTGGGCATAGCATCCCGAGCATTAATGACCAGATTCATCAATACCTGATCGAGCATTCCAGCATCGGCATAGGTAACCAATGGAGTTGGGTGGAGGCACAGTTCAATCAGGACATCTTCACCCACGACGCGCTGTAACATCCGGGACAGGTTCGTTACCACTTCATTCAAATCAAGTTCACGTGGCTCTAATAGCTGACGGCGACTAAATGCCAGCAATTGCCGGGTCAGGTTGGCACCCCGTTTGGCCGACGCCACGATATCGTGCAACGTAGTTTGCACACTCGGTGGGACATCCTTGATTTTTCCTGCAAAACCAGCCTGCAGCATAATTGCCCCAAGGATGTTATTGAAATCATGGGCGACCCCGCCCGCCAGTTGACCAATGGCTTCCATTTTTTGGGCCTGGCGGAGCTGTTCTTCAATCTGTCGCTGGTCGGTAATGTCCTCGGCGACCCCAGCCACACGGTAAACCTGGCCGGTCACATCTGAGATCGGGAAGCCCTGGTCCTGAACCCAGCGAATGGTGCCATCCGGGCGAATGACCCGGTATTCAACCATATAGCCACCAGTAATCTGTTTTTTCAGAGCTTGTGCAACCCGGCTTTGGTCATCAGGATGAATCGCTTCCATCCAGGTTGTCGGTGACTGGTACAGGCTTTCACAGGTGCGTCCCCAAATTTTCTCATAGCCAGGACTGATATAGAGTATTTCCCCTTTGATTACATCTGTCATCCAGAAAACTTCGTGGATATTCTCAACCACCTGCCGGAATCGTTCTTCGCTTTCACGCAAAGCCAGCGTGGCGGCCCGGCGTTCAGTAATATCCTGGATTTGGGCGATAAAATGGCGTGGCGTCCCATCGAGGTTCCAGACTACGCTGCCATTGAGCTGAACCCAGATAATATGTCCATCCTTATGAAAATAGCGCTTTTCCATTTGATAGGCTTCGATTTGACGGTTTAATAACTGGCTGGCGTATCCCAGGTCGGGTTGCAGGTCGTCAGGATGGGTAATAGCTTGAAAGTTCAGTTTGAGCAGTTCTTCTGAGGTGTATCCGAGCAGCCGGCACAGGGCCGGGTTCACTTCGAGGAATCGGCCATCGGTCGCCACAATGGCTTTTCCAATTGGGGAATGATGCATGGTGGAACGGAAATGCTCTTCGCTCAGGCGTAATGATTCTTCTGCTCGTTGATGATCCTGGCGAGCACGCAGTGCCATGATCCCATAGGCGAGATCGTCGGCTAATTCAGCCAGTAACGCAATTTCATCAGCGTGAAAAATATCGGTTTGGGCCGAGTACACATTGACCACTCCAAATACCTCGGCGCCACTCTTTAACGGCAAGGCTAATGATGATTGATAGCCATGCCGCAGGGCTTGTTCACGCCAGGGTTCAACGGCTGGATCAGTCTGGAAATTATGACACACGGCTGGTTGTCCGGTCCGAACTGCAACTCCAGATGGTCCGCGACCACGCGGACCATCTGCCCAGGTAATATTTGCTGTTTCAAGGTAGTCGGCACCAACTCCGGCATAGCTCACTGGTGTGATCGAACCATGTTCATCGCGTTGAACATACCCAACCCAGGCCAACCGATAATCTCCGTTTTCCACGATGACCTGGCAGATGTTTTGAAGTAACTCTGGTTCGGTCATTGCCCGTACCACGACCTGATTACAATTGCTGATGGTGCGCAAGGCACGATTGACCTGGCGGAGGTTTTCTTTCGCCAGGATGAGGTCGGTCACATCCAGTTGAATCCCATCCCACAAAATCCGGCCATCGGTCAGTCGTCGAGGTGAGGAGGAAATCTGCATCCACCGAATTTCATTTCCTTTACGGCGGAGCCGGACAATGGCATTGAGGGGGCTCAAGGCTTGTTCCGATTTGGCCTCAGCGGCAATCAGGTCTGGGCTATCTTCTTCGACAATTAACCTGTACAGGGCCGACGGGTCTTTTAATGCCATATCAACCGAAACACCGTTGAGCCGTTCGACACCTGCGCTGACATACAGGAATCGTTTTGAGCCATCAGGTTCCAGCACAATCTGATAAATCATTCCATTGGGGAGGTTGTCACCTAACAAACGGAGGCGGATCTGGTCTTCGCGCGATGCCTGTTCCGCCAGCCTGGTTTCGGCCAGACTGGCTGAAAGGAGCAACCCGGTGATGGTGCTGACGCCCAAATACAGTTGGACCAGTAAGAGCTGTTCGGTGAGACCTTTGCCGCCCAGGACCGGGAAAGGGGAGGTCAGGGTGATCCCACTAATCGCAATGGCTGCCAGGATGACCATGGCGGTGGCCACCCCCCGTGCCCCAAACTTTAAGACTGCCCACACCAGCAATGCCATCATTAAATAGGGGTAGGGAACAAACACCTGTCCAATCCCATGAAAGACCAGCCAGGATGTAGCACACCATAAAGTCAAAAAGAACAGTCCCTCAACCACTGAATATCTGGGCCGTTCAATTCGAAACCGGGTCCAGGTCACAACCAGAGGGGTAATCAATAACACGCCCAGGCTATCAGAGGTCCACCAGGTCCAGTATGAAGATCCAAACGACACCTGATTGGCCAGAACAGTGGTGCCAGCCCCAATCAGCGAGGTCATCCCGGTGCCCAGTGTGCCAACTCCGATCAAGATCAGCACTTCGCTGACGTGGGTAAACGCAATGCCTTCCGTACACAAAGAAGTTAATACCACCCACCCCAGCAGTGCCTGCGACAGATTGGCCGCCAGGTAGCCGAAACTCAAGATGATCGAGCCACTTGACACATAGTTTGAAAACAGATTGACCAGGCAGAGAACCAGAATGGTTGATTTGAGCTGTGATTTGGGCGAGAGCAACAACACCGCCAGGGCAAACCCGCTCGGGGGCCAGATAAGTGAGACCTGTTGTACCGGGTCTAAGAATACAAATGCAAGTTTATGAAACCCATAATAGACCAGGGCAATAATGACCAGTCGGAGGGCAGTGTTTGAGGGGGGAAAAGTTGCGTTCATGGCCCAGGCCTTTTTCGAGCTGATTTCGAGATCAATATTTCCATGGGTGTGCCAGTTGGATACCGGCATTCCCAGAGGGAAATCATTTTCTGAAATGCTGCAGGTGTGGTACTCAGGAAGGGATATGATAAATCGCTGGAGGGATTGAGATTACTCCAAAGATGGTTGTCGAGTAAACCTAAAATGTAGGCGAGTTGTTAGGGAGAAAGGAAAAGTGCTTGTTATGGGGTTTGTGTTCGGAGCAAGCAAGGAGTCTGGTATTTGATCCAGAGTGGTGTGTTTTTCAGGTTGAATTGGAGGGTGGTGTAACTTTTATTATCAGTCGCAGAAACTGACACATCACGACCTTTCAGATACTTTACTTTTGACCGAACCTTGAACCGGATTTGGCCGCCAGCCAGTTCCAGGACCAGACCTTCAATCGGCGTCAGCAGATACAGGGCTTTTCCATCTTCAGACATTCCAACGACATCGGCATCAACGGGACTTTCCCACGTCCGCAAAACCGTCTTTCCAGTCTCATCGATCTGACGAATTTCATTGAGCCGGAAATTGGCTGGACGCTTGAGCCGATAGGTTTGCTGGCCCGCCACCAGTTCAATTTCCTTTGCGTTGACCTGATAACAGGGCAGGTGAATTGCACACCCCTGGCGACAGGTGCCATCTGGTTCCATGTCGGCGAGCACAGCAAATGTAACCGGTTTCCCATTGGTGCGCTCAAGATGCAATGTCCGCGAGTCAAACGAAGCGGATGATTCTGCCCCATCCGGACAGAGATAAAAGGTGTAATTAAACCCGCGTTCAATATGCAGCGTCGTGGCAAACGAAGCCAGTTGCTCAGTATCCGGGTTTTTCTTGTGTGCCCCAAGGACTTTCACCGCCGTATAAAACGGCAATGGATCTATGTCAATTGGATCTTTTTGAACCAGCGGCGCCCTGGCTGGGCTGGGGAAACTCATCGAAGCCAGAAACACCAGTCCCAAACTCGTCCCAATCAGCCAGCGAATTGAAAGTTGACCCATGGACCCCTCCACACTATTTTTCCTCAGGTTGCAAAGTGGTCAGTGCTGGCGACGTCACCAGATGTGATGGTGCACCGGACACAGCCGTCGTTCGGGCCGGGAAGGCGCCAACCACTCGTTTTGCCAGATACATTCCAAACCACACCGCCGCAAACCCAACCGCCACACTGAGGGCGACATAGATGGCAGCCCGCAGGACATCACGGACAGCAACCAGCGTGGCGGCTTCAAATTCAAAGGTTGAAAACGTGGTGTAGGCACCGACAAACCCAACCGCCACTGCCAATCGAAAATTCGGATGAACCGGAAACCGGTCGGCAATCAAGGTCAAAAAAAAGCCCAGAATAAATGACCCGGTGATGTTAATGACAAAGGTTGCCGTTGGAAACGGGGCGCCCCAGCGTGAGAGCGCCGTTGTGCCAAGATAGTAACGAGCCATTGACCCAATCGCTCCGCCCAGAGCAATCGCCAGATATTTCCAGAGTGTTTCCATACCAGGTCTCCTCAACTGTCGAACGTAGCAGGAGTCATCAACTCTGGAAAGACAGAGTGGTTATCGGCGAACCCCATCGCCATCGAAAAAATTGTTCACTTTGAAGAAGATGGAACGTCGCCTCAACCATACTGTGAAGCGATTGCCCGGTGCAACTGGTTCGGTCGCCAAATTGCCTATCGGTGAACCGGCATGGGCTTCCATTCACCTTGTAATTGAAACGCCGCCCAGTAGTACGGAAACCGCCGTGTGCCTTTCCCAGCCAGTTCAAGCTGGGCCTGGCGAAGCGCCGCCGCCGGTGAAAGGCGTTTGGGGCCGAGGATTGCGGCATAAAACCGCTTCATCAATTCAGCCGTGGCACTGTCATCCACCATCCACAGCGACGAAACGACCCGTGGGGTGCCGGCATACATAAAACCACGGGTCAGGCCAATGATCCCTTCACCTTTAATTTCTTTGCCCAACCCGGTCTGGCAGGCCGAGAGCACCACCAGATCTGATTGAAGCTGGAGATTGTACACATCCGTCAGCCGTAGATAGCCATTTTGCGATTCGCCGCGGGGTGTGACCAGCGAGAACACCAGGCCGGAAATTTCAGGAACCGTGGTGTTGACGATGCCATGGGTTGCAAAGTGAATGATCTGGTAATCGGCAAGCGCTGGACTCTGAACGCTGGGGAGGTTTGCCTTGAAGTCAAGCGCCAGGGAGAATTGATCCGGGGCCACCAGCGAGGTAATTCCCAGCGCCTCCTGCCGGGAAAATACCAGCCGCTTGAGCGTTGACAGGTCAATTCGGCGACTGACGGGCTGTTCAAGACTGACCGGTGCCACTGCCGGGACAGGCTCGGGTTTCACGGGGGTGACCCGGACATCAGTGGGTTCAAAAACCGGATCGGCAAAGATGGCGATATGCTTTGACGGTTGGTGCCGCTCACCAAAATCGGTGCGCAACAAACCAATCACTGAGGCTGATGGTAAGTTGATCAGTTCAAAATCCTGAATGAGCGGAACCGGCAATGAGGTTGCCTTTGCGGGCACCCGCTCAGATGTGATCCATCGTGGAAGAGCCGTAAATGGAACATAATTGAGCGCCCCATCGGGAACAATGATGAGCCGTTTTTTGGTGGCGGGGAGCTTTAAACCATGAAACAGCATGTCACTCAACCGGGCAGCCGCTTTCCAATACTCAGTATCAGCCTGCGCAATCCGTTCAAGCCGTTCAAGCGAAGTCCCGGTCATTTTGGCCTGACGGGTGGTCAGCAGTTCATAGACCGTGCGGGCCAGCGTTTCGATTTCTGCCTGATTGGGCAATGATTTTGACTCAATTCCAGTTGTGGTCAAAACCCACACATAACTCCTTTCTTTCCCAAGTGAAAATTCGACCAGAGCTGAGTCGGCATCAAGAATATTTTTTTGGAGCGAATCGACCGTAACTCCTTGAGGCTGGGTTAACTGGGCATAGCGTGGGCTTTGACGACGAATTTCGGTCTGGGTTTGTTGATACTGGTCTGCCACAGATCGAAGTTCTTGCTCAATCGTTTCAATTTGCTCGTGTGGAGCATGCTGCTGGGTCAACTGCTGGAGTTCGATGGCTTTTGCATTAAACTGCGCTCGTTGATCACGCTCGCGCTCAAGCAATTCAGACGTAACCCCCTGACGAATATCAACCCTGGCTTCGGTCAGCAATTCAGCCAGTGACCGGGCCCGAGTGTGGTCGCTAAACTCAAATGCCTGCCGGTTATAGCCTTTGGATGGATTCTGCTGGTGCATCCGCATCAGCAAATCAATGTGAAATTCATAATATTCGAGTTTTTTGCTCAACAGCTTACTGCGCGCCTGCTGGTCCTGAAAATTGGTGCGCAGTGATTCATTGATCTCAATCGCCTTCAGGCTGTTTTCAAGGGCGGCGGAGTAATTTTCAGCGTCGCGATCCAACACAGCCAGCCCCAGGTAACAAGACGCCACATTGTCGTGACTGAAGGTAGCCTGGCAGATCGGCAATGCCTTGAGAAAATTTTCCCGCGCACGGTCGGGTTGTTTCAGAGAGTAGGCGACATTGCCCAGTCGCACAAAGGTGTGGCCCTCGCCATACCGATCCCCGACACGCTGCCAGAGGCTCAGAATCGTTTCATACTGAGCCAGCGCCTTTTCATAGTCACCAAAATAGCTCAGGGCGGTGGCATAATTCGTCCGCAAATAACACTCGAACCGCTTGTCCGGAAACGTTTGAACCTGGGCAATGACTTTTTCGGAAAGGTCAAGCGCTTTTCGATCTTTGTAATATCCAACCATCAAATTGATTTTATGGTTAATGGCCTGGATTTGATAGATTGGATTCGGGTTCCCGTCAAAAGCCAGGAGAGACTGGTCATTATAATCCATTGCCTTTTCATAATCGCCAGTTTCAACGGCCAGCAGGCTCAGATTATAGAGGATGTTGCCTTCGTTTATTTTTGATTTGAGCTGGCGAGCCGATGCTAACAAACCGTGAAACTGGTCTGAGGCTGTTTGATATTCGCCTTTGCGTAAAGCAATCACAGCAATCCCCACCTGATTATTGAGGATGTTCAGCGTTGATTTGATTTTGGTAAAACAGTCAACTGCTTTGAGACGAAAGTGAAGACTTTGATCCAGATCCCCAAGGGCAAAATAAATTTCCGCCAGTTGCTCGTTTGCCGTTCCTTCGAATTCAGGCACTTTGAATTCCTGAGCCAGCTTCAGGCCCTCGTGAAATACCTTCATACTGTGCGAGAGTTCGCCTCGATTGCGGAGGTGAATCCCATAATTGACGGTCAATGAGACAATATTTGCGGTAAACCCAAGCTCGCGGGCGACCTGAATGCCTTTGGCGGCCAGTTCATCCAGGTCAGTGTAATTTTCAAACGCGGTCCGATACGCCATCTCATAGGTATACACCAGAAGCTGAATATAACGGTCAGTCGAAGCCGCAAAGTCTTTTCGGGCTTTGAGGCAAGAGGCAAAGCATTTTTCTTTGTCACCCAACCGGAAATAGACCGCCGCCATGTTTAATGCGGTCTGGCGGGCGCCGGTCACATCTCCGGCCTGGATTCTCAGCGCCAGGGTTTCCTCATAGATCGGAATCGCCGCCGGCAATCCATCCAGATACTGGACCGCAATCGCCAGCAGGTTGGTCACGGACGCTTCAAAAAACGTATCGCCCAACTCATGAAACAATCTTTTGGCTTCTTTCAAGGCCGGAATCGCCGTTTTAACAAGGTTCAGATCGTGGGTTGGTCGCCACCGGTCACCTTCATTCATCAATTGAATGGCTCGAAACCAGTTCCGATCCTGGGCAGTTGCCTTTCGCACACTGACACTGGTCAGGCGATAGGTGCCGCGCGGATAAAAATTGAGTTTGGGTGTGACCTGCAACTGATAAGTCCCGGCGGTTTCAGCCAGCCATAAAAATCGAAACCTGCAGCTTTCCCGATCCGGAATATTGTGTTTGAGGATCGTTTTTCCAGCCGGATCCAGAACCGTCATCACGACTTCGATAGTTTCTTCAACCACGTTCAGCTCAATACACTCACCAGCCCGAGCCTCCCACTGATAGACCTGAATTTCCTTTTTCTGAATCGTATTCGATTGATCCTGACCAGGCTTGAGTGCCGTCGGTGGTTTGGCCAGGATATCAGATTGAACCACTGTCAGTAGCGGGGTTGCGGCCAGAGCTGAGACAGCCGTCATCCAAACAACCCCATAGACACTGAGGATTGAACACCAGATCTTCAAATACTTCAAAAGCATAGCGTAATTGGATTTTGAGTAAAAATTTTGACCTTGCTGTGTGGACCTGCCCGAAATGTAGCACATGAAGAATAAAACGGAACCCCTATCTCATTGGACCAGCAAAAGGGGGAGTTTACCCAAACCGGGAATTGCGCTATCTTGTGCAGGCTGCTTCTCAATATCACTCACAACCAGGGCTAAACCTTTTCAATCCAGTAACCTGTTTCCTGAATTTTTTTGGTTACTTTATCGATTTATTCGATCATATGGAACCAATCAATTTACTCAAAAACACGCTTCACTCTATTCCTGAAGACCTGCGGGCAGAGTACTTTCAGGAAGTGCTGTTTATTTACTTCAATCGGTTTCGAATCTTTTCAATATTCTGCCTGGTTGTTTTTATTCTGCTCCTGATCTTTTTTGATTTTCTCAACGTCTTCAAACTGCCTCCCGGACCGCTCCACACCACCTTTACCGGCCTGCATATCGTTGCCATTATCGTATTTTCAGGGTTTTTACTGCTGGACCAGTTGAAAAAACCAGACTCATCACGTGATTTTCAACCACACCACAAAAATGGGCTTCTGGTAGTGTTCACCTTCTCAGTTGTGGCGGTTCATATTTCATTTCTCATTTTTTTAATGCAGCGCGGAACTCCACTCATTTATTTTATTGGGTTAATGTTTCTCATTGTTGGCTTTCCCTGGATTGATAAATTTCCGCTCCTTCCGTTCCTGCTGACCTATCTTTGCTTTTTTGTATCCAATTTCTTTTATCTCAAAGCCGAATCGGTCATCGAAATAAACACCATGGGGTTTGTGGCCACCAGTCTGGCCTATATTTTTGCCCGGACCGTGACAGAACTTCGGGTTCAGAATTTCCTTGACCATCAAACCATTCAGCGCCAAACCCAGGAACTCAACCAGAAGGTCGTGGAACTCAGTGCGGCCCACCGGGATGTAGCCGAGAAGAATGTCAAACTGGACCACCAGATCCAGGAAGTTAAGCGGATGAATCAAGAACTGGTGGCCTCGCAACAGCAGGCCAACCGGATTTTCTCAGCTCTGGCCGAAGCGCTGCCGGGAACAGTTCTGGACGGGAAATATCGGCTGGATGAAAAAATCGGCGCCGGTGGGTTTGGCGTTGTGTTTCGCGGCACACATCTACTGCTCAACCGTCCAATTGCCGTCAAAGTCTTTCGACCACCACCCGGCAACGATTCCGCCGAAGCCGTGGAACGCTTTCGACTTGAAGGGGTTTCGACCTCACGCATCAACCATCCCAATGCGGTGGCGGTCCTTGATTCCGGGATTTCCACCGAAGGCATTGCCTATCTGGTGATGGAGTTGCTGCAGGGGCATTCACTGGCCGATGAATTAAAACAAACTCCGACCCGGTCACTCCAAACCTGTATCCAATGGATGATCCCGGTGTGTCACGTTCTGGCCGAAGCCCATCGCGTCGGCATCATCCATCGCGACATTAAACCACCGAATATTTTTCTTCACCGAACCAAAGAAGGCGAAATCGTCAAAGTTGTTGATTTCGGCATTGCCAAGCTTTCGGCTGAAGATACCGGCGATAAGATTAACCAGCTCACCGCAACCGGAAGCTTCATCGGGACATTGACTTACATGGCGCCAGAACGAATGAGCCCCCAGCCATATGATGGGAAGGTTGATGTGTATAGCGTCGGGGTGATGATGTATGAACTGGTCTGTGGGAAAGTCCCCTTTCCATTGACGGCGGGCGGAGTTTACGGCGTGATTATGAAACACCTGAATGAAACGCCGCGTCCGCCTCGCGAAATCACGCCAAATGTTCCGGTGGAACTTGAAACCTTAATTCTGCAAACCCTTGATAAAGACCCGGAAAAACGACCCACGGCCGATGAACTGGCCGTGGCACTCGCTGAGCTGGCCACTCAGTTGCCGGAATCAACCTTTGAACTCTCAACTCCGAAAAAACCGGAAATCAGCCTTGGTGAGCAGGACACATTGACGATCTGACACAGTGACACCATTCAGGATGGCCTCAAGTCAGTACCACCCGCGTGAGCGGGTGGGTTGCCATTGCGATGAAGTTCCACTCTTGAAAATTGGTTTACCCCGATAATGTCTCTTGTATTTCCCTTAGCCCTCAGCCCGATACCCTTAGCCCGATACCCTCAGCCCGATACCCTCAGCCCAAGTTGTCACTCTGTCATCTGATCGCCTTATGGTTTCAAGCCTTTCCGGGTTTTTTTGGCAAACTTGCGGTCAACAGCCAGTTGCAGTTCAAACCCAAACATTTTTCCATCCACATAAAACTCTTTGAATTCCTGGCGAGAGAGTTTGTGCAAAAAGATCACGGTGATTCGGGTCTTGTTTCCAAAATCGCCAGTGCGCGGAATGCAGTACAGCGTGTCGGTCAAAACGCCGGCACCAAACGAGCCGCCTTTTTCACCCAGGGCCGCAAATCCCTGACGAATTTCTGGAATTTCCATTGGCCATTCCAGATGCTTGCGAATCAACTGACAAACCACAGGTGAAACAAAGCGCCCGGAAAGCACTCGACTTAAAAGGGTTGTGTAATCTCGAACCGTCCCGTGCTCGGCCAGGGCATCAATGGCTTTGATTTCAATGGCCGGATTAAAGGTGCTGTTCCCGGCCAGTCGCCATTCAAATTCCGCCAGCTTCCAGACCGGGTCTTTAAACCGTTCTGTCAGGCGGAACACCTCGGCTCGAAAGACTTCCGGGCTTAACCCGGCCAGAAACTGGATTCTGGCTTCTGTGAGCGGGCCTGATTCGTGGCTTTCCCAGCTTAGACTCAATCCACAGGCAGTGAGCGGCAAATCCTGGCGGGTCATTCCAGCCAGTTCGACGGTGTCTGCCAGAAACTGATCTCCAAGTTTTTCAATGAGATAATCAGGTGCGGCGTTATCACTAAACCGGATCATCACCGCCATCATCTGGTCGAGTGTCACAGTTTGGTGTGGATCGAGGGCAAAGCCATAGTCATCTTGCGGGATTTTGAGCCAGGTTAAGGCTTCTGAATGTGCCCCGCCGTCTTCACCGGGTAAGTAATAGGCTTCCCAATCTGCAATCAGGACCGCCTCATCAGAGGCAAGCAGCCCAAGAGAGACCGCCCGGGCATAGGCGGCCAGCAACAGAACTTTCTTGGTCGAAGCCAGCGGCAATCGCACATCAGGGTTATAGAAAACCGCTGGATCCTTCGCGTCAACCTCGCCATGTTCAGTCACGGTAAAACTGGCAACAGCCGTGGTTTCCGGGTGGGTTTGCAAATAAGAAAGGATCGGGTCCGGGCTGACGGGTTTGCCAGATTGCGCCAGGACTGGGGCACTTGAGCAGGTAAGGAACAGACACCCAGCAGCAAAAATCGAGAGCAGACAACCTGTTATTTTGTTCACGAAAGGCATGATGGTCGAACTCCTGTAGATTGAATTTTTTTTGTTGACTTATCGTCGTGACACCATCCTATGGCGCTTTTGACCTGGACACATCGGCTCTGAGATGGAATTTTCGCGACCAAAAACTCAGACTTAAGTCGGAGTCAAAAATCATTCTGGAGACGGTGGTGAGACTGTTTCGTCACCGATACAATGGTGTCCTACCAGTTTGTCATCAGGAGTTCATACCAACCTGGAATGAAGCTATCGCATTTTTGAGAAGCGAAAGTGCTGATAAAAATGTATTTCCTTCAGCCTTCAGCCCGATACCCTCAGCCCCAAATGGGGTCAGTTTCCATTCTTCTTTTCTCAAGGGAGCCTTATGCAATCTCGGTTTCGATTCTTCCAACGGCTGCAATGGCAATTGGCACTGGCCTATGTCAGTGTGACGGTGGTTGTGGTGCTGGTGGTTGAAATCGCTGGCTGGTTGCTGCTGGGGCTGGTCTTTTTTCTTTCGTTTTTGTGGCCACAGGCACTGGCGGCGGAGTCAGTCAAACTGACGCCACAGGCACTGGTGTGTTTCAAACACCAGCCCCCTGATCGCGAACAACTCCGAATTTGGGTGACCAATCTACGCGCCGGGCTCCAGAATCCCCAATTTCGGCGTGACAATGGATTTGGGTTCAGCGTTGGTGCCGCCCAGGAAATTACACTGGCGGTTACGGCGCCAGACGGCACTATCCTGGCCAGCGCACCTGACGTCTCTGCAGCGGTGAATTTGATGGATGGAATCCAACCCGATGAGCGTGCGGTCTGGGAATATGCCCGGCAGGGTTTTGCTGATCCGGAACATTTAAATGTGCGCCATCCAGGCGGGAAAGTGGTGGCGCTGGCCCCGATCATTGACCGCAATAATCAGGTTCACGGATTGCTCTATGTTCGGATTGTGGCGCCATTTCACATTCGAGACTTTGCCCTCAACCTGATTCAGATGACGCTTTACCAAAATCTGGTGATCCTGCTTGGGGCCTTAGTGATTGGGTCGGTGTGCGGGTATCTGGTTGGTCGCCGGTTTTCACGCCGCTTCCAGCGATTTTTTGCGGCTGCCCAGTCCTGGAGCCAGGGAGAGTTTCAAACCACAATTCCTGATGCCTCCACCGATGAAGTCGGCGAGCTGGCCCAACGCCTCAACCTCATGGCCCAGGACCTCAACCAGGTTGTTCAACTCCAGCAACGAGTGACGCTACTCGAAGAACGCACCCGACTCGCTCGCGAACTCCACGATACGGTCAAACAGCAGCTTTTTGCGACCACGATGCAGCTTGGGGCGGCAACCGCTTTGATTGCGAGTAACCCCGAAGCGGCAGCCAGCCGAATTCGCGAAGCTGAAAAATTAACCCGCCAGGCGCAATCTGAATTGAAAAACCTGATCGAAGAACTGCGTACCGAATCCCACCAGCCACTTGATGAACGCCTGCGCCAGTACACCGCCGACTGGTCACGCCAAAGCTCAATCCCCTGTGTCTTTCAGGCCCAGGGGGTTTTTCAACTGCCCCCTGAAACCCAAACTGGCCTGGAACGAATCGTCCAGGAAGCACTGGCCAACATTCAACGGCACAGCCAGGCACGCAAAGTCATCCTGAAGCTCATCAGTTCCGAATCTGGGCTGGTCCAGCTCAATATTGCTGATGACGGCGTTGGATTTGATCCTCAACACACTGTGTCCCAGGGTATGGGGTTAAAGAATATGCAGCACCGGGCAAAAAACCTCCCGGCTGGCACCTGGCAACTTGTCAGCGCTCCTGGTGGTGGAACCGAGATTGTTATTCAATGTAAGGCTTCAATTTGAAAACTCCGAACCCTGAAACCCAACGAATATGATTGACCAAATTACGATCCTGATTGTTGATGACCACGCGCTCGTTCGACAGGGCGTGCGGGCGTTTTTGGAAACAGAGCCCACGTTTACGATTGTGGGTGAAGCCGCCACTGGACCAGATGCGGTGGCCCAATGTGCCGAATATGCGCCCGATGTCGTTTTGCTTGACCTGCTCATGCCTGGAATGAACGGCGTCGAAGCCGCTCGTCACATCAAACAGGTCAGTCCAAAGACCCAAATTGTGATTTTGACATCGTACCACGACGATGATCACATCCTGCCGGCGATTCGCGCCGGCGCGGTATCCTATCTCTTAAAAGATATTGAGCCCGCTGGACTTTCCGAAGCCGTTCGCAAAGCCGCCCGGGGTGAAGTCACCATGCATCCACGGATGGCGGCCAAAATGATCCAGTTGCTCCAGCAACCGCCAGGTGGGTCTACGGATGCTGAATTTACGGCGCTGACCGACCTCAGCAAGCGTGAACTTGAAGTACTGGAACTGATTGCCAACGGGCTTTCCAACTTTGATATTGGGAATCAACTGTTTATCAGCGAGAAAACCGTCAAATCCCACGTCAGCAATATCCTCAGTAAACTGCACTTAGCTGATCGAACACAGGCAGCGGTCTTTGCCTGGCGCAAGGGAATTATCAAGGCTTGAGATTGGGTTTAATTAAATGAGTATTTAATTCAAGATAACTGCGCTACTCGGTAGGTGAGCGTTTGGGGTCAGATGGCGAAAGAAGATTATCGGAAGGCGTCTTTCGGGATTTCACTTTCCTGGGCTAACCGATAACTGGTACTGCGTCCTCCACTGGAATTTTGAACCAAAATGCCACGTTCAAGCAGCGAGTGGATATCCCGCAACGCGGTGTCGGTTGAGCAATGCGTTATCTTTGCATATTTCGAGCTGGTCAACTGCCCGTGAAACCCGTCCAGCAACCGGTTCAGTATCTTTTGTTGGCGTTGGTTCACAGGCCGACGATTCACCCATTCCCAAAAATGAGCTTTAAAAATGACAGTGGTTAAAAAACTCTCGGTTTTTGTGAAGGCCCGATCCAGGCAACCGAGAAACCAAAGTAACCAGCGAGTTATATCCGTCGTGGATCGCTGTTGACGCTCCAGTGTGAGGTAATACTCGCGCCGTTCGGTTTCAATCTGTGATGACATACTATAAAACCGATTGGGACTGCCATCGGCACGGGCAAGCACCATATCCGCAATTGCCCGAGCGATTCGACCATTCCCGTCCTCAAATGGGTGAATCGTGATAAACCAGAAGTGAGCCATTCCCGCTTTTACCACGAGGTCAAGCTCATCAGGTGCGTTGAACCAGTTCAAAAACTGATCCATTTCACTGTCAAGGCGGTCAGCGGACGGGGCTTCAAAATGAACCTGTTCACGCCCATATGGTCCAGAAACAACCTGCATTGGACCCGCGTCGGGCGTTCTCCAGTTTCCAACCGTGATTTTTCGCATTCCACTCCGGCCTGTCGGGAAAAGTGCTGAATGCCAGCTAAAGAGCCGTTCTGGTGTTAAAGGTTCTTTGTAACACCGAGTAGCATCTACCATGATCTCAACCATCCCTTCAACATCCCGACCAGGCGTCACCATTCCAGCAAATTCAATCCCCAAGCGACGTGCAATTGAGGATCGAACGGCTTCAGGATTCAAGAACTCTCCCTCGATAGCCGACGTGTTGAGAACGTCTTGCGTCAAAATTTGAAGGTTCGCTTTTTCTTGAAAAGAAAACCCAAGTGAATCCATTCGTCCAAGGATTCGTCCCTGGTGGTGTTTTGCCTGAATAAGGGCTGGTGCGATCAGATTGATATCCCAGGAGAAATTTGGCCATTCAGGTTGTTCGTGGATATAAGTCATGGTGGCTCTGCTTTCCACAGTGATTTAAGTTCTATAATTGCCGCAAAATATGCGGTGATTATAGAACTTAATCACCGCAACTGTAAATCTGTGTCAGGGAATTGAGAGAGAATGTGCCTGTTTTCCAGGTGAGGGACGAAGTGAGATTGTCGGAAGACGTCAGGATAGAGGCTGATTGGACTTGATTTACCCATTCAACCGGTCAGGCTGAGGCTTCTTCCACCCATCGGCTTGTATCCAGATTTCGCTCAAGGCCATACCTGAGACCAGAGCGGCCACTGGTTTTGAAAAAAATTTCCACAAGTCAGTTGTGACCTGTACCAGCTCAAGTGAGGAGGAAAACCGGTTTTTCTTGAGAAAGCCTTTCCATTGGGAATTCTTGGTTGGGTCAAGTGCAAACTGCCCGGTCAAGGCCAATGGAGGTTCTGCCACCAGCGTGGTCATTCGTCGGGTGAAGGTGGCTGAAATTGCCTGGCTCAACTGGGTGCCCTCAAATTCGTACCGTTGGATCAGCACCCAGATATCATAAAAATCTTTGAGTCGGGTATTTCCCATTCCAAGTTCAACCAAAGCCTGGAATTTCTCAGCGATGACTGTTTCCCGACAATACATGCGCAATTGAGGGGCGGGCATTTCCAGCAAAGTCGGGAAGAACGCTTCTTGAGGTGCGGGGACAACCAGATCTCCAAAACCAATATCGATTTGAAGCGGAATCAGTGCCTGATCCAACCTGGCCGTAAGTGTACCGTGATACTCATCATTGTGTTTAATCTCAACCCCCTTCACCGTTTCACTCAAAAACTCAATCCCGTCTGGTACAACCGGGCACAGACAGATTTCTCGGAAAATCGATTCCAGGGATGAGATCGTGTTCGTTCCATAACCCAACAAATCCAAATCCTTCGTTGGGCGATGGGGTTCACCTCCCCAAAAAACAAACATCATGGCACCTTTGAGACAAAACTGGGGTTGGTATGCCGTTTGGGAAAGCCGAAACAGAAACCGTTCCAGAGCATATCGGGTGAGCAGGACCTGAAACTCTCCACCTTTTTCCCTAAAAATATTCATCAATCGTTGCCGAACCGAAGCTGCCATATTGGTCGCCGGTTTTTTCATTCAATTGCCTCCAGGTAAGGTCGCATCACATTGGCCACCCGGCAGACCTGGGCCATCCGCCAGAGTTCATCCAGGGTGCCACGGTGACCCCGCCGGTATTCACGCAGTGCTTCAAGGGCGACATCAAGTCCGATCTGGTTGCGGAACTTGAAACAATCGGCCACGGTTTTGGCCGGAGAAAAGACCTTGACCTGAACGCCTTCAATCAGATGCGTTTCCACCCCAGTCGTAAAGGCGTCGGCTGAAAATCTCATCAACCTGATGTGTGGAAACTCAAGCCGGGGAACGCCCGCATTTCTTCCCACTGCCAGCCAGACCTCAAATGGCAGTTGAGTCCCAAGACGATGAAAGGCAAGCGCCGACAATAAACAAATCGTTCCGTGCGGGACTCGGGCGGCAACCAGCGCCAGATCATGGTGCTCACTGAGCGGGGCTTCCACCAAACGATACAGCCCACGCGAAACC
>CAZXCE010000078.1:0-19402 GCA_964639175.1 uncultured Clostridia bacterium
GCTACTCTCCATCGTCCTCCGGACGGCAAAGGTCAAGATCAAATAACCTTTCCGCAATGGAGATTTTGCAAGCTAAAGCTTGAACTCTGAACAGAAATCAGTTTCCGAAATGCTCTAGAACCTTGAGGAGAGAACTATGCCACGCTTTGTGTTTGCCAAATCGCTGGTTGTTTTGGTGATACTGGTATCTGGTATCAGCACGGTGACGCCGCTGGTTGGTGTCAATGCCCAAAACAAGCCTGAGCCAGCCAGCCAGCCTCCGGCTGACGTCAAAAAGTTGTTTGACACCATCAACCAGCTCCGAGTCGCTCCTGATCAAATGCCAGAAGCCATCACCAAAATGGTGAGCGAACAAGATCCGGGCTATGAAACCAGCGATATCTTTATCAAAGACGTGATCAATGGAAAAACACGTCTGCAAAATGTCGAAGACCTGAAAACGATGGTTTCAGACGCTGAGAAACTCTCAGCGTTGGAATGGGACGCCGATCTGGCCACCCTGGCAAGTCAATTTAAGGGGGAGCCGCAAAACAAGCTTTTCAAACTTGAAGTGTTCCGCCAGGGAAACGGCAAGCCGGCGGAACGCGCTGTGATGTGGTGGGCGGCGGATCGGGATTTTGATGCCATCCGCGATCTGCGCAATGCCAGACTCAAATATATCGGGATTTGCAAAAAACCCGGTGAAAATGATGACTATTTGATGTGTGCGAGTGCTTTGAAAGGCAAGGCGTTTCTGCTCAAGGAAAATGAGTTGGCCAACCGCCCCTATGACCCACGCGAAGATCAGAACCCGCCCTGGAACGATGCCCTCAACGTCAAACAGCCCAATATCACATCATTTGTCAAATCGGATGGCACCCTCGACGTTGCCTGGCGCGATATGGGCGCGCCGCCACGGGTGTTCCTGACACGCTTTGCTTCAAATGGCACCCGGACCTGGACCAAAGAAGTTCCGGGCGTCAACCCATCTGAACATCAATTGCTGGCCGGGTTTACCGAAGATCCGGAAGGGAATATCTACGTTCTCAGAGCCAAAGATGAAGGTGACCACGACACCAAAAACCAGCCTGATCCGCCAAAAAATGACAAAGGTGAATCCGATCCAACCTGGGATCGCCCGGATATGATGAAGTTGACCAAACTCGATAAAGATGGGAAAGAGCTATGGACCAAAGATTTAGCCAAAAAAGGCGGAAATGCGTTCGGGTTTGTTGCGCCGATGTCACCCAATCGCAAAGCTGAAGAAAAAGGCCGAGTCGCCGGCCATGATTCGCATTCTTCGACCAGCCGCATTGGGTTTACCACCTATAAAGGAACTCCGATTATTTTTGCCTTCTATGGTGGTGCAACTGAGTGGGATAAAGCCATCAGTGGTCGGCACCAGAATGCCTACTGGCGAACGCTGAATGCCAAAACCGGTGAACCAGTTGAAAACCTGAATGGATCGGCGATGGCCCACAGTTTTGATAATCAATTGCTGGTTTCGGATGAAGGAATTATCACTGCCGAACGCAGCGACAGCGGCCTTCTGATGGCCAATTATCTGTACACGCGGTCAAATCCGCTGATTTTCCATTTCTTTTATGCCACCACCACCAATGGCAATGAATGTTTTACCCAGTTGGGTTCGCTGACGCCGGCGGATGACGGGTATTTGATTCTGATTGCTGGAAATAACAGTGAATCCATTATTGGCAAAAGTGTCAGCGGAAAAGCATCACAGGCTGAAGCGTTGCGTAACCGGAATCTGATGGTGATTCGGATTAAAAAAGGATTTGCCCAGGAAATTGATACCCTGATTGATAAACCGGAAAGCAAACAGGTTCTGGATGATATTTTGAATAGCATGAAATCTTCGCCGGAACGCGATGGGTTGAACCTGATTGGGCGAACCTACCTCACACACTATGGCGGGGATGAACCATACAGTGCCTCGCGTCCAAAAATGGTTCGGCTGGCCGATGGCAACTATGTTGTGTTGTGGGAACGATGGACGCATACCCTCAACGCCGAGAAGACTGGCCTTGAAGGCAAATTCGATTCAACCTGGGCCATGAAAATCAACAAAGATGGCGACGTGTTGAAAGAAGCGGTCAAACTCTCTGATTCGGTTCGCATCACGCGGGGCGATGAACCGGTGTTGTGGAACGGCAAGGCGTCGTTTTTAGCCGGCGATGTGGTTGACGGCAAAATGCTGATTCACCAGGTGGATGGCCAGTTAAACTACTCAGTGTTGACTGTGCCGCTCAATTGATGAGAGAACGTCCAGCACAAGCCTTTTAGAAAGTGAGTTTGGTTAGGGGTTCAAGCTTTGCCTTGCAAAAGTCGTTACGAGGCACTATGCAAGTGCCTGGTGAAGCTTGAACTTCAGCACCTTTATTTTGAGGAGTACCCAGAAACCATGAGTCGAATCTTGCTTATCACTGTATTTTTTCTTCTTTCAGCCACGTCTTCGGTTATGGCACAGCAACAATTTGAGATTACCAATGCGTCTCACTATTTTGACATCAAAATCAGTGTCGAAACGTGTGAGGAGGGGAGTTGCCGTGGGAAAGCATCCTTTTCATTTTTCAAAAAAGGCGGCACCACGCCGTATCAGGTCATCACATTGCCTGATACCTCCATTTCGCTGGATGAACAGGGCAATCCCAATGTGAATATTTCATTGCTCTATGACCAGCAAAGCGTGATCAACATCGGCGATTTTAATTTTGATGGCATGGAAGATGTCGCGATTTGCAACGGCACCAACGGTTCCTATGGCATGCCGTCGTATTCGGTTTATCTGTCCAATCGGGTTGCCCGGAAATTTGTCTACGATAAAAGATTCAGCCTGCTGGGCGCTCATCTGGGAATGTTTGAAGTTGATAGCGACCAGAAAATCCTCCGTACCTTCGATAAAAGCGGGTGTTGTTACCACGTCACCGAAGAGTTCACCGTCGTCAACAATGCACCACAAAAAATCCTTGAAATCATTGAAGACGCAACCATTGAAGATGAATCAAAGGTCAAAATCACCACCAAACGACTGGTGAACGGGAAATGGAAAACCGAGGTCAAATATGAAACCCGAGGCGGAGAATGAAGAATGAAGAATGAAGAATGAAGAATTGAGAATGAAGAATGACCCAAATTTTGCTCAAAAGAGGAACGCCTTGCTCAAAGATCAGTCCCAACCAGGTCGTTGAGTTAAAGCGAATGTCACTAAAATCGAGCCTTCGCGGTGCGGAAACTGATTTCCACTCTCTTCTTGATGTCCTTACAGGCTGATGCAGATGGTACTGATTTCAGACGGTGGCTTCAGGTCAATCGGTCAGGTAAGTGCGGAAAGTTTTCGCGATAGTTGCGCGTCATGGTCAACTGGGTTCCATCCTGAAGCACAATACAGCAATTCCCATGAAACAAAGGATGAATTTCAACTACCCGGTCAAGGTTGACCAGGGTTGACCGATGAATGCGCACAAAACGCTTTGGATCAAGTCGGGTTTCAAGGTGGCTGATTGGCTCGCGCAACAGGTGTGATTCCTGACCGGTGTGCAATTTGACATAATTTCCTTCCGCTTCAATCCAATCCACGCTTTCGATTTTGATGAACCGGAGCCCATCGCCCTGTCTGACCGCCAGCCGTTCCAGATAACTGGTCTGGGGTTTCAGGTTTTCCAAAAGTGCCGCCAGATTCTGACTGGTCCGGCTGAGCCGTTGGTGTTCGATAATCTGTTTGGCACGCTGGACAGTTTTCTCAAACCGCTTGCGGTCAAAGGGTTTGAGCAGGTAATCAAGCGCAAAGGCTTCGAACGCTTTGAGGGCATACTGGTCAAAGGCCGTAACAAATACCACCACCGGCAATTCATTCTCCCCCAGAGCTGAAAGGAGCCCAAATCCATCCATCCCAGGCATTTGCACGTCCAGAAACAACAAATCAGGTGGTTGGGCTTTGATGGCTGTGAGCGCCTCTTCGCCACTGGCAAATTCACCCACGACCAGAATGGATGGATCTGTTTTGAGCATCCGCCGGATGCGATTTCGCGCCAGTTGTTCGTCGTCAACGATGATGGCTTTGATCATGATACTACCGCTCGGGCTCGTCTGGCTGGCGCTGATACGGCGGTGCCAGCTCGAAATGGAATTTCAAGCGAAACTCGTGTTCCCTGAGGCTGGCCGTTTCCTAATTGAAAGCGGGCTTGATGGCCATAAAGCTGAAACAGTCGGCTGCGGGTGTTGGTGAGTCCAAGACCCTCGGTGATTGAAGTTTCAGAGCGTTCGTTGAGTGGCAACCCAGGTCCATCGTCTTCGATTTCAAGTTTGAGCCAGCCATTTTCACGTTGCGCCCGAATCGAAATCACGCCTGCCGGACGTGGGGCAACAGCATACCGTACTGCATTTTCCACAATCGGTTGAAAAATCAGATTCGGCACGCTGGCCTGGAGTGTATCCGGTTCAATTTCATAATGAACCGTTAGTCGGTCGCGGAACCGCACCTGTTCAATCTCCAGATAACATTTGAGAAAATCAAGTTCCTGCTGGAGCGTCACTTCGTGATTCCCAGAGTTTTCCAGTGTCATCCGTAAAAAAGTCCCCAGATTGGCAATCATTTCATCGGCTGCCTCGACATCTTCATGGAGCAGCTCGGAGACTGAGTGCAGCGTGTTAAACAGAAAGTGCGGCTGCAATTGCATTTTCAGCGCTTCCAACTGGGCCTGAGTGAGTTGTTGTTCGAGTCGGGCTGACCGGGCTTCCTCGTTTTGATAGCGCTGAATATAGCGTGACGTGTGGTTCAGCGACAAAATCACCCAATAGATCAGTGCCCCGGTATCGAGAGTGTAATAGGTGAATTTTAAAAGGGTTACGAATGAAAACGACGCCGAGGCAATATTGAGCAATGGGTTGTTGCCAACCATGCGGGGATCATCCACCAGCAGGACCAGCAGCATTTGATGCAGGCCCTTAATCGCCATTGATGTGACGAGACTCATCGGAATATGGACGAGCAACCCGCGACCATAGTTCTGTCGGTCAATCGAAATTCGATCTGCCAGCCACCAGATGCCGGGCGTGGCCAGGGCGAACAGATAGCAGTAGGTAAATTCTCGAAACAGCCATTTCCCGAGATTAAATTGCTCGATACTCGCAACTGTGTGAAAGAGATAGCCTTGCGATGTGAAGAACAGTCCAACGACCGTCCAGATAAAGAAAATGAGCAACCAGCGCGAATGCTTGAGGGAAACCATGGTATGAGAGCCTGCAGATTAAAGGATGCAGCATTATAGCTGAATCGGGCCAGAGGCGAGTAGCCAGTCGCGAGTCATCAAACCCGCCGCTACCGGTGACCCTCAGTGAGATGTAGGTTTCAACTTCTTAAACTCTGGTGTGGAGATTTAATTTGAATCGGCTGGTTGAATTGAATGAGTTTACAATTTATTTGATGGATTGATTACTGCATTTAATTCCATTCGGCGCCAGTGGAGTCAGTTTGTAATTGGAGTGATAGCGAGAAGACACCTTTTGAACCCGTAGTGAGACCGTTTTGAAAGCGTGCTCTTTATTCATCAGAAAGCTAAACTATTGAATACGTTATATTTTGCTCAATCCTGAGTCGTGTCATTGTATAGTTGAGCGATTTTTTGATATTGGGTTGCGGTTATTTTTCTCATCTGGCACACGCCTTGCCCTTCTTCTGAACAAATTGAAATTGAAGATTTCAGCTCGGAGAGCGAGGACAACAGACAATGCCCAAGAAAGAAAGTATCCAGCATAAACTTGATCGCGTCAGACCGCCACGGGTTCAAATTACCTATGATGTGGAAATCGGCGACGCTATCGAAATGAAAGAACTCCCGTTTGTGGTCGGCGTGATGGGCGATTTTTCTGGTAAATCCCTGGCGGAAATGCCGCGCGTGAAAGATCGGAAATTTGTTGAAATTGACCGGGATAACTTCAACCAGGTGATGGCCAAAATGAAGCCGAAAATTGCCATGCGGGTTGAGAACAAACTGGCTGACACCAATACCCAACTGGCGGTCGAACTTGAATTTAAAACCATGGATGATTTTCATCCAGATGCGCTGGTTCAACAAGTGCCAGCGTTGCGGAAACTGATCGAAGCCCGGCGCAAATTGTCAGACCTGCTGTCAAAGATGGATGGCAATATGAAGCTTGAAGCCTTGCTGACCGACGTGGTTCAAAACACCGAAAAACAGCGCCAGCTTGGACGCGTTTTAGGATTGGCCGCCCCGATTGAAGAAACTTTGGTTGATGAGGAGGGCAATTCCAATGAATAGCCGGCTTCATTCATTCGCACCGGCTGCGGCCAGTACCGCAGATTTCTCAGATCAATCGCTCCTGGACCAGCTTATAACCGAAGGCCAGATGGCCCAGGATGAAACCCAGGAAGCAATGGCCAAAGATCTGGTCACTGAATTTGTCCAGCAAGTCCTCGACGGCGAACTGGTGATTTCCAAAGATCTGGAATCAGCCATTATGCAGCGAATTGCGGAAATTGACTCGCTGTTGACCGGGCAGGTCAATGAAATTTTGCATCATCAGGAATTTCAGAAAATGGAGGCTTCCTGGCGGGGACTGCAATATCTGGTATTTGAAACCGAAACAAGCACTCAGTTGAAAATCCGGGTCCTTAACATTTCAAAAAAAGAGTTGCTCAAGGATGTTACCAATGCCATTGAGTTTGACCAGTCGGCAATTTTCAAAAAGGTCTATGAAGAAGAATATGGCACGTTTGGCGGCGCTCCGTATGGTTGTTTGATTGGGGATTTTGAATTTACCAACCATCCCCAGGACATGGCGTTGCTGGAAAAAATGTCAGGTGTGGCGGCGGCGGCCCACGCCCCGTTTATTTCAGCGGCTTCACCAAAGCTCTTTGGCTGGGAAAGTTTTACCCAGCTCGGTGAAGTTCGTGACCTGGCCAAGATTTTTGACCGGATTGAATACGTTAAATGGCGTTCTTTCCGGGACTCGGAAGATTCGCGCTATGTTGGCCTGTGTCTGCCACATAACCTGTTGCGGTTGCCCTATGGCACGGAAACGGCAGAGACTGAAACCTTCCGGTTTGAAGAAGATGTGACTGGCCGCGATCACAAAAAGTATCTGTGGGGGAATGCCGCATACGCGCTGGGTGTACGCGTGACCGAAGCCTTTGCCCATCACGGTTGGACCGTGGCCATTCGCGGTGTTGAAGGCGGTGGCCTGGTGCAGGGACTCCCAACCCATACTTTTATGACTGACGATGGTGAAGTGGCGATGAAGTGCCCAACCGAAATTGCCATCACTGACCGCCGTGAAAAAGAGTTCAGTGACCTGGGCTTTATCCCTCTGGTGCATTGCAAGAACACCGATTATGCGGCGTTTTTTGGTACGAACTCGGCCAACAAGCCCAAAAAATACGACACTGACTTTGCCAATGCTAACGCCCGGCTATCGTCCCAATTGCAGTATATCTTTGCAGTGAGCCGGTTTGCGCATTACCTGAAAGCAATTATGCGTGACAAGATTGGCTCGTTTATGGAACGCAAGAACGTTGAGGATTATCTCAACCGCTGGATTACAAATTATGTGTTGATTGATGATAACGCCACTCAGGAGCAGAAATCCAGGTTACCGTTGCGTGAAGCGCGAATCGAAGTCGCCGAAGTCAAGGGCAAGCCTGGATGCTACAAAGCGGTCAGCTACCTGCGGCCACATTTCCAGCTTGATGAAATTGCCATTTCTTTACGGCTGGTTTCGGAACTCCCGGCCCCAGCCAATCAACGATAAAAATACCAATTTAGAATGAAGAATGAAGAATAAAGAATGAATTAAATTTATTGATTTCAGTTATTTAATGATTTCTTTATACGAAAAGTTTATTCCAAAATGGTACAACCAGTGCGTAGTATCTGATGCTCAGGAGCTGGTACTTGTGAAAAAAACTAAGAACCAGGAATCCAACCCAAACTTACTCACTTAACCAAACTTAACGGAGATCTATTGTCATGGCCTTTGATGCATTTTTGAAAATAGAAGGTATCCAGGGTGAAAGCCGGGATGCAAAACACCAAAACGAAATTGAGGTCCTTGCCTATAATTGGGGGGTGAGCCAGATGAATTCTTATTCGTCCAGCTCACATGGTTCCAAATCAGCCGAACGGGCAAACTTCAGTGAATTTAACTTTACCAAAGCCCTGGATAAATCCACGCCACATCTGGCATTTGCGTGTTCGAGCGGTCAGCACTTTGCCAAAGCCACCATCGAAATTTGTCGTTCCGGGGGAACCAGTAAACAAACCTTTATGCGTTACATTTTGCACGATGTGTTGATCACCAATTATACTGTCAATGGCGTCGGTGGCGGCGGTGACGGCGAATCAATTCCAACCGAGAACCTTCAATTGAGTTACGGCAAAATTGAATGGAATTATACGCCAACTGATCAGACCACCGGTCAGGCCATGGGGAACATTTCCAAGGGCTGGGATTTGACCAAAAACAAGGCCGCCTGACGATCACAACCGGTTGAATCATTACAAATGAAACACATCCATCGGAGTCTTTACCTTTGAATCAGGATTCAAAGGTAAAGACTCCGATCAACTTTTTTATAGACCACATGTGGTCACTGCCTACCGCTGGCTTTCAAACCGCAACAATTCACCGGCCTGAGCAGGGGTCACCCAGACCAGGTGCTGATCACTTTCCCCACACTGAGTCTGGTGAATTAACTCAGCCGCGTAAAAAGTACACCGCTTGCGAAAGTAAATTCCTTCGGCTTTGGCAAAAACCAGTTCATCAACCGTGCCAATCAAGGATTGCACGTGGATGTTCGATCCGCACTCTTCATAACTTTCCCGAATGGCCGCTGCTTCAGGTGATTCATATGGCTCCCTGACCACCACCAGGCAGCACATATCCTGCCGGTGCTGAGATCAGGGCAATCTGTCCCGCCGAATTTCGGACCACGGCATATCCACCAGGTCTCAGCACGTAATCAACACCTGCGACCAGAGAGCCAAATTCAAGCAATGAAAGTGTCATAAAGCAGTTTTCTAGGACGTGCGTTGTCGCGAACGAAACCGCCGGACTTTGGCCAGGTTGCCACAGGTTTGCATATCGCACCACTGGCGGCGACTGTTGCGGCTGGTATCTTCAAACAGCCAGCCACAGCCTTCACCGCCACATTGACGAATTCGAGTCAGTTCGCCCCCGGTGAAGAGTTCAGCCGCAGAATCCGCAATCCGCCACAGCATTTGATCAAGCGCCGTACCATCGCCATTCCACCCCCAGGTAAAAGTATTGGAAGGTTGCAGTGTGATTTTCAGATGGCTGTACCCCCTGGCCACTTCCTGGTTGAGGCCTTCCAGGTCGGCAGGCTGCGGTTCGGTTTGATGAATAATCGCCAGACTGATGCGGTAAATCACTTCGCGAAGTGCAATCGCCCGTTCCTTTACGCTGGTTGCTTCTGTCGGATGCTGGTCAGCCAGATGTGCCAGTTGCGTGGCTTCCGGCTCGGTCAGCACTCCTGTCAGCCGACTCCAGGCCAGCAAATCAAGATAGTCGGTAAATTTATCATCGGTCACCTGATAGGCCACCGTTGCCAGTGAATCGGATGATGAAATGCTTTGGCGACCGCCGACCGTGTTGACAAAGTCCAGGCACAGACGACCAGCAACCAAGGTAGTTGAAGCAATCGGGCGTTCTCTCAGATTCATAAAAAAAATGCTATGTAACTGTCAAAAACTGTTTGACAGGTTACGCGGGTTGGTTTATCTTGTAACTATCAAAAGCAAGTTAACCGGTTACGAACAATTCGTCAAATGTAGAAAGCAATTTTGGAGGGCTGTGACAGGTCATAATTTTCGAGTTCACCACCCGTCAGCGCACTCCGAAAAGAGTTATCGTTCACTTCAGATCAGAAATCAACCGACCAGGAAAGGAAGCCATTATGATTGCGCGAATCTGGCACGGTCGGACACTGGCCGGCCAGGCAAACGCCTACCTTGAGTATATCAACCAGACCGGTGTTCCCGATTATCGCCAGACACCGGGAAATTTAGGCGCCTTTGTTTTTCGTCAAATCGAGGGCACCGAAGCCCATTTTCTTACGCTCTCGCTGTGGGATTCCTATGAATCAATCCAGCGGTTTGCCGGTGATGAGTACGAATTTGCAAAATACTACCCGGAAGACGAGCAATATCTGCTCGAATTTGAGCCAAACGTCCAACACTACGAAGTTTCAACCAGCTTTTTTGGAGGATTTATCCCATGTCAGAAGTAAATGAATTGTTAGATGAGTTGACACGGATTCACGATGGTGATGCCGGCCACGGCCCGGCACTTCGCGAAGTACTCGAAAACATTTCTGCCACTCAGGCTGCTGCTCAACCAATTCACGATGCCCACAGCATTTGGGAACTGGTACTGCACATTGCCGCCTGGGAGAATGTAACTGTTCGTCGGTTGGAAGGACATTCAACCTCTGAGCCGGAAGAAGGGGATTTTCCACCGGTTTCAGACACCAGTGAGGCTGCCTGGCAAAATGCGATGACCCGATTGAACGACATCCAGGCGCGGTTCCTCGACGAAGTTGCTCGTCTGACGGAGGCGGGTTTAAATGAAAAAGTCGTGGGGGAAAACTATTCAATCCGACAACTGCTGCGGGCGACAGCCCGGCATAAAATTTACCATACGGCGCAAATCAGCCTCTTGCGCAAAGGCTGGACCGCCGAGATCGGCAAGACCCAGGCCGGGTGAAGAACCAGGGAGACAGGATGATCCATTGTCATCCTGTCTCTGACTCAATGTTATGGATTAGTGGAGTTCAACCATTCCGTTTGGAGTTTGGATCAGTGCCCGCAAGCTCGCTGGCGATCCAGCTTCAATGACAACTGGTCCAGATACACCAAGTTGGGTATATAGTTGACGCACAGTTTCACCATCCGGAGCTTGCACGATGACTTGCTGGAGTGTGTACCCTGTATCCGGCATATGGTGAGCCGGAATCATTCCTGGTTCATATTCGGCTGAAGTTGGGATGATCCCACCCTGTGGCAATGAACCATCGGCTGGAATGGTCATTCTCCAGCGTCGTTCACCGCGACTGACCGATTTGATTTCACCAACCAGAGAACCGTATTGACCCACAATGGCTTCCAACCGGGTTGTTCGACCAACCCAGGTTTTGAGCCGGTTCCCAGCCAGCCAGTCAGCCTCGACGGAGGCTTGATTTCCCAAACCAAAAACTCGTGGTCCCTGATGCAACGTCGCGGCTGGATCAACAGCAATCACTTCCAAAAAACAGTCTTCGCCAATGCGAAGCAACAGGTTATGGGTTCCGAGTTCGCGATGCTGTCCACCCGGAAAAGGCCGGCTGCCAAGCTGTGATTCGACATAGTGGGCGCCTGCCTCAAGGGTCGGAGCAACCAGAACCAGATGATCAAGTGTGAGCATAGTGAGCATTGCTAACCATTTTGGATTGAAGTTTTTGTATAGCGGGAAACTAAATAATTGAAAAAATTGTATTTCCCTGAACCCTGACCGGCATTACTGAGTGGTCGAGGCTTGAAAATAGGTTCGGTACCATTCTTTTTCATGATGATCCAGGGCCTCCGGGTCAGGTGAAAAACCAGGTTCCAGCATCATTCGGATTTTTCCCAGAGTTCGAAAATCCCGCTGACTGACCACTGGAAAGCCGTTTCTCAAAAGCAGCGCCGTTGAAACCCCAACCCCTATCTGGTACTTGCGGTCTGCCTCCAATCGGCAGCCATCTGAAATGACCTGACTCCCGCAGGCAGCGCTCATATCGGTCAAAATTGCCAGTTCGATCTGATTTGCCTGGGCAAAACTGAGCATCGCTTGTGCGCCCCGGATCATGCCTTCGGTCAAATCTGTTCCATGTTCATCAAGCACCCTCGCTTTTCCATCCAGTACATCAGCGCCATCACCGCCATGAATATCCGGCAGGGTTCGTGGTGTGCCAAGGGCGTGGTCTTCGGGACAAAATGAAAATGCCTTCACCGTTGGCAAGGCAACCAGGTCGGTCAGTACGCCGCCCATTCCATTGTCGGAGCCGTCAACGCCGCAGGGAAGTCCCATCAGGCAGCCGCTCAAAAGCACTCGGAGCGGTTCGGTGGGCGTTGGGGTCCGGAGATCAGTCAAAGCCGCGGGGGCATGGGCCAGTCGCATTGGGTCCTCCTCAAAAATGTGGAAAATTTGGGTTAGAAAATATGGGAAATTGAGAAATGAACCGGCACTGTATCGCGGAGTTGGCCCAGGGTTCAATCGGCTTATTCACCGGCAACTGGTTGTGCAGAGCGCAGAACCTGAGCCGTGTGGGCATCCGCCGGGAAAAAAGATTCAATTGCCAGCTCTGAAAGCGTGATGTCAATTGGTGTCCCAAAAATTGCAGTGGTGCTGATAAAAGAAAGCTGCCCCTGGTCAGTCCACAATTGGAAGGGAACTACCGGGCTCAGGGCTTCAATTGGATGATCGGGGGAAGTCAACTCAGTGCTGTAGGCTGACGGATAGGTCAAGAGTTCATTCAACAACTCGGCCAGCCTCGGGTCGCCTGTGAGTTCAATATCGCGGCGCACCCTGGACAGAATATGAACGCGCCATTGACTGAAATTGACAACTCTTTTGGCCAGTCCCAGTGGATGCAACGTGATGCGAAGCACGTTGATCGGAGGCGACAACAGGCTGGCATCAATTCCAGAAAGTAAAAGTCGAACTGCCTTGTTGGATGCCACCAGGTGCCAAATTGCCAGGGCTGGAAACGGCTCGTGTCCGGCCAGAACCATATCAACTGCTCTGCGGGCGACTTCAAGCGCTGGTGATTCAAGTGATCTTTCCGGGAAAACCGGTGCGTACCCGGCTGCCGTCAACAAACGGTTTCGCTCACGTAACGGAACATTGAGTTGTTCCGCCAGATGAATCACCATTTCCCGGCTGGGGGTGGCACGACCAGTTTCAAGAAAACTCAGGTGACGGGTTGAAATATTGGCTTCACAGGCCAGATCAAGCTGACTCAGTCGGCGGCGGGTGCGCCACTCACGGAGCAAAGTTCCGACAGATTGCATACACAATTCTCCTTTGGGAGCACAACCTTACCACGGTCGCCTGAACTGTTCCCATTACCTGCGAGGTAATTGCTTCCACCGACTAAAACCGGAAAATGCAGCCCAGACAAACACCTGGCCACTGCGGTTGGGAGACACCTTTAAAAATTTTCCAATGGAGACCGATATGAACAATGTAACCGAACTGGTTGATCGCTATATTCAAATGTGTAATGAAACTGATCGGGCACGGCGACAGGAACTGATTGCCAGCTTGTGGACCGAAACCTGTACCTTCGCTGATCCAATGGGGCAGGCCGAAGGGCATGCTGGCCTTGATGCGATGGCTCAGGGACTGCAGGATCAGTTTCCTGGGCTAAAAGTCCGGCGAATCAGCGATGTGGATGCTCATCACAACCGGTTTCGTTTTGCCTGGGAATTTGGACCGGAAGGTGGCGCCGCTCTGGCTGGCGGGGTAGATTTTGGAGTCATGGTGGACGACCGCCTGGCATCAATCACTGGATTTTTTGACTTTGCCCCCGCACTGGCAGCCGGGCATCAATAACCGTTGTTTTCAAGAAAAAATTTGGAGTGCAACAACTTGTCGTTACCCAATCTGAGTTGGGCCGAAGTGATTCAGCAACAAGTCGCTGGCTACCAAAGCTGCAACAAGTTGCCGCACTCCAAAGAAATATTTATCTGAAAGGCTATGGGCGGACGTCCTGGCGTTTTCGACGATAATGGGCTGCCGCCTTGGCTCGATTTCCACAGAGACTCATTGAACACCACCGCCGGGCATGGTTTTTGGTCGTGTCATAAAAATAAATCAGACAATCAGTTGCTTCGCACTTTCTCACCAGTGTCGGATCATCTGAACTCAACAAATCGGCGGCAGCTTCGGCAATTGGCACCAGGATGTCCACCGGTTCCGTCATCCGAGGCAAAAAGTGTTTGTGCAGTCCGGCACTGGTGATCTGAACTTCAAAATATCCAGCGCGTTCGCGCAGCAATTCATTTAACAACTCAAGACTGGATTCTGAAATATCAGCCCTCTGACCAAACCGGATCACGAGTTCCTTCAAGGTGGCTCGCAGGGCAAGCGCCTGCTCAAAAACCTGATCGGCTTTGGGATGACCAGCCCAGTTTTGAATCAGGGCCTCACCCTGGCCCGGAGATATAATTCCAGCTTCAATACTCCAGGCTACCAGGTCTGAAAAGGAATGCAGCAGGTCCACAGGCTGGCCATTGGCCATCAGTTGGGTATTGATGAAATCAAGGCACACATCAGAGCCGAGAAACTGGAAGGTCAATGTCTCTGGTGAATTTTCCATGAAAAAGTTCTCCTTCAGGAAATATAACTGGCAAAAATATGTTTTATAGGTTATATATTTTCTATAACCGGTAAAAATTACTTTAACTGGTTAATATCTGGTTTTACAAGGAGCACGACCATGAAATTTCATCACCTGACCATTGCCTGTGCAGTGTTTGGTATTTTTCTATTTGGAATTGGCACCGAAACAACGAGCGCGAGTGTCAGACGCCAGGAGCACACACAGGTGTATCACCGTCTGGTTGAAGTGGACGGAATCCGGATTTTCTACCGGGAAGCTGGCCCAAAAACCGCACCAACCCTTTTATTGCTGCACGGGTTCCCGACATCATCACATATGTTTCGGAATTTGATTCCTGCCCTGGCAGACCGTTATCACGTCATTGCGCCAGATTATCCAGGGTTTGGTGAAAGTGATTTTCCTGACGGCAAGCAATTCAAGTATAGTTTTGATGGGTATGCCAAAATCATTGACCGGTTTACCCAAACCATTGGTTTAAACCGGTATGTGCTTTATATTCAAGATTATGGTGCCCCGGTCGGTTTACGGCTGGCACTGCGGGCCCCTGAACGGGTGGTTGGGCTGATTGTTCAAAATGGAAATGCTTATGCGGAAGGGTTAAGTGAAGGCTGGGCGCCGTTAAAGGCATACTGGAGCAACCCAACCCAGGCCAATCGTGAGCAGTTGCGCGGCTGGCTCACACCTGAAGGTATCAGGCAACAATACATAGGAGGATTGCCAGAGTCACAGGTCGCACTGGTCAGCCCAGATACATGGACAAATGACTGGGCACATATCAGCCGACCAGGGAATAGCGACGTGCAGCTTGATTTGTTTGGTGATTACCAGACCAATGTTGCGCTTTATCCGAAATTTCAAGAATTTTTCCGCACGTATCAGCCACCAACCCTGATTGTGTGGGGGAAACACGACCCGTTTTTCACCATTGATGGGGCAAAAGCCTATCAGCGTGATTTGAAGAAGATTGAATTTCACCTGCTTGAAGATGCCGGGCACTTTGCGCTTGAAACACACCAGTCAGAAATAACCCGGTTTATCCGCCAGTTTCTGGCGAAACAACTGAAGAAGCAGGAATGACCGGGTTGCGGGTTGCGGGCTGCGGGTTGCGGGTTGCGGGTTTTCGAAAGGGATGAAGGATGAAAAAATCATCTTGTCACTGGTCATCCAGTTACTCTGTCACCTGCGCCGGGCGTTTAAGGGTGTAGACCACTTCGGGAAATTCACCTTTGATTTCACCCCGGTGCCAGCCCTGGGCGGCATAAAATCGGTCGGCACGGGTATTGACTTCGGTGCTTAAACTGACCCCAGGTGCGCCACGTTCAAACAGCCAGTCAGTTGCAAGCTTCAAAAGCCGTGACCCAATACCGTTGCCCTCATGATCCGGGTGAATAAACAACGCCCAGATGGAATGATCTTCGCAGGCAGCATAGGAAAACCCGACCACCGTTCCTTCGATTTCGCACACCCAGCCCTTTCCGAGTGGGCCAAGGTAGTCTTCATACATTTGTCGGGTAATCCGGCCTGGATTGGAAAGAACATTTTCTTTCACCAGTAAGCGAATTTCTGACATGGCCGGAATGTCAGAGTGTGTTGCTTCCCGAAAAATCATCGTCATACCGCCTTTTATCGAGTTCAAGCTTGCGCTTGTGAAAATTGTGTCACTTTCACTTCAAGTGGCTGAAGCAAACGATTGGATAAGGCATCTCTCAATTCGGTAACACCCCGAGGAGTTAAAGCCAGTGCAAATCGCCAATTACCTTTGTGAAAATAAACCCAATGGCACCCAAGGCAAATCACAACTTGAACTGAACCAATCCCTTGCCCAAACTCGATGGCTGTGCCTGGATTGAAACAGCGCATTCCGAAGGTGTTACGATTCCCATAGAGCTTCAAATGAAAAATCGTTTTCCACAGTGATTGCGCCACGGATGGTTGAAGCGCCCAGGTTTGAGTAAATCGAAACCCTTGAATATAACCTTCCGCGTTTTTCAGATCGGGATCGGTCGTTCGTGGCTGGCGGGTTAAACGGTAAGCCCGAGCGGGGAAAACTCGTGATGTGACACGTAGTGCCAGGAGTTGGGTGATATCAATCACGCCGGGCAATCTCAACAGTGACTCAACCGGATTTCTCATAGGTGCCGCTACCATTGAATCTGGTCATTTGTGCTGCCGATATTCAAAGGTCTGGCTGACAACCCGAACAACCTGATTGTTGTGATGACCATAAATGGCAACCCTGAGTGCCCGGTTATAGTCTTGAGATTCAAGCCTGACCTGGACTTCAATTGATTCCCCTGGTTGGAGCTCATATTCTCCCCAGCCTGAGTCGTCAATATAAAGCAGGTGATTTTTCCAACCAAACCAGGAACGATAGAGCCTTTCATGAACTGGGAAAACTGGCTGGGCGGCCTCCGTTTCATACCGGAATGGGTGGCTGGTCAGGTTTGCAAGTTGAAAGAAGGCAACAATCTGTTCGTTGGATGAGTCCTGAACTTTTTCAAGCCTCAAGAATTTTAATGTCACCTTTTGAGTAGATTGATTTTGTTTGCTCTCCGATGATTGTTGACCGGCTTGAGTTTGAGAAGAAAAGGAAACGAGCGCTCCGAACAGGATGAGAACCATCAAAACATCAAGCTTCTGTAGACGAATAAGACGCATGATATGGTCTCCATAGCGGAAAGCCTCAGGAAAATATGACCGGAGAGGATTTCTTTTATCCCTGGGTGCGATTGGTGACCGGCTCAACGACGCTTCGCGGAGGCACTTTCCCCGAGAACCAGGCTGGCTCGTCAAGGCCAGTGGTCTGGCGGGGAGCTTCGATTTCGGGGGGATTAATGGGCGGTGACTTCAGTAACGACGCCTGCCCGGCTTTGGCGAAGGACAGGACCAGTTTGGATGCCAGATAGCAGGCGGTTCCGACCATTCCGACCGCCAGACCCAGACAGGTCATCAGCAACAACACGAGTTGTTCGGGCCTCCCTGGATGGAACCGGTCGCGGATAAAATCAAAAATCAGAAAGACAAGGAAAAAGATCGAGACCCCAAGCAAGGCCCCACAGGCCAGAAGCCAGCTTACCTGTGAGATTCCAACCAGCATGGTGGGCTCACCCAGGACAGGTGCGGGACGGGTCAACACTTCAAGATTTGACCCGCAGCGGGTGCAATATCGGACCGAATCATTGTTTTCATATCCACACCTTGAACAAAACATAGCCAGCTCCTTTTCAAATGCTCGCACGGGTTGAAAACGATTTGGGGCAAAGGGGGAACCTCCATCCAACAGGATTGAGTCATTTTGTGCTAAATCCTTGTGGATGATTCATTTTTCAGGCTTGGAAGAGAATTTGAATATTAGGTTTGAACCAGAGAATCCGCAAGTTATCAGGAATGTGAGTTGTTTGGCTGGTTGAGATTGAAAAAATGGCTTTCGGGTTGTCGTGACATCAAAAAACGGCCCTCACGGTCGTCGTGAGTGTTTGTCAGCGTCAACTGTGCCACAATTTCTCCGTCACTGGTTGCTTCAGAATTATCCGACCATGAAAAAGGGGCTTTCCGCGGTGCTATTCAGCGACGATTGGGGTGGGGTAAACTGGTTGATGGCGGAACGATTTGCCTTGGTGAAATCGGAGAGATTCCACTCGAAACCCAAATCTCACTCCTGCGCGTGTTGGAAGAGCGCGAAGTTGAGTGCGTCGGCGGCAATCGTCCGATTCGGGTTGATGTCCACATCATTGCCGCCACAAATCGTAATTTGCAAGCCGCCATTGTAGCCGGTACGTTCCGAAAGGATTCTGCTGTATTGGCTCAATGTGTTTCCGACAAAACTCAAACGAAAGTGGTTTCGACCCAAAATGAAAGTCAGGAAGTTGTTTTTTAACCATTCCTTCGCCGTGAGAAGTCACGGCCTGTGAAGGACTCAAGACTAGAAGTTCTTCACACAATTAAATGCCCTTTTTCTTCGGCTAGCGTGATAGTGGCCTGGGTTCCAGAGTTGAATTCCAGGAAATCGCGTTCAATGCCATCACTAAAAATCACGCCGGCTTCGGACATTTGTGAAATGAGTTTGAGTGGTGTGGCCGGCGTAATGGCACCAAAGACAAGGTTGGTCGCAGACGTTTTGCTGGGAAATGGCTCGCGAACAGTATAGTACAGCATATCGGCATCCCAGCTTAGTTTCTGAAAATACTGATGTGAAAGCGTCTGGCCTGAAATCCGCGAAGCAACTTCGAGCGCACCACGCATCAGGCTGGTAAACCAGCCGGTGGAACCAAGCCCGGTCGAAATGATGACGCCACTTGATGATTGCTGTTCTTTTTGATTTCCGATTTGGAGGGTGTATCGTGCCGACGTGTGCGATTTAACCCCAACGAAAAAATCATTGACGGCATAGAGTGTCTGGCCGTTGTTGAGCTGGGCTTTGGCCATCGAAACTTCTTGAAATCCTCGTCGCTGGTTGAAAACCTCCGGGACAATTTTTGGCAAATCCTGAACAGTA
The DNA here is from genome assembly GCA_964639175.1 of uncultured Clostridia bacterium. Taxonomy (GTDB): domain Bacteria; phylum Acidobacteriota; class Blastocatellia; order Chloracidobacteriales; family Chloracidobacteriaceae; genus JACQXX01. Next base: position 18,894 of record CAZXCE010000078.1, read on the forward strand.
AAGGGCAGCAGCACGCCATCCCAGCGTTTCGGGTCCGGATTGACGCCGATAATCGGCAGGGCTGGCGCATATTTGACCGTATTGGCCACAAGTCCATCCTGCCCAAGCACCACAATTGTGTCGTCTTTGCCAAAGATAAAATTTGGCAAAAACGCCCGGTCTACTACCTGAACCCGCCCAAATTCGCCCAACCAGCTTTCAGTTTCGCGGAGCGCCTGATTGTATTGATCGTGCTCAGCCTGGTAGTCAGAGAAATCAGCGTTTTGATGCTCGATATAGAACTTGGCCTGATTGACCGTGTTATAGCGCACAATCATTTCATCAAGGCGCGTCCGCCGCTTGATCAGGATGAGTTTGTTTTCGGTAAGACGCTGTTTCATAAGGGGTTCAGGGTTCCGGAAAGGACGAAAAGGACGAAAAGGACGAAAAAGAGAATAGACATTATCGGGGTTAACCGTTTTTCAGAAGTAAAGCTTCCTCGCCGTGGCAACCCACCCGCTCACGCGGGT
>CAZXCE010000079.1:0-19275 GCA_964639175.1 uncultured Clostridia bacterium
TCATTCTTCATTCTTCATTCTTCATTCTTCATTCTTCATTCTTCATTCTTCATTCAGAAGTTCCCGTGCTCCTCTTAACAGCAACGTGTGGGCCAGGTTTTGACCAAGGTCAGCCGCATCAACTGCACTGCCAACCTGCTCTCCCTGCACCACGGAACGACCTTCAACACTCGCTACCAACCCACATAGACGAAGTGTATCGCCAGCAACAGTGGCCGCTGCCGCAATTGGCACCTGGCATCCACCACCAAGGGCGGCCAGAAAGGCCCGCTCAGCTTCGCATGCCAGTCGGGTCTCACGATGATTGAGTGCCCCAACCGCCTCACCGGTGATCGTGTCATTTTCTCGAATTTCAATGCCGAGCGCCCCTTGTCCAACCGCTGGCACCATCAGTTCAACTGACAGGTATTCGGTAATTTGATCAGCCAGCCCAAGCCGGGTGATTCCGGCAGCCGCGAGAATAATCGCGTCATACTGACCTTCACGGAGCTTTCGCAGTCGGGTATCAACGTTTCCCCGCAAATCTTTAATTTCAACATCGGGTCGGCGCAGGCGAAGTTGAGCCTGCCGACGTAAACTGCTTGTCCCAACTACTGCCGCCTGTGGAAGATCAGCCAATGATCGAATACCAGACCGGGCAATCAATGCGTCCCGAACATCTTCGCGCCGGGTAATCGCGCCTAAACTCAGGCCTGCCGGTAAAACAGTCGGCAAATCCTTGAGGCTATGCACTGCCAGATCAATGCTCCCATCCAGCAACGCCTCTTCAATTTCTTTGGTAAAGAGTCCTTTTCCACCAATCTTGGAGAGAGGCGCATCTAAAATTTTATCGCCAGTGGTTTTAATAATTTCAATTGCCACCCGGCGGTCAGGCACAGCGGCTTCTAATTGCGCTTTGACCCAGTTGGCCTGCCACAGTGCAAGCGCACTGCCGCGTGAACCAATAATCAAATCAGCGTCGAGTCGGGAGGAAGGAGAGGATGTCATGTTCAGGGTTCGGGGTTCGGGGTTCAGGGTTCGGGGTTGCAAAACCAGGGCTCAAGACCTGGGGCTGAGGGCTGAAAGGAGTCAAATTGTCACCTGTCAGCTTGTTGGGTTTCGCTGTGGAGCGGTGGCTGAATTGAGGCAGGTTGGTTACGGCCTGTGGAGAAAGAATGCGGGATGAAAAAAATCACCTTGTCACCCGGCCACCAGTTATTTTGTCATTTTGTCAGGGTTTGCCATTCGGTGTTCTGCAGGTTCCGAGTCACCTTTCAGGCAACGTGCCGGTTGTTCGAGTTCAAAAATCTGACGCAAATCAACCCGGCCATCTTCCTGATGGACGGCCTCACGCAGGCCACGGATCATCGGGTGCATCACTTTGTTGACAAATGAACCCAGCAACATGGTTTTGATGGCTTCTTCCTGCTGTGGGGTTAAATCTCCCAGATGCCGTCGCTGGCGCTCAAATTCGTTATGCGCAAGCTGGGTGAGTCGTGATTTTAAGGCGGCCACGGTGGGACCAAGGTCCGCCTCGTGAAAGGAGGCAATAAACTGCTCGGCTTCAACCTCGATAATACCTTCTGCCCGCTGGGCTTCGCGTTGCCGTTCGCGTAAATTGGCGGCAATAACGCTTTCCAGGTCATCAACATCAAACACAAACAGGTTGTCATAATTGGCAATTGACGGGTCAATATTGCGCGGAACCGACATATCAATCAACAACATCGGACGGTTTCGACGTTTTTCAAGCGCCCAGCGTGCCATCATCGCATCAACCACATAGGTCTCAGCCCCGGTTGAGGCAATGATAATGTCAGCTTCGTGAAGCCGCCCCGGCAATGAATCTAAGGTCATCCAGTCACCTCCGCCCAGTGTTTCAGCCAGTTTTTTGGCATTTTCAGGGGTGCGGTTAGCGACCAGCACTTTGCGAATTCCACTTGCCACCAGATGCTTGGCCGCCAGTTCGGCCATTTCGCCAGCCCCAATCAAAAGCGCGGTTTTGGTGCGCAGGTCTTCAAAGACTTTTCGAGCCAGTTCAACCGCCACATAACTCAACGACACCGCAAATGACGCAATCCCGGTCTCGGTTCGGACCCGCTTGGCAACCGAAAACGCCCGTGGCAGAAGCCGATACAGAGTTCGTCCGACGACCCCGGCTTTGACGGCTTCGTTATAGGCGTCTTTGACCTGCCCTAAAATCTGTGGCTCCCCGACCACCATCGAATCCAGGCTTGAAGCGACGCGGAAAACATGGCGGACCGCCTGCTGGCCTTCATGAATATACAGGTGGGGTGCTACCTCAGATTGAGGCAGTGTGTGATAATTGTACAAAAACTGGGTGATAATGTGTCGCGCTTCGCTTGGATGGGCAGCCGTTTTGGCCAGGACTTCAACCCGATTACAGGTCGAGACAATCATCCCTTCCTCTACATTGGCCCGATCAACCAGATGGTGGAGGGCGTGATGCAGCATTTGCGAGCCAAATGCGAGCCGCTCGCGAATTTCAACCGGTGCAGTTTTGTGATTGAGTCCAATGAGTACCAGATTCATCAAATTCTTCGGCGCGGAGACCCCGGCGTTCATGCCGGGGAGGAGCGCCGCTCCGGTTGGAGGTGGTTGGGTGAAACAACAGCGTAACGGTAGCCGTCCCGGCGCTGCTGAATCCGACAGCAGCGATATGAAACCCCCTGGACGGTTCCGGTAGCCGTGGTGATATTGAATGAGCCGCTGGAGCGGACGGCGACCCGTCCGGAATAGGTGCCGGCTTTTTTGCCCCCGGTCACCACCGCCGTGACCAGGTCGCCGGTGCGAAAGCCGGAAACCACTGCCGTCTGTTTGGCGGTGGTGCGCGGGAAGCCAAAGCGGTCCACCCGGCACATCTGGCGCGAACCATGTCCGGTGGCGGTGACCAAGTAGACCCGGACGTGGCGGGTGTCGAGGGTTTCGGGGGTACTGCGACCGACGTTGGCGGCATCCGCCCAATGGGATTTGGGCATTCCCCGCCGGATGCGGTTGAATTTGGTAAGTCCTCCGCTGCCGGTTTCGACCGCCAACCCGAACCCCGTGAGCCGTTCGTACAAAGCCCATCGGGTGCTGTTGACGGCTGCCACATCCCTCAACGGTTGCCGGGCGAGCGCAGAAACCTGGGGAGACCCAAACTCTTCGGCGGTCTGGTTGCCTTTGCGTTGGTTGCAGGATCTGCAGGCGGTAACCAAATTTGAGATCCGGTCCGAACCGCCACGGGAACTCGGGTGAATGTGGTCGAGTTCGAGCGGCAGGCCCGTCACCCCGCAATAGACGCAGCGGTGGCCAAATTTCAGGAGCAGGTATTCCCGCACTTCGAACCCGGCCAGTTCCCCCCGTTGATACTCGACCCCGGAAATTTCAGGATTTTCAAGCGCCTGGAGGTCGAAACGCACCAGTTCCAGGCTCAATTGGGAAATCGGACACCAGCGCCCCAACCGTCCAACCCAGGTGGTCAGATTCGCCACCCGACTCAGCAAGCTCGGCGGCAGCCACTCCTCCCGGCGGTGTTTTGGCACCGCACAGTGGCGTGGTTTCCCGTCCCGGCGTTTCCCAAACCTTGCGTTCCCACCCGGTCGGGTCGGACGCCGATAGCGGGTTTTGCGTCCACGACGACTGCGCCGCTGGGCTGCCCGGCTCTGGAGTCTGGCTTTCACCGTTTCTCCACGGTGTTCCAGTTCGGCGGCAAAGACCACCTCTCCAGTGGCGTCGTTGACGATGGCCAATCCCGAAACCTTCGATCCGGGATCCACTTTCAAGCGTAGCGGCGGCAGATTGGGTTCGTCCACCGCCCGATGCAAAATAATCACAAACGGATAGGTCCGAAAAACCGAGGCGTTTCCGGAAGTTAACAGCTTGCGTGCCACCGCCGAATGGCAGGGCGCAAGGGGTTGTTTGTTGGCATCCAGGACAAACACTTTCGACACGTTGGTATTCCTTTCGGACTCTGGTTTCCCAGGTAAAGTGTGCCTCGCCCGGTAAAACAGGCTTGTCGGGGTTGCTTTCGGACTCCTGACCCCAAAGTCCGTTCCACAACCGACAGAGCCGGCCACTGGCTGGCATGGCCGGGTGTCTTGACCTGTTCTACGTCTCCCGTGGTTTCCCACGGGGGCTGGTCAACCTGCGGCTCAGGATCGTCTTGGGACACAATCGCCTTCGTTGGTGACGAGGGTGATCGCGCCCCGGCGCGATTCAAGCTCCGGCGTTGACGCCGGGGTCGTTGACAGTTTCGATCATGTGACGACCAGTGGGGATGAAAAAGTCTGTTCTTTTGTGGTGGGTGACCTCATTCAAAGTGAAAGCCGCTTAAATATCCGACCCCAACCAGACTGACCAGGGTCATCGCAAATCCGACAATCCCCACCAGAGCCGCCCGTCGGCCTCGCCAGCCTGCCGTCAGGCGACAATGAATCATAAAGAGATAGATAATCCAGGTCGCCAAAGCAAGAAATTCTGATGGGTCGCCGCGCCAGTAAATTCCCGCGACGTGGTGTGAACCGACAATTCCAGTCACGATTCCGAATGTCATCAACACAAACCCAATCCCCAATGACTTATAGCTCAGATCGTCGCAGGTATCGAGTGATGGCAACCGGAACACAAAGGATCCAAAGCGTTTGAGCTTTAACTCGCGTTCCTGGATGAGATACATGACTCCGGCCAAAAAGGTAATCACAAAAGCGGCATAGGCCAGGACAAACACACTGGCATGCACGACCAGCAATGGGGAATTTTCCCCAAATCGAAGCAACGACGGGACTTCCTGATCAGCCGGTAAAAGCAACGCGGTGGCTGTGAAAATAAACACGACTGGAATGACAAAGAGCGAAAGCGATTTGGAGCGGTACCAGAATTGAGCCCCGAGAAAGTAGGCCATCACCGCCCAGGCAAGAAACGAACTGACTTCCTGATGCATCATCAGCGGATAGCGCTGCACTTCAATTCCCCGCATGACCAGTGATGCCGTGTGAGCCAGAAACCCAACCACCATGGCGCCCATTGCCACCGGAAACAATACATTTTGCTTACGGATCAGCAACCAGAGGGAATGAACCACGCCAACGCCGTAACACAACAAGCTGAGGAAAAGGAGCATTTTCACAGGAGAAATCCACATGTCGTCAAGTTGAAGATGAGAAGAACCCGATTGTATCGCTGGATGCAACCTGAAACAACTTGCGATGCATGGTTTCTTTGTGCTTTCCAGGATTTGCGAACACGCCTATAATGCCCACAGTCTCCCCCGGTTGGCTATTTTCAGTCTCAGCGACGGTTTTCAAGGCCACTCGATCTGGCAAGGGCAGGCTACCCAGGGATGGCGAGCCCTCACCTTTACCAACCACGAACGGCGCCATCCAGCAAGCGAACCACTGGGGATTTTCCGCTCCACAACCAAGCAATTTTTCTCAAGCAAACTCCGTACCGAAAACCTGGTTACACCCAGTTGAACCAGTTTCGGCTCTTTGATCCAAACCCTTCCTGCCCCTTGTTGAGTCATCACATCTGACTCACAAGGAAGTTCTTAATGCTGCGGAATTGTGTCTTTATCATTTACCTGGAAGGAGGTCGCGCCCGTCCTCACGCCTTGAAATTATGAAGTATGCAGAAGCTACCTCGTTGAATATAGAGTGGTTGGCTGGTTCGCTCGTCATAATTCATAATTCATAATTCTCTTCAAAGCCGGCTCTGGCTTGAATTGAGGCTGAACGGTTGGTGCGAAAAACCACATGGGACTGTTTGATCGTGTTCGCTCAGTTGGCCAACAAATGGCCAGCATGCTTGATGACGCCAAAATACGTCGTGAAATTGACAGGTTTGAGAAGGATCTTTTGACAGATCCCACCAATATTTTCAGCATGCAGCAACTTGGCGATCTGTATCAGGCGGCTGGATTGCCCGACAAGGCGGTTTCCATTTTATGCCAGGCGGCTGAATTACACCGGAGCCGGAAAGAAATGGACCTGGCTCTGGCTTTTTTTCGAAAGGCCGAGCGACTTGGCACCAGCGACCAGCGCATGACCATTTTGCGCCAACTGGTTGATATCAACATGCAGCTTGGTCGGTTTGAAGATGCCTACCAGCGCATGCGCAACCTGCTGGAAATTCTGATTAATAAAAAGGAGGCTGACGCAGCGATTGGGCTGGTCAATGCCTTGCCGCCGTTGGGTGCCAAAGATGCCCAGTATCGAAAAGAACTGGTTGAAATGGTCAATGTCAACCGCGATGAATGGGCCCAAGGCGCCAAAGGCACCTGGGTGATCGAAGGGGAAACCCCGCCCACGCCCGAGGCCGCCATGCGGGATACGGACATGAAGTTTCCGGACCATACCTTGCTGCTGGTTGATGATGAGCCCGGTGTGGTTCAACTGTTAAATGCAGCTTTTAACCGCCTGGGCTGTAAGATCCTCACCGCCAGCAACGGCGAGGAAGCCTTTAATATTGCGGTGGCTACCGAACCCACCCTCATTATTTCTGACCTTCTGATGCCTAAAATGGATGGCAGCCAGCTTTTTGCCCAACTGCGCCGCCACCCAACGCTGAGCCGGGTTCCATTTGTCTGCCTCACCTCACGTGGTCAGGAAATGGAGCGAATTGCTGCCCTGGATCGTGGTGTCGAAGATTACTGGGTCAAACCATTCAGTATTGCCGAATTGACCATCCGGGTTCGCAAAATCTTACAGCGCACCCGTCGCCCGGCGGATATGTCAGGTCAACTGGCACAAATCGCGTTACCCGAATTGCTCCAGATGCTTGAAGGTGGCCGAAAAACCGGAATCTTGACCGTTCAATCAGCCGGACGTGAAGCCCATCTCTATTTTGATCAAGGATTTATTGTTGATGCGGAAATGAAAGATTTTCGCGGTGAAGTCGTCATCTATAAACTGGTGTACTGGATGCGCGGTGAGTTTGCCTTTCGGTCACTGCCGGTCACCCGTGACTGCAAAATCTCGCTCAACACCCAACAATTGTTGATGGAGGCCATGCGTCGCTATGATGAAGCCAGTCGGTTGATTGACGAAGAGTTTCCTGATCTTTCATCAACCTATGTGTGCGGCGATAGTTTCTATACACTCCCCATCGAAAAAGAATTTGAACCCAACATGGCCCGGATCAAAAAGCTGTTTAGTGGGCGCAATAACCTGCGCACCTGCTGTGACGAATTAAATGGTGAACTTGAAACGCTGGTCCTGGTGGGTGAACTCATCCAGCAGAAAATCCTTGAACCAGGACAGGAAATCGAACTCTGACCGCAGGGTTGGCGCAAAAATCGAAGGATGTGGGGTACAAAATGTAAGGTATCAGGATGACATCCACCCACTGATTCAACTGATTGACATTCGCCTCAGGTTCAGGGCTCAGCGAGGTTCAGTCATTCCTCGTATTTAAAACCTCAAACCCTTTAATTGACCTTGTCTTGGTTTGCAACGCCTGTGGTATATTTCGCCGATACATCATCGGGCATTCATCAACGACCTTACCTACCTTCCAGCAATTATATTTTTGGTTCCAGGCTACATATAGGGCCCTTACTTTCACATAACCTGAGAAAGAGGAGATTTTTCGCAATGGCAATCACGACCTGTCCTCGATGTGGGGCGGAAAACAAACCCACGGCAACCATGTGTCGGATGTGTGCGACACCGCTTGAGGCCCCAGCTACACTTGTTGCCCCAGCAAATGTTGTGGGCGGTGGATACGAGTCCCCCAAAGGGCCCGGGGACATGCCTGGACCAGGCGAAGTTTTATGCGGTACCTGTGGGGCAGTCAATGATTCTTCCTGGGCATTTTGTCAACAGTGTGGGTCTCCGCTTCACCGGGCACCCGCCGCGGCCCCGCCGCCAGTGGCCATCCCGGTTGCCCCCAAACCCTCGCCCCAGCCCTCGGCCCCGGTTGCCCCACCAACGGTGATTGCTCAGCCAATGGCGGCCCCACCAACGGTGATTGCCCAGCCGATGGTGGCGCCACCGACGGTGATTGCCCAGCCGATGGCGGCCCCACCAACCGTGGTGGCTCAGGTTGGTCCCGGTGGTCCAATGCAGGGCGGCTATCCAGGCCCCACTCAAGTGTCGCCTCCCCGCCAGGACGAAAAGCCTTCGGGGGGCAATATCTGCTCCAACTGCCGCAAATCAAACCCAGCCGGTAGCAGTTTTTGTGCCTCGTGCGGCAATAAACTCGCTGGACAACCCGCCGAATCCACCATTGCGATTGCCTCTCCAACGCGAGGACCAATCGCCCGGTTACGGCTCATCCAGGAAGGCGGCGGCGAAGGCGAAGTTTATAACCTGGACTCTGACCAGGTCACAGTTGGCCGCAATTCAGGTGATATCCGCTTTCCACATGATGGCTACATGTCAGGCCGCCACGCCCGGATTTCGCGTCGCGGTGACCAGTTTATTCTCAATGACGAGAATTCACGCAATGGGACCTTTATTAAAATTGATGGCGACGTTGCCCTCAAACCCGGAGATGTGGTTTTGATTGGAAAACAGCTCTTTCGGTTTGAAGTGCAATAAAACCTTTCTGAAAATGGCACCTGACCGCCTATCGTCGGGCCTGGCTCAGGTTGCTCTTTTTTCATCGGGTCTGGGAGCACTTCCCCAGGTCACATTGAGTACTGAAGGATCAGGGTTTCATGGATATGTCGGTTTCTCAGAATGACATTCTGATTTCTGTTTCAGCACGCACCGATGTTGGTCGGCGCCGAAGCGGAAATGAAGACAGTTTTCTGGTGGCTGATGTGTCCACTGGCGAGACGGGGTTGTGTCCGGCGGTTCTCAACCACCGGCTTGGCCATCGTGGCAGCCTGTTTGTGGTCAGTGACGGCATGGGTGGGGCAGCGGCAGGTGAAGTTGCCAGTGCCATGGCGGTTCAAATCCTGCTCGAAGAAATGGCCAAAGAAACCACGCCCGGAGTGCCAGTCCATGAAGCCTTACGCCGGGCGTCTGAAATTGCCAATCGACGCATTTGGGAGAAATCCCAGTCTGATATGAGCGTGCGTGGCCTCGGAGCCACCCTCACGGCCTCTTTTATTCATCAAGGCCAGTTGTATGTTTCGCAAGTTGGTGACTCGCGCGCCTATATCGTCCGGGGACGACAAATTAAACAAATCACGGAAGATCAATCCTGGGCCAACGCCATTAAAAAAACCGGGGTTGATCCGCGCAATATCCCCAACAATGTGATTTTGCAAGCCCTCGGGACACAGCCACATTTAAATGCTGAGGTCACGGCGATTGCTCTCTGTCGTGGGGATTTCCTGCTTCTGTGCAGCGACGGACTCTCAAACAAGGTTCAGGATCTGGAAATGCAAAGCATTGTGCTCAGTTCACCGAGCCTGGATGCGGCCTGTCGCGCCCTGATTGATTTGGCCAATGAACGCGGTGGTGAAGATAACATCACCGTGATTGTGGCTCGATTTGATGGCGAATCTCTCCCGGTCGGAAACAATTTAACCATTACCCAGACCTTTAATGTGTTAGCCCCCATCGCTGATCCTGAAAATGGGACGCCTCCCCCGGTCACACCGATGACAGCGCTCCTTGGATCGCTATCACCTCCGTCACCAAATTACTCAGCGTTTCCATCACATACACAACCGTCACCTGGTGCGGCGGCGCCATTGCCGCCGCCGCCAACTGCCCCACTGATCAGTGCCCCATCTGCTGCCCCATCAAAGGCAGCACCGATAGGCCCTCCGCCCCAACAACCAGCACCGATAGGCTCTCTGCCCCAACAACCAGTACCGGGTGCTTCATCAGGTCGGTCTCTCCGGTGGATCCTGGCAGGCATCGGCGGTGGATTGATTCTCTTGATTGGTCTGTTGCTCATTTTATTTGCGGCGTATTCGAAACTGGCAGGCACAGAATCAGCCCCCTCCCCAGCCCAATCTGGTCACTTACCTGAATCACCCGCCCCGGCCCCAGAGCCATTCCCAGATCGGACTGGCAGCGCCGAAGGGCCAGAGCCAACGGAAAACCCTGGACGCACACCGGAAACCAACGATCCAGGACAAATCCTGATCGAAGTCAAAGAAACCATTTTTAAACTCAAGCAACAAATTGCTTCACCCGCTCAGCCCCCTGACTTGCGGGCGGAACTCACCAACCATTTGACCCGGTTGGAAAATAGTGAAAAGCAACTCAGACAATTGATGGACAACCAGAGCATCAATCTGGAAGCCAAACAGCAAACCATCAAGCAAATTCACACCGCTTTAGAAAATGCCAAAAAAGCAATTTCCAAAGTATCAGCAGGGGAAACCAGTTTTCCAGATCGGAAAGGGACCCCTTCGACCGACCCATCGTAACCCCGGCTTGCGAAGAGACCTGCGAGGGAAACTCCGGAACTGGAGCCCTATCTACCTCTATCCTTTACAACAAGGCAGTACCTGTCATGAATTCACGTTTACTTCGATTTTTTTCGTTCGCACTGTTGTTTGTTCTGGTGAACGGCATGGCGGCGGCATTTTCAGCCCCCCGCCAGTCACCGGCCCAAACGCCGGTGATGTCAGAAGCATTCAAAAATCTGCTTGGTACCGATGACGGTGCCGCACTGACCATCCTCTATGGAAGTGATACTCGGGGCAATATCGACACCTGTGGTTGACGGGCCCATCCCATGGGGGGTCTGGCGCGGCGCGTCAGTTACACACAGTCTTTTCGAAAATTGTTCCCGACAACTCCGGTCCTGGAATTGAACGCTGGCTATTATCTCAACGATGTTGGAATCACCAATACGCCTCCGCTCAAGGACATCGAAGCCCAAAATCTCTATGCCATGCACGGGTATAGCCAGTTTCCCTTCGATGCTGCCAATATCACATTCCACGATCTGCCATACCTGAGCCGGTACCTGACTAAAGATCAGCAAAAAACGGCACTCACTGAATTTCCTGGTCTTAAAACCATGATTTCAGCCAACCTGACACCCGAAACTGGTGCCCAAAGTCATAGCCCGGTGGTGCCTTATGTCATTCGGGAAATCAAAAGTCCACGCTTCCCCAAAGGAAAGATCAAAGTGGGCATCGTTGGGTTGAGCGAACCTGCCCCAGCCGCCCAATTTGGGTATGTCTGGCGGGATCCGGACAAAGCAGCCCGTGAAGTCCTTCCCGAACTGCGCAAGAAAGTCAATTTGATAATCGTGCTGGCGTATATGCCGGTTGATAAAGCCAAATTGCTGGCCACTAACTGCCAGGAAGCCGATGTGGTGATCTCGGCCTTTGGTCAACCCTATCAATCCCCGCTTGAAACGGTCGGCAATGTCTCGTTTGTCACCAGTTTTAGCGAAACCAAATTCCTGGGTGAACTCCGAATCAAATTTGACACAGCCGGCAAACCAACCTTTGTGAACCGGTATGTCGCGCTCGACTCATTTGTTCCCGACGACACTCAGGCGGCTTCAGTTGTTGCCGAAGCCAAAACTGCCATTGAAAAAGCCCGGCAGGAAATGGTGGAAGAACAAATCAAACGAGCCAGACAACAACAACCGTCATCCGGTGGACAATAAATCAGCCACCATCAATCACAAATCTCTTGATTGAGGTACTTGAGTGTTGCGGAGGCGGTTTTTGAGTTTGGTTCAGCGTTGAATGTCACCAGCTTTCCAAAACCAATGACCCAATTTCAAACTACCTCAATCAAAAGGTTTACGTGCTTATGATTTCGCGTTTTTTTCGTTTCTCTGTCCTTGCGTTTCTGTGTGTTTCACTTGGCCTGGGTGGATATCTGGCCCCACGTTCACTGCGTGCCCAAACCCAACCCCACTCTGATGCCTTCAAAAATTTACTGGGTACGGATGACGGTGCCGGTCTGGCCATTTTCTATGGTGGCGACACCCGAGGCAAAATTGAAGATTGCGGTTGTCGGGCGCATCCGATGGGTGGACTGGCCCGACTGGCAGGCTATGCCCAGGGGTTTCGGGAAACCTATCCGGCGACACCCTTTTTGGAAGTAAATGTTGGTAACTTTCTCAATGATGCTGGCGCGAACTACACCCCGCCGCTCAAGGATATCGAAGTCCAAAACCTGTACGCCCTGCGCGGCTATAGTCAGTTTCCTTTTGATGCGGCCAACATCTCGTTTCATGATCTGCCATATCTGAGCCGATATTTGACCAAAGACCAGCAGAAAACGGCGCCAGTTGAATTTCCAGCGCTCAAAACACTGATTTCAGCGAATTTAACCCCCGAGGCTGCGGCAAACAGTTATCTTCCGGTGCTCCCCTATATCATTCGTGAAGTGAAAAGCACTCGATTGCCGAAAGGGAAAATCAAAGTTGGAATCGTTGGCCTGAGTGAACCAGCCCCGGCCAGTCATCTTGGATATCTCTGGCGCGATCCTGAAAAAGCCGCCCGCGAAGTACTGCCCGAATTGCGCAAAGCGGTGGATGTTCTGGTCGTGGTGGCCTATATGCCAGTTGACAAAGCCAAACTGCTGGCAACGAGCTGTCAGGAAGCCGATGTGATGATTTCTGCCTTTGGCCAAACCTATCAAGTACCGCTTGAAAAAATCGGCAACGTGGCCTTTGTGACCAATTTTAATGAGACCAAATTCCTGGGGGAATTACGTGTCAAATTTGACGCCGCTGGAAAGCCCGAAATTACCAATCGCTATGTTGGCCTGGATGCGGTCGTTCCAGACAATCCAACCGCTGCCGCACTGGTGAATGAGGCTGTCGCAGCCGTTGACAAAGCTCGCCAGGAAATGATCGAAGAACAAAATAAACGAGCGCAACAGCAATCAGCCCCAGCCAACCAAAAATAAAACCGTTCCTGGTTTTTCCTGAAGTATATTTGTATCTGAATCAAACTGATCTGAACTGATGGGGGAAGAAGGATGCCATGGAAAGTATGTCACGGTTGCTGCCCCTGATGATCAAGGCAGCGGGGCCAAATGAAGAAATTTTGGAAAGCGCCTGTTTTGCCGCCTGGGATCTGGCCGTCGGGCAGGCAACATCCCGGATTAGTGCTCCCGTCAGCCTGTCAGGAAAACTTTTGACCGTGGCTACGCTTGACCAGCGCTGGAAAAAACAGCTTGAGGCGCTCACCGATCAGGTTCTCTTTCGGCTCAATTCAGCACTGGGTCAGCCACTCGTGGCACGGATACAGGTGGTGGTGGATTCGGCCTGGGTCGAAGAAAAGCGGCGATCTCTCCCAACGCTTCTTCCACCACAGCCACTTCCACCACCTGACCCCGATTTGCTGGATGTAGCCAACACGATTGAAGATCCCAAATTGAGGGATCAATATCTGCGAACCGCGACACGATATCTCAACCATCCGTCTCGCGATTCAAAACGCTAACTTTCATTTCTTCAACAATTTGTCATGGGAGGCAACAATGGGAATCTCTCTTTCCAAAGGTGGCAATGTTTCCCTCGAAAAAAGCGAACCAGGGCTGAAAAAAGTTCTGGTTGGTCTGGGATGGGATGCGCGCGGCACTGATGGTGCGGATTTCGACCTCGATGCCAGTGTCTTTATGCTGGCAGCCACAGGAAAAGTTCGCAGCGATAACGATTTTGTGTTCTATAACAACCTCACATCACCGGATGGATCAGTTGTCCACAGCGGTGATAATCGCACTGGGGCTGGTGAAGGTGACGACGAAGCTGTTCGAGTTGATCTGACCCGGGTTCCAGGTGATGTTCAGAAAATGGTGTTCTGTGTCACGATTCACGACGCCGAGGCCCGACGCCAGAACTTTGGCATGATCGGCTCGGCATTCATTCGCATTGTGAATGATGATAACGCCCGGGAAATTGTCCGCTATGATCTTTCGGAAGATGCCAGTATCGAAACAGCCATGATTTTTGGCGAAATCTACCGCCACAACAATGAATGGAAGTTTCGGGCTGTCGGACAGGGGTACAAGGGCGGCCTGGCCGCCATGGCTCGTGGTTTTGGGGTCAATGTTGGGTAACCAAAGCGCGAGTGGATCAGTTTGTAGTCAGTAGTCAGTAGCTTGCTAAGTTTATTTGGTTGAATCACTTGACTGTTTTCTACTACACGGATTGCAAATTGGTGTAACAGCTCAAAAGCAAAAGCCGTGGTTTTTGAAAAACCACGGCTTTTGCTTTTGAACCAAAAACCAACCATTGAACTTATGATTGGTTCACCTTTTCCTGCAACGTCTTTTTATGAAGGCGCCACCGTTCCCAAATGGCTTCACCATATTCGCTATCTAAAACAAACTCTTTAAAGGCTTTCAGCTCCAGTGCTTCCAGAACTGAAACCCTCGCCAGCCGTACCTGATTGGCTTTCACAATGATGGCGCCACAATCTCCAACAAATTCACCCTGGTATTCGACCGCTCCGTTTATTTCAATTTTCGCAGGTTTCAGAATTCGTTTGATAATCCATTCGAGCCATTCAATATAATCGTAAAATTTTTCAGCACCATCCCAGGTCAACCCCTTTAAATCTTTGGTTAAATTCCACTTACAATACCCCTGGGGACGATCATCCTCAAAATCACGTCCATCCATTCCTTCAAGCTTTTTCAACTTCTCAATGGTTTGAGGCGTGAGAGGTCTATTGAAGTAAAAAACGCCTGAAAAAGTCGTTGTATATCCCATATTCTGACCTTAGCAAATATGTGAAATCAAACCATCAGGCTCGGCTGACATTTCTTCGCCGCGTCGTGCGGGTTGAATTGAGATCAGTGATGGGAATGCTGGGAAGGATCAAACCTGGGATCCATCGCCGCCAAATAATGGCCACCTTCGTTTCTCGACCTTGAAAGGCCCGTCTCAATTCACGGCTCCGCTGCTGTGGCTCAATACACAAAAGCAGCGGAAGAAGGTTTTGATCACAGGGTTACATCCCTTCTTCAAAGGCTGTGTACACCTATCTTCATTTGTTTTTTCAGGCGACTGACTTTTCGCCATTTTCACACCCGGCAGGGTCAGGTTCATCAGTTTCGAACTGGTATTTTCCACGGGCATCGCGGTAACGGATCACCAATAAATCACCAAACGCTTTGGCGCCGCGCAGCAGACTCACCTTCGAGCCATCAACGTCGTTCCAAATCACCGGGATTTCACAGAGCCGCGCCCGGCGTTTATTGGCCAGATATAAAACTTCAACATCAAACCCAAAGCCGAAAATTTGTTGTTGTTCAAAAACCGGGCGGAGGAGTTGCCGTCGAAAAGCTTTGAACCCGCATTGGGTATCAGCAAACGGAAGTCCAACCAGTTTTTGCATAACCAGATTAAAGGTGCGTCCGGCGGTTTCCCGCAGCCACGGCTGATGGCGTCCAACCAGTGACCCAGGTAATGCCCGCGAACCAAAGGTCACGTCATACTGGCCATCGGCAATCGGCTGGATCAGTTTCGGTGTTTCAGAAATTGGGGTTGACAGATCAGCATCCGAAAAGAGCACGATCTCGCCCTGGGCTTTTAAAAAACCATGACGGACCGTGAAGCCTTTTCCCTGATTGCCACCAGGGTTGGTCACAAGCTGTAAGGTGAGGTTGGATTGGGCAAAAACAGGGATGAAATCACGCACAATCGGCGCCGTTTCATCGAGTGACCCATCGTCAACGACAATCACTTCACTAACAAAGGACTGAACCTGTAAATATTCAGCCACCGTGTGCAAGGTCTGCCCAATCCGGCAGGCTTCGTTGTAGGCTGGAATCACTAAACTCAAAAACGGCGAAAACGACATAGTGCGGGAAATCAATTGGGGGAAAAGCAAAAACAATTTTTGGGAGCACCAGCCAGAGGCGAGTGCTCCCAGAATGAATGGGTTGAACTGTTTGGGGCTTGGGGTTTGGTTCTTGGTTCTTGGTTCCTGGTTCCTGGTTCTTGGAAGGTATCGATTTCCAAGCCCCAAGCCCTCACCCCCACACCCTCAGCCCCACACCCTATGCAATGGTCACATCCTTGGACAGATACACATCCTGGATGGCGTTGAGCAGGTTCACACCTTCAGCCATTGGCCGCTGGAAGGCTTTGCGACCCGAGATCAACCCGGTGCCGCCAGCTCGTTTGTTGATGATTGCGGTACGAACCGCTTCGGCCTTATCACTGGCCCCTGACGAAGCACCACCAGAGTTGATCAGTCCAGCCCGCCCGGCATAGCAGTTCAACAACTGATAGCGGGTTAAATCAATTGGATGATCAGTGGTCAGATCGGAATAGACCTTTTTGTGGGTTTTTCCGAACTTCAACGCATTGTACCCGCCGTTGTTTTCCGGCAGTTTCTGCTTGATGATGTCGGCTTCGATGGTTACGCCCAAATGGTTGGCCTGTCCGGTCAAATCGGCTGACACGTGGTAATCAGTTTCAGCCGTTTTAAAGGCGTTGTTTCGGGTATAACACCACAAAATGGTGGCCATACCGAGTTCATGTGCCCGATAGAAAGCTTCGGAAACTTCCTGAATCTGGCGGGTTGATTCTGATGAACCAAAGTAGATCGTGGCACCAACCGCAACAGCGCCCATATCCCACGCCTGTTCAACCTGGCCATACATCACCTGGTCAAAGCGGTTTGGGTACGTCAGCATTTCATTGTGGTTCAACTTCACAATAAATGGAATCCGGTGCGCATACTGGCGAGACACCGATCCCAACACACCAAAGGTTGAAGCTACGGCGTTGCAGCCGCCTTCAATCGCCAGTTTGACGATGTTGCCGCCGTCAAAATAAATCGGGTTTGGTGCAAATGAAGCGGCAGCGCTGTGCTCAATTCCCTGGTCTACGGGCAGGATTGACACATACCCGGTGCCAGCCAGTCGTCCAGTTGAAAAAATTTGCTGCAGGCTTCGCAAAACCTGCGGGTTGCGATCAGTTTGGATCCAAACCCGTTCGATAAAATCTGGTCCGGGCAAGTGCAGTGTTTCTTTTGGAACCGCGGTCGCTTTATACTCAAGCAACTGTGAGGCTTCGTCGCCCAGTAACTTCTCGATTTCCTGAATCATTGGAATACCCTCTCTAGCAACTATGTTGAAATTCTCCCCAGGACCGGGTGGTGGTCCCAGCCTCAGTATGTGAGGTTAAGGTTGTGGATGGTTCTGATGAAAGAGGCCCGCGCATCATATAAGGGAAACGGCTATCGGTAAAGCATCTTGTGCTTTGAGACTGTGCCAGAAGATTGGCCACTCACCAGACGAGTTTCATCCAAAATATATGGGTTCAAATACAAGACACCCAGCGGTGTAAGGAGCTGTAAATATTTCGGTTATGGCCTGGCAAAGACAAATTGCCAGTGCAGCCTGTGGTTTGCTGTCCCCCCATAATCCACACGGTTTTGTTTTTCATCCAATAAATATCTTTCAGCTCCGACTCGGGTTGACTTGCAAAATCAGGTAACACCGATTATCAAGCTTAACCCACACTTTCTGAATAAGTTGGTGGGAATCACGTATCAAGAATAAGTGAGTTAAATGCTATGACACAACTGAGCGTGTGTATTGTCGGCCTCGATGAAGTCGAGCACGAAGAAATCAGATCAGGCGCGTTTGTGCGGTTGATCGGTCATGAGCTGCTACCGAAAATTCAGGTGGCGGATGGACAACTTCTGATTGAATCAAAGCGTGGTCCGTGGTTTGTACCAGTGGATAAAGTACTCTTCCACGGGATTTTTGAAGACGATCTGGAGTTTATTGCCGCTCTGGCCCTCTGGGGCGGCCCCTGCCTGCCCAATGCCCGGGCGATGATGGATTGTCGGCTGCGCATTCCCTGCCTGGTGCGAGCACTGGAATTTACGCGCTTTGGGGCGCCGAAACGGTCTTATTCGGGTCCAAACGCTGGATTTACCTCTGAACTTGAACGGGTGGCGAAATGGGGAAACTGGCATTGCGGCGAAAACAAGGAGCGGTTCACCGGCGACTGGAAAAGCGATCAGGCCTGCCTCATCGAACCATTTCTGGCTGGTTCTGCCGTGCGGGTGGTCTTCATTGGCGATCAATACTGGCAAATTAAACTCGAAGGCGAATCCTGGTTAAAATCCATTCACGCGCCAAATGCAACATTTATGGAACCTGATTCCGAACTGGTGGAAGACACCGACCGGGTCCGTAAAGGATTTGGACTCGAAATCGTGGCCAATGATTATATTGTCACCCCGGAAGGCAACCGCCATCTGCTTGAAGTCAATCACATCCCGAATGTCACCCGCTTCCCCGAACTTTGGGAAGCCTATCGCGATTTTGCCATTCGGTGGATCAATCAATAATCAGGGTTCAGGGTTCGAGGTTCAGGGTTTTCAAATTTATGTCCTTTCAGTCCTTATTGTCTTTTTCCGGAACCCGGAACCCCGAACCCTAATACCACATTCTTCTAAGCGAGATTTATGAAAATTATTACCCGCTGCTTCTGGCTGATGATCATCAGTTTAGCGTTCACGTTTCCGGTTTCGGCACAGACGGTCACCTGGGATGATCTGATGCAATCTGGCAATCAGGCCCTGACCCAAAATCGCCCGGCTGAAGCTGAACAATCGTTTCGCGAGGCACTCAAGCTGATCGAAAAATCCGGTGATAAAGATCCGCGAAAACCTGTGACCCTGATCAAACTGGCTGCCGCCTGTGACCTGCAATCCAAACGAGATGAAGCCGAAACTCTTGCCAATCAGTCGCTTGTGGCTCTTGAGAAAGTCCCGTTGCTGTCAAAAACGCAAGGTACGACTGATGCTCTGGCCGGAGTCAATGTCACATTGCAGCTTTATGACCAGGCAGCCGGTTTGTTTACCTCACATCAAAAATACCCTGAAGCTGAATCCACCTACCAGAAAGCCATCGCCTATTGTGACAAAACACTTTCACTTGCCTCCAATTCCAAAAGTAATGACGAACTGGTGAAAAGTCTGGCTTTGCTGACAACTGATGTCGAGCAAGGTCAGGCCAACGCCCACGATAAGCTTGGGAGCGTCTATTTTCTCCAGAAAAAGTATGATCTGGCAGAAGTGGCCTTTCACAAATCGCTCAAACTCCGGGAAAAACTCTTTCAACCTACCTCATCGCCAATTGCTGAAAGTCTGGCCAATCTGGCAACGCTTTTTGCGGTCCAGGCAAAGTATGACAAGGCAGAACCACTGTACAAACAGGCACTTGGCATCTTTGAACAGACCAACTCGATGAACCAGCCCAAAGCTTTGTACATTCTTGGAAACTATGTGTTGCTGCTGAAAAAAACCGGGCGTGAGGCTGAAGCAACCAGTTTGCTTGAGAAAACAAAGGCCCAAAATAACCAGAAAAAGTAACGGCATGTTTGAGCTAAGGGAGCGTTAAAAAATAAGTTCCTGGGAGCACGGTCACCCTTTTAGGTCCA
>CAZXCE010000080.1:0-19234 GCA_964639175.1 uncultured Clostridia bacterium
CCTTCCAAATCAAGTTTCTTTTCCTCTGCCCCGCAATGGCTGGTGTGGGCAATTGGAGCTGTTTGGACCACGCTGGTCACCATCTGCATCGGGCTGATTTTCCTGGCCGACCCGGTGGGCTTTACCGTCACGGTTCAGGGCGCACCGCCTGGAAGCACCGTGCTGGTAGATAATGCCCCGCGCGGGATCAGTTTTTACAATGGCACGATGGTGGTGGCAGGAGTGAAATCTGGCAACCGGGCACTTCGGGTTGTCTGTGCAGGATACGGTGAATTCACCACAACCGTGGTTGGCCAGGATGGCCAGAATCAGGTGGTGGACGCGAAACTCCAGGCCCAATCGACCAGCCCTGCCAATGAAATCGAATATCAGGGACCAATGGTTTATATCCCGGCGGGTGAATTCCAGTTGGGAAGCAACGACCATCAGCCCAATGAAAAACCAGCCCAAATAGTGACCCTGCCAGCTTATTACATTGATAAACTTGAAGTTACCAATGACCAGTACCGCCGGTTTTGTGAAGCCACCCGTCGGCCTTTCCCAACCAATCCCTGGTGGAATGAAAAATATTTCCTCGGCAGTCCAACATTTCCAGTTGTGGGAGTAACCTGGGATGATGCCCGGGCATATGCTGAGTGGGCTGGAAAACGCCTGCCAAATGAAATCGAATGGGAAAAAGCAGCGTCATGGGGTCGCAGAGCAAAGGCGAAAAACCTGTGGCCCTGGGGCAATACCTTTGAGCCAGGTCGGGCAAATGCAAATTCGACCAGCCCAGTCCAGCCCGGCATTAGCCCAGGCAATACAAGTGCATATGGAGTCCTGGACCTGGCTGGAAATGTAGCTGAATGGACAGATTCAGACTATCAGCCTTATCCCGGTAACACTCAGCCGGATCCAAATTTCGGCAGCAAAAACAAAGCGGTGCGCGGTGGAAGTTTTCGTAGCCGAGCAGAAGACACCCGGACGTCGCGACGACTGTTCCATACTCCTCAGTTTGAAAAGAGTGACCAGGAAGAACGAAGCTGGTTGATCGGGTTCCGGTGTGCTGTTTCAGCCGATGACCCACGACTGGCGGAAGTACTGAAAAAGATTCGGTAAAACTGGGTAACGACCTGAAGTACAAAGGATTGCTTGTTTTTGACTTTAATGAATTGATGAGGTCCGTATATGCAGTATCGTGGTGCTAATGCCATTCAAATAACTGTTTTCTCACTGATTTGGGGGCTCTGTGTCCTCACCGCCGGAACACTTCCCTGCCAGGCCCAGTCCAACTCAGATACGCTGGTGTGGAGCAAAGCCAACGCCAAAAAATCAGCACCCCAACCTCGACCAGCCCGTGCCCGCCCAAAAGTAAAAGCCTCGCCACCGCTGGGTTTGGAACTGCAACTTTTGAAAAAAACACCGGCTGGACGTGCTGAAGGCGTCAACCCTTTATCCACTTTTTTCACTGACGACCAGTTACGAATTTGGGTGCGACCAAACTATGATGGGTACCTGTATGTTTTCAACCATAGCGAAACACCTGATGGTCGCCCGTTGAACCACCCCCAACTGATTTACCCAGACTCCAGGATTGATAGCGGAAGGAATTTTTTGCGTCAGGGCCAGGAATATATTCTCCCCGGTGGCTGTCTGGATGGCGCCAACCCCGACGAGTGCTGGTACACCATCACACCGCCAGTGGGAAATGAAGTATTTACTATTGTTTACAGCCGTGAACTCCTGCTAAGCCTTCTCGACCGCCAGAGTGGAATCAACCAGCAACAGGTCCTGGAGGAACTGGTTCAAATCAACGCACCTTTTGTACGTCGAGCCAGTGGCAGTTCGAATGGAAGAAATTTTGAACAACTGTTTTCCATCTTTATTACTTCAACGAACCCAAACAAGCGGGCTGAGTTGATTGAACGCTTTCTTATAAAGCACCAGTAATCTCAGTTTGTCGTGAGAGGTCAGTCCGCATGCTTTTCAGGGTTGATCGTAGCTCAAGATTGCGGAAAAGACATATTCTTCAACTCTTTAGCCTCTTGTGCATACAAGAGCAGGTCATTCAAAAAGAGAAGCAGCGGAAGAAGGTTTTTGATCAGTTTCGTTCTTTCCAAGAAGAGACATTATCGGGGTTCACCATTTTCCCAACGTGGAGCTTCCTCGCCGTGGCAAACCACCCGCTTACACGGGTGGTACTGACTTGATGCCATCCTTTTTTCGATAGCCCGGTTTTATCTCCGAGAAATCAATTTAGAAAGCAACCTGCCCTAAAACAACAGCCCGAAGCACCGTGAAATCAATTCCAGAGAACTTCCCATCTCCACGGCTGCCATTGAGGTTCAAGGGGAAAACATCCCCAGCCAGTGCCTGCCGGGCATCAAATTGTTTCTGTCCCAACACCACAGCTTGCAATTCATTGACGTCACGCTCGTCAACAATTCCATCCCGATTGATGTCACCTAACACCACAAATTCAGGGAAGGTCGAGGCCGGGTTGTTCGGGTCGCTCGAATTTTGAGCAAAGGCTCTGGTATTGGCATCCGGCTGGCCAGGAACCCGAACGGTAATAAATCCATTCACATTGCCTGAACCACCTGCCGAATCAGGGACGGTCACCTCAGCCTGAGTTGGTGAAAAAACCGTTACCTGCGGTGACCGGATCTGCAAATCACCACCGAAATAGACTTCAGTCGCACCCGGCACAAACCCAAATCCATTGATGAGAATCGTTCCTCCAGATTTTGCAGCCAGTGGGAAAAACTGTGAAACACCCAGATTGCTTGGGACCGGAGGTGTGGCACTGGCCACGTTGGTATAGTCTGACTCACCAACCCCATTGGTGGCTTTGACCCGATACCCATATTCAACACCTGGTGTCAGACCGCTATTGCTAAACCGAACAACATCAGCGTTGGTCGTGGCCAGGATGGCAAACTGGCCAGTGGTAGTCCGCCGCTCAATGACAAAACCCGCTTCGTTGTCGCTGTTGTCGCTCCAGGAAAGATCAATCTGGACAGAAGACGCCGCCCCAGCCGTCAATCCAGTCGGCGCGGCTGGTCGAGTCTGAGGTTTATTGACCACCAGTTGGAACCCGGCGCTGGCTTCAACACAGGGATCAGCCACCACCACCCGAATTGGATAGGTTCCAGGCTGGGTTGCTGAAACGGTCGTGACGCGGACCGCACCACTGACAGCATCAACCGTCAGGCTTCCACCTCCCGGCAAAGAAGTCGGAGTCACGGTCACTCGTGAAATATTGTTATTTCGGTCAGATGGCGGGGCGGCTGGCGACTGCGTCGCCGAGCCTCCTTGAACCAGAGTCAGGTTGGAGTAACTGCCGAGGGTCGGCGCAGCATTCCCCGTCACGGTGACATTGAAGGTAGTCGAAGTTGTCAACGGCGGTGCAACCGGAACGCCAGTGTCACTGACCGTCAATGAAACTGGATAAATGTTTGGGGCAACCGAGCAGGCCGCCTGGGCAAACGCCCGTACAGTACCAGCCGTGTTGACAACCCGGACTGAAATTCCAGCCGGAATATCCGAAAGCGAGACCTGCAAGGCAGTGGCGTCTTCCTGCTCATCGGTGGTTGTCGCCACATCAGCCTCATTTTCAGCACCTCCCTGGGAAACAGTCACTCCTCCAATCGTTGTCAATAATGGAGCCGTGTTGACCAGCGTCTGCGTTACGGTCAATTTAAAAGATTGGGTTGTTTTGGAATTGCAGGCATCTGTAACAGTGACAGCAATTGGGTACTCGCCAGCCGTGGTTCCAGTGTCCGTGGTAATGGTGACCACACCGGTGGCTGGATTGACCACAACCGTTCCGCCACCGGGTAAATCCTGTGGGCTGACTGTCACCTCACGAATGTCATTACTGGCATCAGCCGGAGGCGCCGTGGGTGTTACCGTCACCGTTGAACTGGCGCCGGTTGTCATATCGGTATAAGTTCCCAGGGTCGGTACCGGATTGGCAATGACTCGCACCGTAATCACCCCATTGGCCATCAATTGTGGGCCACCTGGGCTCAGGCACATCGGCGGACTCTTGGCATCATCAATGGCCGACGCCGTGCCCACCTGATACACCCCCGGCGCTAAGCCGCACGCGGCTCCCACCGTTGCCGTTACCGTTCCAGTATTTCCGGAAATAAATGAGTTGACTGAAATAATTGAAATCCCAGCCGCCGGGTCAGGGTTAAAGCCAAATTCGGAGATTCCACAATCATCTGACGCACCCGCAATATTGCCGGTGGCGGTTTTTCCGGCCATGATCGTTAACCCAGTTTGGGTAATCACTGGCGCAGCATTCGGGGCTCTGTACACCGGCGATTCGATCCTGGTATTCCCGGCTGATCCTCTGGGCAAACCGATCACAATCAATCCCAAAACGAACCCGGCCAGGAGCCGCCAGCTCCACCCCTTCCAGCGAGGGGAAACCGTTCTTTTGCCCGATGGCACAGTCGTAAACCGCTGTACCGGGTTTGGTGAAGAATCATTATGACGGGTTACACCTGATGACATAGCATTCCTCAAATCAATCTAGGGGTTCGGGGTTGGGAGTTTCAGGGTTCAGGGAACAGTGCGGGCTTCACTCTTTCTGCTGATCAGGGGTGATGTTATCAAAACTCAGGTTCGCCCCGGATCCGGGTCGGCATGGGTTCCCCCGCCGACCCGCAATGGCTCGCATTACCTGACCACAGTAATCATTGTGCCCTGGCTGACAAAGGGAACCGGTTGTCCGCCATTGATCAGTGGCTGGTTTAACTCAGTTCCATATGGAAACGTGGTTGAGACATCTATCGGGAAATCGCCAAATGGCGCCGTTGCCAGAATTGGAAGTGTCAGCCGACAGAATTCATCCTTCCCACTATTTAATTTGGCATTCAGCGGATCTTTTGAACTGGAAAGAATGATGCGAATTCCATCGTTGTATGGAGCCACAAAAAGGCTCTCTGCCGGGTAACTCTCTGCCGGGACTAACTTTCCAGCCTGGACCGTGATTCGACTTAAATCAAAGACCCGTGGATCAAGCGGGATATCCAGCGTGACCGTTCCAGGTTGGGCACCATCTTCATCACTAATCTTAAAGTTGATTCCCAGCGTCAGGCTCCCTTCAGGAACCACCAGCGTGGTCGAAGGAATCAGCGTGATTTCAACCGGAGTTGAAGGTACAGCTATCGCCTCGTTGGAATTTGGCGAATCACCAAAATCACTGATTGCCCGGACACGATAGCCATAGGGCGTTCCAGCTTTGAGACCAGTATTACTAAATGAAGTCACATCGGGGCCGGTGGTAAAAATCGGTACAAAAATGGGGACATCTCCGTCACGGCGTTCAATCACAAACCCGGTCTCGTTGGTGCTGTTATCAGTCCAGGTCAGATCAACCTGTTTGCCTGAAACGGCCTGGGCGTTCAAATTTGATGGGGCGGCAGGCGGACCAACCACATTGATGGTTGTTTGGGCACTCCCCCCTCGGGTCAAGACCGTCAGGCCAAGGCTTCCGCCAAGCGTTTGTGGTGGCAGGAGAAATCGAAGCTGCGAAGCACTCTCCACCACGGTTGAAACCAGTTGCCCATTGACCTGAACCTGCGTTCCCGGTAGGAAATTTGTCCCTTTGAGCGTAACTTCAACCGACTGGTTGATGGTTACCTCGCTGGGAGTTGCCGATTGAATCGTCGGGGCCCCAATTCCAATCTGCAGGACCTGCCCTTTCCCTGAGTCAAGCACAAACACCGTGTTATTAGACACAGAGACTCCAACTGCTTTTTGAAAGGTTCCTGGCTGGGCAAGATCATTGACCTGGGCATTACCGCCCTGAAGTGAAACCACACGCACCGTCGCACCATCAGCCACATAGATATTGCCAGCCGGGTCAAGGTCAACCCCAAACGGATCGGAAAAGGCGACATTGGTTTGCTGTGGCTCAAATTGACCACGGTGTGGCAGAGCCAGCCGGTTTGAATTTGACCGGATTGTGCTGACCAGCCCGGAAGGCAAAGCCACCAGTCGAACAACTTTGTTGAGCCGATCAGAAACCGCCAGCACATTGGCTGATCCAAACTCCAGTTCCTGTGGTCCGTTAAAGCGGGCAGCCTGTCCAAGTTCGTCACGGAGCCCCGTTTCTCCGATGGCTCCAGCAAAAACATTGACCGAAACCTGGGCCCCGCTGAGCCGTGCTCGCCATAACACATGGTTTAGCTGGTCGGTAATATAAATACTGCCATCGGCAGCCTGCACCACACCGCGCGGCCCCCAATCAGTCACATTGGAAACATTGGCTCGCACATCAGCCAGGGTAATGATGGTGTCAACCTGGCGGGTGTTGAGATTTAACCGGCGAACGGCACGGTTGGCGGTATCAGCCAGCAGTAACACATTATTCCCAAAGCCAATCCCGAGCGGGCCATTAAACCGACTGGCCACAAAACTTCCATTGGTATCCCCAGCGGCACCGCTAGATCCAGCCAGATTTCCAAGTGGACTGCCAATCGCTGCGGTTTTCATCAAATGATTACGCAGGTCAGAGGCATACACCGTACCAGCATTGACCTTAATATCCCCGTCTCCGAAGATTCCAGAAGGCACAGTATTGATGACCTGACTGACAGCAACGATCACCCGTCGCGTGGTATCGCTCGAACTCAGCAGAAGCGTGGCCGAGCCACTGGCCTTCCCCGTCACAGTTCCAGTAGTATCAACCGTTGCCACATCCGGAGTTTCACTTTGAAAAGTAACTGGCGCATTTGGCACTGGATTTCCGGCCTGATCCACCACGCTGGCTCGAATTCGAATTGTGCTTCCAGTATTGACAGCCAGACTCGCCGGTTCATTGATCACAATCGAATTGAGACTACCCACCACCAGTTGGACCGTGTTTGATTCCTGCCCCCCTGGTGAAACAATTTTCACCAAAATAACCCCGCTCGTCTGGAAAAAGCTCTGAGGTGACTGCTTGATCACAATTTTGCGGCCACTGGGCTTGATGGTGGCGGCCACCTGGGTGTTATTAAACAAAACCCTGGCTCCTGAGACAAATCCAGTTCCCTTGATCACGATTTTGGGTGGGGATTGGCCTAATCCAGTTTGATTTGGCTTGATTGAGGTAATCGTAATGACCTGAGCTGAAACCCGCGGCAACACGCCTAGAAACAGTACAATGACGCTGATGCTGAGGAGAAAAATCCGCATCCCAGGCAGTAAGAGTCCGACAAACGACTGGCGTGAGGGCATAGCTCACCTCGGTGATTATGAGAATGTTTGGGATTTCCTTGGATGAAGCAGCATCTACTCTACCAGAACAACCCCAAAATGCTCCAGTCTGGAAATTTAAAGTCTTTCGGGAATTTGAATATTTTTCATCTGGAATACGAGCCTGCAGGCTCATACACCAAAGGGCTGGGAGTTTTCCTCGTGAAACAACTCCCAGCCCCTGTGGTGATCAACCTGCTATTTGGCCTGATTCCGTGTGAGTTATCAGGGTTCAACGGTGACAAAGACAGCCGAAACTGGCCCCCAATTCCCTTCCCGGTCCTGCCCACGAACATAAATGGTGTGTTTTCCAGCACTTAAACTGACTGGTAATGTAGCTAAAACCAGTTCTGAAGGACGATTGAATTTCCCATCTGCCGCCTCAAATTGCCGCGCGGTACCGCCAGCCCAGGGCGGAGTATCAATATAGTATTCGGCAGCCTGTATTTTTTGGGCTTTGGGACGACGGACCCCAAAAGTGCCAAACTGTTTGTCATCCAGGGTGGCACTCACACTGGCGGACTGGCCCACCTTCACCACCGGGGGCTTGACCTGGAGGCCAGTCACGGTGGGACCCAAAGCACAGGCGTATGGATTACGGGCAACTTTGGCAGCATAGAGAAACGCCCCACGATTCTTTGGCCAAAAAACCTCATCCTGACACGAATACTCGGGTGCAAACCCGGCACAGGGTCCAGATTCAGGCCCGACTTCAAAGGTAAAACTGGCAATACCAAGCGTGCCATAGGTCCAGTCATCGGTTGAGCCACTGGCCGCATACAGAATTTCTGACCCCTGACCAGTGGTGTATTCATTAAAAGAACTCAACCGGAACGCCAGGGTTCGCAAACCTTCGTCATTTGGTGCCCGGAAACGACCCGCACAGGGCTGACCATTGCATTCATTCCATCCCCAGGGCAGCAGTACCAGATCACTAAAGCTGTGGAGGGTAATAAATACACCGGAGGTGTCACCTGGTGCGGCATCTGTGAGTTGCGGGCCACGTCGGTCTGCAAAAAGTTGCAGCAAAAGGGCTTCAAGAAAATATTGTTCGGGCTCAGATGATGGCCCTACGCCTTTGTATACCAGGCTACAGGGGTCGCTGCTGGTACCGGCCCCACCAAATTGGAAGCCGGCATTGCGGTTGAGATCCACGCCGGCTTGATTTCCCCCTGACGGAGGCACATCACAATTCCCAAGGCTATCGTTGGCGTTCTTGCGCTGAAAGTAGGGAAATTCAACCCCTTCCTCCACAATCGTCCGCCCATCCGGGTTGACCACCGGGACGACCCACAATTCAGTGTGGTCGAGCAACATGGTTACATCCGCATCAACCCCATAATTTTCAACCAGATAGTCCATCCATCGCCAGGCCAGTTCCGAGGTTGTCAGTTCTCGTGCGTGAATTGCCGCCATGAGAAAAAACCGGGGTTTCCCGGCAGTCGGGCTGAGCACGGGATCACCCGGTCCTAATTTGGTGAGACATACCGCTTTTAAATCATGTCCATCTGGACGACCATTGAGTTTGCGCCACGAATCACCATAATCCACCACCGCCACCAGATCCGGATGGGCAGCGGCCAGGGCATCGAGATGGGCATAGTGTTCCTGAACGGTGCGATATCCCTGAAAAAATGTCTGCGGATGAAATCCGGACCGCCGGGTTAATTCTGGGTCCACTTCAGCCCGAAATCCGTGGGCAGCGAGCTGATTGGGTGTGGCCTGATCCCCGAGAACGAGAACATAGCCCTGGCCTCGGGCTTCAAGGACATCCAGGCCCAGTTGAATCAACCGCTGAACGTCCCCAGCACCTGCCACTGATACCCGATACATCACTGGCTGTCGGTTGACTTGAGAACTGGGGACGCCGTTCAATGCAAATGAGGCCGTTGCCGGCGCAAACGACATGGAAAGCAACAGGCTGCTGGTCAGGCAAACAGCCAGAAACAGGCAGGTTGAAAGCAGTCGTAAACAACGACGCTTTGTGAAAACAGGCATTCGATCACCTCAGGTTAAACAATATGGAGTGCGACGGTTTGACACAACTTTGATCAAGAGCAAAAAGGAGACGTGGAATCAGGTTGATGTTGAGCGAGCAGACCCTCCATATGCTGGCGAGCCTTCCAGGCACCGGTTTCAGTCGCAACTGACACCCCACGTTCCCACATCTGGCGGGCTTCCGGGATCTTGCCCAGATTGGCCAGGGCCGAACCAAGCATTTGATAGGCTGCTGTGTATGAGGGATTTAACTCCACCACTTTGCCCAGGGCTTCAGCCGCTTTTTCCCAGTCGCTGATTTTGAAATATTCATTGGCCAACCCATACCAGATCATGGGGTCAGAGGCTTGTTTTTCAAGCAACGCGGAAAAAACTTCAATTCGTGATTTAGACATGCTGATAGCTCCAGAAGTGAGTGGGGAAAATTTGAATCTCCTGGGGATTTTTTCACAGTTCCCCATTTGTTCGCAACAAACCGGAGCCGGACAAAATCGTGGAATTTTGGGTGGCAAGGGTGGACTGGGCGTGCGTATACTTGGGGACTGATTCAAGTGGCCCACCAGCACGCGTCCGTTGATACAACTGTCTTTAAGTTTTTGATTCAACAGTATCTATCCAAACCAGCCCTTCAGGTTCCCTGGTTGGTGATCCCTTTTTGCCGCCTCCAACTTTCAGTACTCAGACAGCCTCCTGAATCTCAACCTGTCCCCGCTGGTCGTCTAGAGACACAAATCTTTCTGATCGAAACCTGACTTATGGCATCTCCAAAAAATTCTCAACCAGCCCGAATTGGGGTTTTGTTAATCAACCTTGGCGGTCCAGACACCCTGGATGACGTTAAACCCTTTTTATACAATCTGTTCTCTGATCCTGAGATTATTCAGTTACCGATTCCAGCCTTGCAAAAACCGGTCGCCTGGCTTATTTCAACAACCCGACACAAGAAATCAGCGAACTATTATCGTCAGATTGGGGGTGGATCACCTCAACGCAAGATCACCGAGCAACAGGCTCAGGCACTTGAGACAGAACTCACTCAGCGTGGAATCCAGGCCAAAACCTATGTTGGCATGGCCTGCTGGCATCCACTGGTGGAAGACACATTTGAACAGATCAAAAAGGATCAAATTACTCATTTGATTATTCTTCCGCTCTTTCCACAGTTCTCGGTCACCACCACCGGTTCGGCTGCAAAAAAGTTGATCCGGATTATCAATTCGCAGGGCGGGGTTCGTCACATTCGGCGGAGCTACATTACCCGCTATGAAACCCATCCGGCTTACATTGAAGCCCTGGCTCAGATGACGGTTGCTGAATTCCGGAAACTCCCCGATCAAAACCCTACCGCCACAACACTCCTGTTTAGCGCGCACAGCATTCCTGAAAAATATGTTCGCCGGGGTGACCCATATTTAAAGCAAACCCAGGCGACAGTGGCAGCGGTGATGGCTCGGGTTCGGTATCATTTGGGAGCTGAACCGCTTCATTTTCTGTCATTTCAAAGTAAAATTGGTCCCGTCAAATGGCTTGAACCTTCAACTGAGGCCACGCTTCGGCAATTTGCCGAAGAACGCCGCAAACAGGTGCTGGCAATTCCAATCAGCTTTGTTTCGGAACACATTGAAACCCTCTATGAAATGGATATCCTGTACAAGGAAATGGCAGAGAACGCCCAGTTGCCGTTTTTTCGGGTACCTACCCTGAACTGCCATCCTTTATTCATTCAATCACTGGCCGATCTGGTCGAAACCCGGTTACGCCCCCAGCCGCAACTGGTGGTCAAACAGGCCGGCCAGCGGTAACTGGTTTATTCACCCCTGGCGAAGTAATTTTCCGGTGCCCAACGCAGTGGCCAAATTGATTTTTTATTGCGTCCAGGGTAAATTTAAGTCATTCAAACATAACAAAGTTGCGGGCTGGCAACAAAATCGCAGACGATCACCTCTCTCATCACTTACGATGCGATACAGTTCGAGACCATAACGGATGTGATGTGTTTCCTAAAACTCTGGCTCGTTTCTTGCTCCCAACACAAATTTTAGCTGGTTCGGCTTCAATGAGGTCCTAAGCCAATAACCTAAAGAATTCTTTTTCCAGATGGGGGAATTTCTCATGCAAGACGTGATTGTGATCGGTGGCGGCATTTCTGGATTGGTTTGTGCATATCAACTCAAGCGGCTTGGGCGCAACGTCTTGCTCATTGACGGAAGCAACCGTGTCGGCGGGGTCATGAAATCCGAGTCAATTGACGGCTTTTTATTTGAGCGGGGTCCAAACAGTTTTTACATTACCCCGGAAATCTCTGAATTACTTGATAGTATTGGAATTTCTCCGTATCTGGTGACGGCTGACAGTTCTGCCCCGCGGTTTGTCTACTATAAAGGCAAACTCCGCGCCGTTCCGGTTCCAACCTCTCCGTTGAAGTTTCTGTCTTCATTTTTGACCACCCGGTTGCTGTCTCCACTGGCCAAACTCCGGCTCTTTGCTGAGCCATTTATTGCGCCCAGCACCTCGGGTCAGGAACAAACCATCGAGGAATTTATCACCCGACGGTTTGGCAAACAATTCCACGATGTCCTGGTAAGCTCTTTTGTGTCTGGTGTTTACGCAGGAGACACCTCTGAACTCAGCGCTATGGCCTCACCGCCGTTTTCAAAACTGGCTGATCTTGAAGCCGAACATGGCAGCGTGATCCGGGGGGCATTTCGCTCGAAAAAAACGGCTGCAGCCAAAGCCGGTGAACCAGCTCGTCGCGCTCACCAGAGTTGTTCATTCCTGAATGGATTAGAGACCTTGCCCAAAGCCCTGCACAAAGCCCTGGTAAATGAACTGCTCTTAAATTGCCAGATTCACAGCATTGAATTTCACAATCATGCGCCGCAAGCCCATTACACGCTTGAAGTTGAATTTGGAGGCGACCGCCAGCCAATTCATACGGCCTCGCTCATCATTGCGACACCGGCGTACACCGCAGCCCGGTTGCTGGCACCACTTTCTGACAAACTGGCCAATACGCTGGATCAAATTCCCTATCCACCGCTGGCCTCAGTGGCACTGGCATTGAAAGAGTCCCAGCTAAAGCTCCAGCCTGGAACTTCACTTCAGGGCTTTGGCTTTCTCATTCCCCGTTCAGAAGGGGTTCGCACCCTTGGATGTATCTGGAACTCCTCGTTGTTTCCAGAGCGCGCACCTCAAGGCTATGTGACCCTCACCTGCTTTATTGGCGGCAGTACAGATCCTGAAGTCCTGAACCTGAGTGATGACGACATCATTCGGACAGTTCATAAAGACTTGCAGCAAACACTCGGAGTAAGTGGTGACCCTCGGGTGTTAGGGGTTACGCGATGGAAACGAGCCATTCCTCAGTACACAATCGGCCATCCATCACGGCGGACTGAAATCGAAGAGCAGGTGGGCCGGTACCCAGGTCTGTATCTCACCGGGAATTATATGTATGGCGTCTCAATTGGTGATTGCATTGGGCAGGCCCAACGGATTGCCGATCAGGCTGAAGAGTTCCTGGAACGGACCATTCCACCGTCAACCGGTGTGAACCAGTATCCACGAACTGGCTCTGATTTACTTCTTTAATTGACCCTGACCCCTCAGTTCAGGGGGTTTGAACCGTTTCAGAAACCACGAAAAACACACAGTAGCGCACCATTTTGTGTTTTTCGTGGTTTTCATGTTTGTTTATCCTGATGCCACACCCACTCAAAGACCAAACCATGTCCACACTCGATAGTCTGCTCGGGCAGCCGCTTGACGGGAAATATCAGATCGTCAAACAACTTGGCCAGGGAGGAATGGGCGCTGTGTTTCAAGCAGTTCACCTCGGCACCCAGCGTCCAGTGGCGGTCAAAGTGATTGCCCCAGACTTTATGGCCAACACCGAGTTTGTCGAACGATTTAAGCGTGAAGCGGTCGCCGCTGGCCGGTTACGCCATCCCAACGTGGTCAATGTCACCGATTTTGGATTTTCGCTGGTCGGGTCAACCACGCTGGCCTTTCTGGTCATGGAGTTCCTGGATGGATGCAACCTTGGTGAACTGCTGGCCCAAAAAGGACAACTCCCGCTCAACCTGGTGGTTGATATTGTCGAACAAACGGCCCTGGCCATTGACGAAGCCCATAAACAAGGCATTGTTCACCGGGATTTAAAACCGGATAACATCTGGCTAGAACCCAACCGGCGCGGTGGCTATAACATCAAGGTCCTTGATTTTGGAATTGCCAAACTGCGTGATACCTGCAGCGAAGGATCTGATACTGACGTGAGCCTGACTCCTTCGGGCCGACTCCAACCAGTTGATACCGAAGGCTCAACTTTGATCAATCGCAGTACGCTCCCCTTTAGCCATCAACGACCCAGTACCCCAGTTTTTGAAAACACCGAGGGTGCCACCCAGATCCACCCTTCAAATCCACAGGTTTCGCCATCACCGGTGGTGGTGTCCGTGGCCGTTGACTCAGAATCTGGAACTCAAATTCATCCGACGACACATTCAACTCATTTTGATGAACCAGACATCCCACGCACAGATGGTGGACGAGCGACAAATTTGCTCAACCATGGCACTGAATTAAGCCTGGTCACCCAGGTTGGGACGGTGATGGGAACGCCAGCCTATATGTCGCCCGAACAGTGCAAAGGGGTTGCAACCGATGGCAAGTCAGATATTTACAGCCTCGGCGTGATTGTCTATCAAATGCTGGCTGGGGAACAGCCGTTCAAAGGCGACACGTTCCAGCTCATTGCCAAACACACGGAAGAACCACCGCCGTCGCTGTATGAAAAGCGAATCGAAATTTCGAAGGATGTTGAAGCCATCGTGTTTTCGGCACTCGCCAAAGACCCACAGGAACGGCCCGTAAACGCCCGGGCGTTTGCAGCCGCCATCCGCTCGACCATTGAAGGCGAAACCGGGGTCTTGAAAACCGCCCGCTTTATGTTTTCAACCTGCCAGCGACATTTCTTTGCGCTAGGGTTTATTGCCTACCTGCCAACGATCATGCTGGCGGGGGCTCTGATTTACCTGGAGTATGCCTCGGGAGCCTTGAATTCCTACTATGGACCGCTGGCTTTTATCGGGATGCTGGTTGGACTTTATGGATTAGCGCTCCTTGGAAACCGATACAATGTGGCGGCTGCAACCATCATTGTAGAGAAACTGGTCACCAACCCTGAATCAGAACTGTCGTTTAAGCCAATCGCCCTCACCTATTGCCGGAATTTCTGGCCATTAACCAAAACCATTTTCTTGAGCTGTGGTTCGGTACTTGGCCGATCTCTTCCTCTGGTGGTCCCAGGTATTAAAGCCGCCATGCAACAGGCCCTGGCACCCGCAGCGGTCATTGTGGAAGGAAAAATCGGAAAAGACGCTATCGAGCGATCCACGGACCTGATGAAGTTCCATCGGCCAGTTGGATATGCTTTTTTGGTCCGTGACATAAGCGCCGCAACGTTCGGCGTCCTCTATCCACACCTCTCCATGGTCGGTTTTTTGATTTATGGCGGGGACGATATTCTGGGGGATTTGATCCAGAAAATTTTCAGCGTGTGGGTTGGACTGGCAATTGCCGGTTTATTTATTTCGACCATGTTTCATTCGGTGAATTGCGCGATTCCGACCGCCCTGTTTTATTTCCAGGCCCTGCGGTCAGCCGGGATCATTCCCTGTGCCGACTCCTGTGCCGTCGAAGCCCAAATTACCACCAAACCCAAACGCCCCCCGGCATTAAAACTGGGGACGCTTTCCTGGTTAATTATGCCGGCGGTTTTTCTGATGTTGCTGGCATTTATCGGCCAGCAGAACCCACAACGGGCCGAATTGATCCGGGCAGTACGTGATGGAAAAGCTGCGAAAGTCAAAGAACTGCTCAAGAATCGCCAATATGCCAATGCTACGGTCAAGAATGGAATGAGCGTTTTGAGCCTTTCTGCCAATAACGGCCATACTGAGATTGTACAAACTCTGCTTGAAGCGGGCGCCAACCCCAATGCCAGAGACAATGATGGCGATACGCCCCTGATGATGGCTTCACGCACAGGCTATGCGGAAACAGTTCAGGTGCTGCTCGAACGGGGTGCGGCCATCAATGAACAAAATAAAAATAAAGAAACGGCGCTCTGGCTGGCTGCCCGATTGGGACGTAGCGAGGTGGTCAAAGTTCTGATTGCCGCCAATGCCAACCCAACGCTTCGGGATAAAACCGGCAAGACCCCACTTGAAAAAGCTCAGGGAGAAAACCGGGCTGAAGTGGTAAAACTCCTGACAAAGCAGTGAAAAGCAGGTGGCAGGTGGCGAGTCGTCAATCAATTCACAACTATCGCCAGATACCTGCTTGAATTGATCTCTTATATCAGTTTGTCGTCAGTCGTCAGAACAATAAAACAATGAATCGAAGTGACATCTTATCGGTTTTTGAACGGAAACCTTTTATTCCACATCCCTTACTCAAGAGCGGGCATGCCCAAACCATTGCTTCGGCAGTGCTTTCCCGCCGGAAACACCGGCTGGTTCAATACTCTGAACCCCGGATGTTTCACCTGCCCCATAAGATTCAAATCTTGGGTCACTGTTCCTGGCAGTCCGACAAGAAAAAAACGCCGTGCCTGGTCTTAATTCATGGCATGGAAGGCTCAACTGAGTCTCCCTATATGATCGGAACGGCTGAGAAAGCACTGGCGGCGGGGTTGAATGTGGTCAGACTCAATATCCGCAACTGTGGCGGCGTCAAACCGAATCAGGCATTTTATCATGCTGGCCTGACTGAAGATTTGCGGCAGATATTTTATCAATTGCGCGAAGTTGATGGGGTTGATGAATGTTATCTGGCCGGCTTTTCGCTTGGCGGAAACCAGTCACTCAAATTTGCCGGGGAAGAAAAATCCAATGGGAAGAATATTTTGCGCGGACTCATTGCCGTTTCTCCTTCAGTGTACCTTCCAACCTGTATTGATGCCCTCGAACACCATGCCAATTATCTCTACCACATGAATTTCCTGCGCAGTATTAAACGCAAAGTGGTGGCCTACAACGAGACGTATCCTGGATGGGTTGATGCCTCGCTCTTGCCAAAAATTCGAACCTTGCGGAAATTTGATGATGTCTACACGGCACCGTATTCTGGATTTCGTGATGCGGCTGATTATTATGAGCGAGCCAGTTCACGCAACTATCTGGCCGATATTCAGATCCCAACCCTCATCCTGCATTCGGAAGATGATCCGTTCATCCCGGCAGATCCCCTTCATCATCATAAGGTGACCACCAACCCCAATCTCGTCACCGTCATTACCCGGCACGGCGGCCATGTGGCTTTTATCTCAGCCATTCCAGAAAACAACTGTCGCCGCTGGGCAGAATCAAGAGTGATAGACTTCGTTCAAACCCTCAGAAAAAAATAATCTTGCACCTCATTTCCTCCAGATTTTTCCAGCTCAATGAAAAATAGATGAAGGTTTATTTACATCTTTTTTCCAGTGACAGTGATAGGGTGGCACCGCTCGAAATTCCCCGCACTCTCTCAATACAACAATCAAACTTTACGCGCTGCCTGAACAAACCGTGTGCCTGTCGTTAGTCAAAAAACCTGGGTGCAAGACCAAACCCTGTATTTTTGAACTGCCAGCCAGGCAAATTTTCTTCGCAAGTAATTTATTTTCATTTACTTACGAAGCACCACAGGTTGCAATCAAATTCAAAAATTTCAGAGTTTGGGCAGGCGGAGGAGATCCTATGAAGACCCGGCAGAGAGTGGCCCTGCTGTTTTGCCTTTTGATCAGTCTGACCATCATTCGGAGTCCATACCGAATGCAAGCCCAGACCTCAACCATTACAATCAATGTTGACGCCAGCGCCAATCGCCGTCCAATCAACCCGATGATTTATGGAGTGGCGTTTGCCTCATCGCAACAACTCACTGATTTGAATGTCCCGGTACATCGATCAGGCGGAAACAACACCAGTCGCTATAACTGGCAGCAAAATGCGGATAATCGCGGCTTTGACTGGTATTTTCAGAGTATTGCCTATTCAAGCAGCACGGCTGGCGAAGTCGGTGATTCGTTTATTTCATCGAGTAAAGCGGCTGGTGCGCAACCAATGCTGACAATTCCAATGGTCGGCTGGGTAGCGAAACTTGGGGCAAACCGATCAAAACTCTGTAGTTATTCAATTGCCAAATATGGCCAGCAAACCGGCAATGACTGGCAATGGTTCCCAGATGCCGGAAATGGAATTCTGACCAACGGTCAGGAAATTACCTGGAATGATCCCAACGATGCCAACACCTCGGCCAATTCAACCTTCCAGCAAGGGTGGGTTCAGCATCTGGTTACTCGCTGGGGAAATGCTGCCAACGGCGGGCTGCGCTATTACATTCTGGATAATGAACACAGCATCTGGCATTCGACCCATCGTGACGTTCATCCAACCGGGGCGACCATGGATGAGGTAAAGTCCAAGATGATTGACTATGCGGGGAAGATCAAAGCGATTGATCCAACCGCGAAAGTGGTTGGACCGGAAGAATGGGGCTGGAGCGGGTATCTGCTGAGCGGATACGACCAGCAGTATGGCGCCCAACATGGCTGGAGCAATCTTCCAGATCGGGCCAATCATGGCGGAATGGATTATCTTCCCTGGCTGCTTGACCAGCTTCGCCAGCACCAAACCAGCACCGGGCAGCGATTGCTGGATGTGTTTACAGTTCACTATTACCCACAAGGCGGTGAATTTAGCGACGATGTTTCCTCAAGTATGCAGCTTCGGCGCAATCGCTCGACCCGTTCGTTGTGGGATCCGACCTACACTGACGAAACCTGGATCAACGATAAAGTCCAGCTTGTTCCACGGCTTCGCAACTGGGTCAATACCTACTACCCTGGCACCGAAATTGGCATTACCGAATACAATTGGGGTGCGGAAGGTCACATCAATGGCGCCACCACCCAGGCTGATATTTTTGGGATCTTTGGACGCGAAGGGCTCGACATCGGTGCCCGCTGGACCACACCAGCAACCGGAACCCCAACCTATAATGCCATCAAGATGTATCGCAACTATGACGGCAACAAATCCACATTTGGCGACACCAGTGTGAGTACCACGGCGCCAAACCCGGACAACGTTTCCGCCTTTTCGGCCCTGCGCGCCAGCGATGGGGCATTGACGGTGATGCTGATTAACAAACAGCTTTCGACTGATACTCCGATCAACCTCAATCTGGCCAACTTTACCCATCAGGGACGGGCCAAAGTCTGGCGATTAACCAGCACCAACACCATCAGTGCCCTTTCGGACATCACGTTCAGTGGCAACACGCTCACAACCACCCTTCCGAGACAAAGCATCACGTTGCTGGTGTTGCCTGCCGGAACAGCGGTCAACCAATCTCCAGTTGCTTCGGCAACAGCCAACCCAACCACCGGGGCGGCACCCCTGGCTGTTTCATTGAATGGAAGTGCGTCAACCGACCCGGATGGCTCGATTGTGTCTTATGCCTGGAATTTTGGGGATACCACAAGCGGATCGGGAGTTACCACGTCACATACCTACACAACGGCAGGAACTTACACCGCAACCCTGACAGTTACCGATAATGGCGGGAAAACAGCTTCAACGAGTTTGACGATTACCGCCACGGGAACCGACCCGAATCTCATCAATGCGCCATCAAATTTGACCGCAACCGTTGCGTCGCGAAAGGTCACACTTCGGTGGACAGATCGTTCAACGAACGAAACCGGGTTTTATGTGGAACGGGCACTCAAAAGCAATGGTGCATTCAGCCGGATTGCAACCCTCAAATCAAATGTGACGACCTACAGCCAAACCGTAAGTCGCAACACTTATCTCTACCGGGTTCAGGCGTTTAACCAGACCACTGGACGGGTATCGGCCTATTCGAATCAGGTGGAAGTCCTTGTCAAATAAAGCGAGAATGAAGAAT
Organism: uncultured Clostridia bacterium; assembly: GCA_964639175.1. GTDB lineage: Bacteria > Acidobacteriota > Blastocatellia > Chloracidobacteriales > Chloracidobacteriaceae > JACQXX01. The sequence goes on from CAZXCE010000080.1 coordinate 19,192, forward strand.
TGAGAATGAAGAAAGTGGTTAGTGGTTAGTGGTTAGTTAGTGG
>CAZXCE010000081.1:0-9726 GCA_964639175.1 uncultured Clostridia bacterium
GTATCATTGCCTGAAATCTCGACAAATCCTCCGAATCCACTATGGGGACTTTATCTGGTTGTATCTCAGGAAATAGAGCTGTTTCCTGGTCAGAAACCCGGAACCCGGAACCCGGAACCCGGAACCCGGTTTTAAATCGCTCCGCCGTCAGTTCCGGTCGCTGCCAGTACCCAAGGGCCACGCCGTCTCCGCCAAGGTAGAGTTCCCCAACCACGCCAATTGGCACCGGTTGCTGGTGGGCATCCAGAATCAATGCCTGGGTGTTGGCAATTGGCCGCCCGATGGAAATTGGCTCGCTGCCAGGTTCGACTTTCAACAGTGTTGACCAGATTGTGGTTTCAGTCGGGCCGTAGAGATTCCAGACTTCGCCGCCGCCAGCCAGCAACTGGTCGGCGAGGTCCCGTGAAAGGGCTTCGCCGCCGCACAGGATTTTCAGTTTGTGTGACGGATTCCAGCCTGATTCAAGCAACAATTTCCAGGTGGCCGGAGTCGCCTGCATCACGGTAATTGATTCATCAGAAAGCAATTGTGCCAGTTGCACCCCATCCCGAACAGCATCCTGCGAGGCAATCACGATACAGGCGCCGGTGATAAGCGGGAGGAACAGTTCCAACCCGGCAATGTCAAACGAGAGCGTGGTCACGGCCAGCAAGCGGTCCTGTGGAGTTAATCCCGGCTGACGCTGCATCGAGCATAGGAAATTGACCACCGCCTGATGTGGAATCACCACGCCTTTGGGCCGTCCGGTCGAGCCGGAGGTGTAAATCACGTAAGCCGGAGAATCCGGGTTCCGGGTTCCGGGTTCCGGGTTCCGGGTTCCGGAGTGTTGCCGCCAATCGAGATCATCAACATAGAGCAAATTGATGGCGATGATCGGCAGACGGTCAACCACGGAAAACTGCGTGAGGATCGCGGCCAGTTGGGCATCGGTAATGATCAATTCCAGCCGTTCGGTTGGAAACGCCGGGTCAAGCGGCACATACGCCGCCCCTGACTTGAGGATGCCAAGCACCGCCACGAGCATTTCCAACCCGCGCTCAAGGCACACTCCGACCCGGTCACCTGGTCCAATGTCCTGAAGGCCAAGTTCCGCCGCCAGAATTTCAGCCCGGACGTTGAGTTCACGATAGGTCAATTGTTGGGTGCCAAAACGCACTGCAATGGCATCCGGAGTTTGCTCAACCTGTTGTTCAACAAGCTGATGCAGGCACAAATGGGCTGGATATTCAGCCTGGGTTGCATTCCACTGAACCAGCACTTGTTCGCGTTCGGCGGCTGTGAGCATGTTCAATTCAGAAAGTGGCACCGTGGGGTTGGCCACCACACTTTCAAACAGCGTCTGAAAATGCCCCATCATCCGCCGGATGGTTTCCGCTTGAAAGAGCGCCGTACTGTACTGAAACACAAACCGAACCGAATCACGGGTTTCCACGACAAACAGCGACAGGTCATAGCGCGAAACACCAGAAATCACATCGCCTGAATTTCGGAAGGGAATCAATTCCAAATCGCCCAGCTTGAGGTTTAAATTGAGCGGGGTGAAGGCGTTTTGATAGACGAAAAACACCTGGAAGAGTGGGCTACGACTCAAATCACGGGGCAGGTGGAGTGCCTCAAGCAATTGCTCAAAGGGCAAATCCTGGTGGGCAAAGGCGTCAAGCGTCGTTTCACGAACCTGTTTGAGCAGGTCACGAAATGAAAGATCAGCGGACAGTCGTGCGTGCAGCACGAGAATATTGACAAAAACCCCAATCAATCCTTCGATTTCGCGCCGGTTACGGCCTGCGACCGGGGTTCCAATCAGAATGTCTTCCTGCCCGGCATAGCGATGCAACAACAGGTGAAATCCCGCCAGAAGCGTCATAAACAGCGTGACGCCTTCCCGGCGGCTGAGTGTTCGCAAGGCTTGAGTCAGTTCGGGAGGAAATTCAATTCGCTGGTTGGCGCCACGGTATTCCTGAATCGCCGGACGCGGAAAATCCGTCGGCAATTCAAGCACCTTCGCCGCGTTGCCCAGGGTTTTGGTCCAGAATGAAAGCTGCTCCTGGAGCACCTCGCCCGAAAACCAGTCGCGTTGCCAGAGCGCATAATCGGCATAGTGCACCGGGAGCGGCGGCAGGTTTTTTTGTTCCTCACGAACAAATGCCGAATAAAGCTTGGCGACTTCGCGGGTCAAAACGTTGAGCGACCAGCCGTCTGCCACGGTATGATGCAGCACAATCAGCAGGATCCAGTCTTGAGGTGAAAATTGCAGTACTCTCACCCGCAGCATTGGACCGTTTGCCAGATCAAATGGGCGTTTAATATCAGCCCGGACGCTCCGAATGGCTGTTTCACGGTCCGAAACCGATTCAAACCGAACAATCTCACCCCATGGCCATTCCGGGAAAATGACCTGAGCTGGCTGGGAATCAACAATCCGAAACACGGTGCGGAGGTCTTCGTGACGTCGGGCGACTTCCTGAAAGGCACGTTCCAGCGCCGGAAGTAACAGCTCGCCTCGGAGGTGCAGCGCCGCCGGGACCAGATAAAAAGTGTTTCCTGGTTCGAGTTGATCCAGAAACCAGAACCGTTCCTGAGAAAATGAAAGCGGAAGCTGATCAGGTCGAGGCCCGGCCACCAGCGGCGGCGGTACTCGCTGGTTGAGTGGTTCACCCCGGCGGTGCTGGGCGACCAGTTCGTCAATCACGGCGGCAATACCAGTCACCGTTTGGACTTCAAACAGCCGCCGGAGCGGGAGTTCAACCTGAAACGCATCACGCATTCGGGCCAGAACCCGCACCGCCAGCAGCGAATGGCCTCCCAGTTCAAAAAAACCAGCGTCAATCGGCACGGTGTCACGGCCCAGAACCTCCGCCCAGATTTGGGCAATCAGTTCTTCGGTTGGCGTGGTCGGAATGGTATGCGGACCACCCGCCCCCTGGTCACCATACTCAGGTGCCGGAAGGGCCTTGATCGCCACTTTCCCCTGTGCCGCCAGCGGAAGCTTGTCAAGCACCACAATCGCCGACGGTTGCATAAAGTCGGGGAGTTTGGATTTAAGAAAAGCAGCAAGTGGGACTGAGGGTTGGGGGCTGAGGGTTGGGGGCTGAGGGCTGGAAGGTGACGTGTCTGGGTGAAGCGTGACATAGGCCACCAGCCGGCGGTCACCGGGGATGTCTTCGCGGGCAATGACGACGGCTTCTCTTACGGCTGGATGCTGACGGAGCGCGGCTTCGACTTCGCCCAGTTCAATTCGGTAGCCCCGAATTTTCACCTGCAAATCAGTTCGCCCCAGAAACTCCAGCACGCCATCGGGTCGGTAACGGACGAGGTCACCGGTACGATATCGGGTTCCGGGTTCCGGGTTCCGGGTTCCGGGTTCCACGGTGTGAAACCTCGATGTTTCCTCAATAGGATCAGATAGAACTTCACTCAGTTGCCCTTTAAGAGGATCAACTATTTCTTGCTGAGTTGCCCGGAACCCGGAACCCTGATTCAAGTATCCCCGCGAAACACAGGCACCGCTGATGTAGAGTTCGCCGGGAACGCCAACCGGGACAGGCTGTTGCTCCTGGTCAAGAACGTGCATCTGGCAATTGGCCAGCGGACGCCCTAATGGGAGCGTGGCACGGTCAGTTTCAGGGTGGTGTGGGTCAACTTCGTAAGACAGCACCGCCACCGTGGTTTCCGTTGGGCCATAATGGTTAAATACCCGGCACCCCGGCGGGAGTTCAGCCAGGATGGTGCGCATCCAGGCCCAGGTGCTGCTTTCGCCTCCGAGAATCAATCGTTTGCGTGGTAAGAGTTCCCGAATATTCCCTGCAGCCTGTAGTGCTGCCAGGTGCGACGGCGCAATTTTCAGGACTTCGATTTCATGTTCCTGAAACTTGTGGGCCAGAAAACTGGCTGACAACGCCTGATCTTTGTTGAAAACATACACCGTTCCGCCCAGGCACAACGGCGGAAATACAACTGTTTTGCACGAATCAACCGTCAGCGGCTGGACCATTGCATAGCGCATTCCTGGTTCAAGTTCGCACCGGGATTCAATCGCCCGCAGGTAGTTCAACAGGTGGCGATGTTCGACCACAACGCCTTTTGGTTGACCCGTCGAGCCCGAGGTGTAAAGGACGTAGGCTGGGGAATCAGGGGTCAGGGTTCGGGGTTCCGGGTTCCGGGTTCGGAGTTCCGGGTTCGGTTTATCCAGACAGACGACGATGGGGGATGGGCCCTGCAGGGGCGCTGCAACCTCGTCTGGCTTTGGAGACGGGTTACCGCGCCCATCCAAAATGTCGCGTCCAGAAATCAGATCCAGAAGATGCGATTGGGTCACCACCACCGGCGCCTGGGTGTCGGCCAGAATAAATTGAATGCGTTCTGCCGGAAATGCCGGGTCAATCGGAACGTAAGCGCCGCCGGCTTTCAAAATACCAAGCAACCCGACAAACATCTCAACTGAACGGTCAATTGCCAACCCGACGAACACTTCAGGCCCAACGCCCAGATGCTGCAGATGAGCGGCAAGGGCATCAGCTCGCGTATTCAGTTCAGCAAATGTAATCTGGTCATCTCCGGCCACAACCGCAAGTCGGTCAGGATATTGGGCGGCCTGTGCTTCAAAGAGCTGATGGAGGCATTCGTCAGGTGGAAAATTGACCGCCGTTTGGTTCCAGTCTTCGGTTAACTGATTGAGTTCGGCTGGCGAGAGCATCACCAACCTGGAAATTGCCTGATCCGGATTGGCAACCATGGCCCCCAGCAGGTTTTGGAAGTGATTGAGCATCCGGCGGATCGTGTCTGCCGTGAACAGGTCGGTGTCATACTCAAACGCCGCCAGAAATTCGTGGGGGCGTTCCGAAATCGTCAGTGTCAGGTCAAACTTGGCCGCGCCCCGGTTGGATTGGATATGTTCAAATTTCAGTTGACCGCCCGGTTGCCAGTCTTTTGGTACGGGTTTAAAAACAAACAGGGTTTGAAACAGAGCCGTGCGGCTCAAATCACGCTCAGGTTGGAGTTCTTCGACCAGTTTTTCAAACGGCAAATCCTGATGGGCAAAGGCATCGAGCGTGGTTTGGCGGACTTTGGCCAGCAACTGGCGAAATGTTGGTTTTTCCGACAATTCAGCCCGCAATACCAGCGTGTTGGCAAAGAGCCCGATGATGTTTTTGGTTTCGGCTGAAGTTCTTCCAGAAATTGGCGTTCCGACGCGAATATCAGTCTGCCCCGTATACCGGAAAAGTAAGGTTTGAAACGCTGCCAGCAGCGTCATAAACAACGTGGCATCCGTTTCTGAAGCGAGTTGTTTTAACCGGGTCAGCAGCTCACGCGAAAGCTGGATGGTTTCGGTTGCACCTTGAAACCGTTTGAGAGCAGGGCGTGGGAAATCGGTTGGAAGTTCGAGCAGCGGATGCTCCTGACCCAAATGATCCTTCCAGAAATCGAGCTGCTTTTGCAGTGTTTCACCGGTCAGCCATCCACGCTGCCACTCGGCAAAATCCGCATACTGAATCGCCAGTTTCGGCAGTGGCGAGGCTTCGCCACGGGCAAAGGCATGATAGAGCAGGGCCAGTTCGCGGATAAAAATCCCGGCGGACCAGCCGTCAAATACAATGTGGTGAATGGTGACCAGCACGACATGATCGGTTTCAGCCAGTCGGAATACTTTCGCCCGGAGCAACGATCCGCTGGCGAGATCAAATGGGAGGCGAGCCTCGACGGCGGCCAGTTCGACCAGTCTGGCGTTGGTGATTGGTTCGGCTTCGATTGAGTCAACCGCGAGGTGAAAGGGCTGGGGTGGATGAATGATCTGGACCGGGTCGCCTTCGCCAGAGGCAAAGGACGTCCGCAGGCTTTCGTGACGGGCAATCAGTTCGGTGATTGCCCGTTCCAGGGCCGGGGCATTCAGTGGACCATGGAGCCTGAGCGCAATCGGAACGTTATATGCCGGGTTGTTTGGCTCAAGCTGATCGAGAAACCACAATCGCTGTTGCGCAAACGACAGGCGATAACTTTCGGCTGGGGTTCGATGGGGAATGGTTTGGGTGGAAGTTCCTTCGGATTGCTTTTGTTTTAAGCGGAGCGCCATCAGGGCCTGTTTTTCAGGTGACAGCCCGGCGATCCGATTGCGTAAATCACTCATTCTTCGGGGTCCTTGCTACCATTATGCGATTCACTGGCCAGGAGCAATCGGACTTCGTCATCGGAAAGTTGATCCAGCTCCGCCAGCATGCTTTCCATTTCGGCGGCGTCGGCTTTCTCGGCTTGAAGTTGAAGGATGGCCAGGGCCAAATCGGCGATTGTGGGGCGTTCGAAGATCAAACGAAGCGGTATATCTACCTGAAAACGCTCCCGGATTTCAAACACGATTTGGGCAGCAAGTAAGGAATGTCCACCAAGTGAGAAAAATGTATCGTGAACGCCGACCTGTTCGCGGCCAAGCACTTCGGCCCATAGTTGGGCCAGTTCGGCCTCAACCGGGTTGCGCGGGGCAACAAAGGTTGTTTCGGCGTGGGCTTCGGCCTGGGGCAGCGCGGTGCGGTCAACTTTGCCATTTGGGGTCAGCGGGAAGCGTTCGAGGACCACAAACACCGACGGAATCATAAATTCCGGCAACCGGTCGTGCAAAAACGCCTGGATTTGATGTTCCAGATGGTGTGCGGTCTCGACAGAAACTGGCCCGGAACGTGGCACAACATAGGCAATCAATTGCTGATTGCCCTGCCGGTCAGATTTAGCCAGGACAATCACCTCGGCAATTTCGGGATGCGTCGCCAGTACCTTTTCAATTTCACCGGGTTCGACCCGGTAGCCACGAATTTTAACCTGATCGTCCACCCGTCCCAAAAACTCCAGGTTCCCATCCGCCAGCCAGCGGACAAGGTCGCCGGTTTGGTAGAACCGCCGGGTTCCGGGTTCCGGGTTCCGGGTTCCGGGTTCCACTGTCCGAAGCCTCAATTTTTCCTCAAAAGGATCAGAAGGGGCCTCACTCAGTTGTCCTTCAAGAGAAGCAACCATTTCCTGTTCAGGAACCCGGAACCCTGATTTAGTCCCTGCCCCCTGATTCAAATACCCAATGGCCACTCCGTCGCCGCCGATGAAGAGTTCGCCGGGGACGCCAATCGGGACGGGTTTGAGGTGTTGATCGAGCACCAGCACCTGGGTATTGGCAATCGGACGACCGATAGGGACTTTCGAGGTCAGTTTTTGGTCTGGGCGGGCTTCATAGAGCGTGGCGGAAACCGTGGCCTCGGTTGGACCATAGGTATTGATGAGCCGAACCCGATCTCCGACCAGTCCAAACCAGAGGTCGAGGACTTCGTTGGATGCCTGCTCGCCACCCAAAATCACCAGCCGGAGCGATGGTGGCACCGGAAGCTTCCCTTTGACCATTTCCCGAACAAGCAGGTGCCAGTAGGCCGTTGGCAAATCAAGCACGGTAATGCCCGTTGCGGTAATTGTTTCAAGGAGTTCCACGGCAGAAGACATCCGCACGTCTTTGACACAGACCAGCGTGGCGCCAGCGTGAAGTGTTGGGAAAATCTCTTCGATAGCCGTGTCAAAGCTGAGCGAGGCAAACTGCAACACCCGGTCATCGGATGTCAGGCCAAATTGGGACGCCAGCGCACCGGCCAGATTGACCACGGACTGGTGTTTAATGGCCACGCCTTTTGGCATTCCAGTCGAACCCGAGGTGTAAATGACATACACCGGACTGGCCGCCGGTTGCTTGACCTGTTCGATTGGCGTTGTGTAGGTCGGTACTGGTAACTGATCCAGACACAGGATTTGGGCTGTTTGTGTCGGGAGGGCTTCAGCGAGTGTTGAATGAGTCAAGATGACTGGCAACCGGGCATCGCGGATCATAAATTCCAGCCGCGTCTGTGGATAGGCTGGATCAAGCGGAACAAACGCGCCTCCAGCTTTCAAAATCGCGAGCATTCCGACCAGTAATTCAACCGATGGTGCCAGGCACAGACCGACACGGGTGTACGGCGTGACATCCTGATCGCGCAGGTAGTGGGCCAACTGTTCGGCACGGACATTGACTTCCCGGTAGGTCAGCCGAACTTCCTGAAAACGGCCCGCTTCATCCTTTTCGGCATAGACGAGTGCCGTGGCATCGGGATTTTGGCGGACCTGGGCTTCAAAGAGTTCGTGGGCTTTGAGATGTCGCGGATAGACCGCCTCAGTTTGATTCCACTGTGCGAGGAGGTTCACCTCCTGGGGCGACAGGAGCGAGAGTCCAGAGAGTGGGCGGTTGGGATCCTCAATGATGTGTTCCAGCAACGCGTGAAACTGACCGATCATGCGCTGGATTGTTCCAGCGGTGAACAGGCTCGTGTTGTATTCGACCACGCCGGAAATCCGGTTGCCGATGTCGAGCAGTTCAAAGGTCAGATCATTACGGGCGGTTCCGGTGTCGGCATCAATGATTTCAACCGTCAGATTTTCAAGTGAAATTGCCTGTTTCACCGTGTTTTGCAGCACCAGCATGACCTGGAAAATCGGCGGATAGCTCAAATCACGCTGGGGTTGAACGGCTTCGATGACTTTCTGGAATGGGACATTCTGATGGGTAAAAGCCGCAATCGTCATTTCCCGAACCCGGCCAAGGAGTTCAGCAAAGGTTGGGTCGCCTGACACATCTGTTCGCAGGGCGAGCACATTGGTAAAAAAGCCAATTAAGCGTTTGGTTTCAAAGAGATCGCGGTTGGCAATCGGTGTTCCAACGACGATATCTTCCTGGCGGGCATATTTGGACAGCAGCGTTTGAAACGCCGCCAGCACCGTCATAAACAGGGTGGCGCCCTGTGACTGGCTCAACCCTTTGAGTGCGGCATACAGTTCCTGAGGAATTTCAATCGTTTCACGCGCACCCCGGAACGATTGAACTGCCGGACGCGGGAAATCAGTCGGCAGGGTGAGCAGGGGCGGTGCTCCACTTAGCTGGTCTTTCCAGTATTTGATGCCGTCATCCAGTTTGTGTTCGGCAATCCATTGCTGCTGCCAGTAAGCAAAGTCCGCATACTGGATTGGCAAGGCCGGTAATGGCGAAGGTTGACCGGCACCAAAGGCGTTATAGAGGGCTGAAAGTTCCTGAATCAACACATTAACCGACCATCCATCACTCACAATGTGGTGGATATTCAACAGCAGCACGTGGTCTTCGGGTGAGAGTCGCAGGACGACAACCCGAATTAACGGTCCCACTGAAATATCAAACAAGCGCTGGGCTTCACTTGTGACAATGGCTTCAACGGCGTGTGCCTGTTCGGTTGCTGGAAGACTTGAAAGATCAACCAGTACATTCACATTGTCGTTGACTGGCTTTAACCGGAAATCAGCCGGGACCTGATCAAGCGGCGCCAACCGAAATTCAGAGGCCGGGTGAATGATTTGAACCGGCTGCCCATCAATGGCCACAAACGTGGTGCGGAGCGCTTCATGTCGTCGAATGATCTCAGAAAAACACCGTTCGAGAACCTCAACCTTGAATTGTCCCCGAAACCGGCGGTTATACGTCACATTCATCGGAGCGTGGTCGAAACTACTCGCCGGCTTGAGTTTATCAAGCATCCAGAACATTTGCTGGAGCGGCGAAAGCGGCAGTTTCTGGTCACGGGGAGCCAGGGTTCGGGGTTCAGAAATCCGGGTTCCGGGTTCGGAAATCAGGGTTCCGGGTTCCGGGTTCCGGGTTCCGGGTTCGGAAATCAGGGTTCCGGGTTCCGGGTTCCGGGTTCCGGG
>CAZXCE010000081.1:9826-19157 GCA_964639175.1 uncultured Clostridia bacterium
TTCCACGTTGTGAAATTTCGATGGATGTTCAATAGCTGTTGTGGGAATTTCCTCAGATTTTATCTCAAGAGAATGAGCTATTTCTGGTTCCGGAACCCGGAACCCGGAACCCGGAACCCGGAACCCTGATTCAGACCCGGAGCCCGGAACCCGGAACCCGGTTTCCCCCGGTAACTCATACCCCAGTTCTTCGGCCACGCGGCGGGCAAGGCCACCAAGGCGGCGCGGGAGGCGAATTGTTTTCCAGACGTCGCCCAGACCTGGGTCAATTGCATTGTGTTCAAAGAAGTTCGGGTCACCGATACCTTCGTGTTGCCAGCCTTTGCCTTCGGACTGTGGTTTGCCGTCATAGGGCCGGACCGTTTCAGCTTCAAATGGGATATTCAGAAAGCGGCACATCTGCTCCATGATGTGTGTCGGGTTGACGACCATGTCTTCATAGCGCACGCTCTGGCGTCGTTCGGCGGGAATTCGGCTGAAGAAATCCAGAATGTTGCTGTTGGTGACAGTCCAGACCTGTTCGGCCAGGGTGAGTGGATCCTGAGCAGTGGCCTGCATCAGGTCGGCAAACAGGACTTCAAACCGGTTCCGGACACAGGACTCAATCACGGCATAGGGGTGCCGCATCAGGTGAATATATTTCGGCTGATCAAAGATTTCTTCGGCCCGTTCGAGCACCGCCATGCTGGCAGCATAGGACGGCGTTTTATCTACCAGAAGCCGGGGCGAAATCTGGTCGGTCAACATCCAGTATAGTTCTTCGGTGGTGGCATTTTGGGCAACCAGATCGGCAATCAGTTGTGACACGCCGGCTGGTGTTTTGCCCGGAAGCTTGTTGAAGGCGTGGATCAACCCTTTATCCAACCCGGATGACCGCAACAGACGATCCCGTTCACCCATGGTTTGATAGGGCAGCAGGTGGAGTTCCGGCGGTGAAAACAGTTGTGAATGTTTAGAGAGCATCACCCGGAACAGCGTCGAACCGGAACGAGGGCTGGACAGCACCAGGATGACATTGGGGATGCGTTCACGGGGCTGTGTCTGGCGGGCAAATTCCTGTTCTTGTTTCAGCCGGGCAGCCACTGCTGGCTCAACCGAAGGCACGATGACGGCTGGCGGCGGTTCGCTGGGAAGACTATGCCGCCGGTTAAATTCACCAATCAGATAGGTCGCCATCGCATTGACCGATGGCTGCCGGAAGATTTCAGCCGGGAAGATTGGGAACTGCAAATCCTGCTTAAAGTGCATCATCAGGTCCGTGACGATGATTGAATCCAAACCCAGTTCGATCAGATTCCGGTCTGGCTCGATTAACTCACGGCTGGTGTGGAGCGAGTCGGCAATCCGATCTTGCAGATAGGTCACCATCAGATGGTGCTGGAGTTCAAGCGAGGCATGCTTGAGTTGTGCTTCGAGCGAGGCATCTTCCGGCAGCTTGATTTCCACAACTTCAGGAGCTGGTGAGACTTCATGTGTCAGCACCGGCTCAACTGGTGGTTCAATCACTGGTACTGGCGGTGGAAGTGCTGGCTCCGCAACTACTTCCAGGTCAAAGAGCAAGGGGTGTGGCGTGAACGCATCATAAAACGCCCGGAAGGTCTCCCAGGTGATGTCGGCGACCATCTTTTGTGGTGCTGAACCTGTCAGCAGCATATCAAGTGCCTTGACGCCATCGCCGGGTGAAAACGACTGGATTCCAACGCGTTCAAACATGCCGACGTGATGATGGTCAGCAGCCATTCCAACTTCGTCCCACGGTCCCCAGTTGATGCTCAGAGCCGTCAGCCCATGCGTGCGTCGGAAGTGAGCAAAGGCATCTTCAAAGGCATTGGCGGCAGCGTAGTTGGCCTGTCCCGATGAACCAAACACCGCCGCAATGGATGAATACAGGACAAAGAAATCCAGTTCCGTCCCAGCCGTCATTTCATGCAACAGGAGGGTTCCGGCGACTTTCGATGCAGTGGCGGCTTCGAGCGAAGCCGGCTTCATAGTGGCGATCAGTTCATCAGTGGCAACGCCAGCCGAATGAATCACCCCACGCACCGCCGGAAGCGCCGTCTTGAGATGGGCAAACAAGGCCGTCATCTGGTCCCGATTGCCGACATCAACCTGGGCCAGCAGGACCTTGACGCCAGCCGATTCAAGTTCGGCAATCGTGCCGAGTACCGTTTGGGTTCGTTCTGGTGAAAGCGGTTTGGTTAAAGGCGCACCGGGCGGCAGCCAGATATTTTTGAATCCGGGAACGCTTGAGCGACCAGTCAAAACCAGTGTTCGGGCACCGCGGCTGGCCAGCCAGCGCGCCGTTGATAGCCCAAGGCCACCGACACCACCGGTGACCAGATAGGTGGCATCGGTACGGCAGGTCATCTGACTGGTTTGGGTTTCGTCATAGGGGCTTCGAACCAGGCGCGGGACAAATCGCTTTCCACCTCGGAGCCCGGTTTCTTTTTCGGCATCCGGATTGAGGATCGTGCGCAGCGCCAGCGTGGCTTCTTCCAGGGATGGTGTTGGCGCCAGATCAATCAATCCGCCCCAGAGCGATGGATGTTCCAGGGCTGTCACCCGGCCAAAGCCCCACAGGGCAGCCTGAACCATGCCTGAAGTTGAATGTTCACCTGCCACGGGTTGGGCGCCGCGAGTAATCACCCACAGTTTGGGCGTCAGGCGATTTCCAGTGCGGGCCGCTTTGGTGGTGTGTCGGGCCAGGGCCTGCACCAGTCGCAGGTTGGCTTTGAGGGCATCAATGCCCTGGCCGCCAGCTTCCATGCCTTTTTCATCAAGTCCCCACAGAAAGAGGACACCACGGCAACCGGGTTTGAGCGCCTCGGCAAAAAGCTGGTCATAGTCTTCGGCGCGGTCACGATTGATTTCAATTTCATCTTCACCCGTGTTGTCATAGGCCGCGCCGGGTTTAATCACGGTGCAGGTTTCGCCGGCGGCTTCGAGCAGGGCCGTCAATGCCCGACCAAATTTGTTGCGGTGGGTAAAGATGATCCAGCTTCCAGGCGTCTCAGATTGTGAAACTGTGGCTGGATGTGAAATTTTCTTCCAGCAGAGTTCATAAAACCAGCTTGAATCAGGCAACGAGTCAACTTTGATGGCTTGTGAAATTCGGCGACCTGGAAGTGACAACACCAGCTTGCCCTGGGCGTCAAACAGGTTCACATCGCCTTCAGTTGGTGACTTACCATTCTCAGCCAGAGTGCGAATGCTGACCTCGACAATTGAGGCGGCCAGTGCGTCAAAGCTTGGGACTGGCGGTGCCGCCGCCACCGTTTGTGTTTGCGCCACCACGGGTGGTTCAACCCAGTAGCGATGCCGGTCAAACGGATAGGTCGGAAGGCCAATGCGACGGCGGGGCAGGTCACGATAGGCCGCGCTCCACTCAATGTCTGTTCCATTCAAATAAAGATAGGTGAGGCCCTGCAGGAGCATACGCCAGTCGTCTGAACCGGCCTGACCGGCGCCAGGCAGCCAGGTGCCAAACGTTTCACCCAGCGATTGCTTGCCAATGGTGAGTAACTGGCAGGTCGGCTCAATCACGATAAAGGTTTCAAAGCCCAGTTCGGAAAGTGTGTCAAAGGCCGGGGTCAGTTTGAGCATCTGGCGGAGTTGTTGCCGCCAGTACATGGCATCTGGCACGCCATCCAGTTGCCGACCCGTCACCCCGGAAATCATGGGGATTTGGGGTTCTTCAAACGAAAGATTCTGAATTGACTGCTCGAAACTGGCCAGAATTGGCTCCACCAGCGGTGAATGCAGCGCCAGCCGTGGGTGAACAATCTGGCTGGAAATCCCGGCGGCGGCCAGTCGGGTCATAAAGGCGGCAATGGCATCTTGTTCGCCAGCCACGAGGGTATGTTCGGGGCTGCACACGCCACTGATGGTGACTCCGGAAGTGCCGCTTTGCAGGAAGGTGGTCACATGAGCGCCGCTGGTGGCGACCTGGATCGTGATTCCGCCAGTTGGAAGCTGGTCCAGGGCACGCCGTCGGGCTGCCAGAACCGCAATTGCCGTTTCAATCGAACAACAGCCAGCGACGACGGCAGCAGCAAGTTCGCCAAGTTCCTGGCCTAAAACGGCACCTGGCAGTACACCAAACGCTTTCCAGACTTCGGCCAGGGCAATCGAGTCGGCAAACGTGAGCAGATCAGCATCATCACTGGTCAGTGCGGCCTGCTGACCAAGTTGCACGCAATGGGTAAATGCCTGGGTGTAAATCGAACTCTGAGCGAGTGACTGGCGGGAAATCCGGGTCCCCTCAGTCTGGGTGGCCCCAAACAGGAAAGCAACTTTCTGGCGAGTCGTGCCTTTTACCGTTTGGGTTTGAACCGTTTGGGTTGTGGTGCCGGCGGCAAACGCGGCCAGCCCGGTGCGGAAATGGTCTGTCGTTTCACCCAGGATTGCCAGCCGATGGGAAAATAACGCCCGGCCCGTGTTGGCTGAAAAACACACGTTGCCGACCAGATGGCCAGGTTGTCGCGTCAAAAACTCGCTGTACTCACCCGCCAGCCGTCGCAAGGCTGATTCACTCTGGGCCGAAAGCGTCAGAACGTGGGTTGTCTGGTCACGGCCTGATTGCGGAAGCATGGCTGGGGCTTCTTCGAGGATGATGTGGGCATTGGTGCCGCCAAATCCAAATGAACTGACTCCGGCCAGACGCTTGTGATTGATGGGGTTCCAGGTGGTGAGTGTGCGTGGGACAGTGAGTTTGTTCGGTTCGAGCGACAGATTTGGATTCGGCTGCTGAAAATGCAGATGGGGCGGAATTTGCCGATGGTGCAGGGCCAGAACGGTTTTGATCAGTCCGGCAATCCCGGCAGCGGCTTCGAGGTGGCCCAGATTGGTTTTGACCGAACCAATCACACAGGGCTGTGATTCGGGGCGATTTTCACTGATGACAGCGGCGAGGGCCTGGACTTCAATCGGGTCGCCAAGCGGGGTGCCTGTGCCGTGGGCTTCAACATAGCTGATATCCGTGGGCGAAACTCTGGCGGCTTTGATGGCCTTGCGAATGACCGCCTGTTGTGACGGGCCATTGGGCGCCGTCAACCCGTTGGTCAGCCCGTCTTGATTGATGGCCGAACCACGAATGATCGCCAGGATGTGATCCCCGTTGCGTTGGGCGTCGGAAAGCCGTTTGAGGACAATCACGCCGCAGCCTTCACCCCGGACATACCCATTGGCTGCCGCGTCAAAGGTTTTACAGCGGCCATCGGGCGAGAGCATCCGGGCTTTTGAAAACGAAATCGTCGGTTCCGGTGACAAAATCAGATTGACCCCGCCGGCAATCGCCAGATTGCATTCGCCGTTGAGAATGCTCTGACAGGCGAGATGAACCGCCACCAGCGATGACGAGCAGGCGGTGTCCACCGCCATACTCGGCCCGCGCAGGTTAAACAGGTATGACAGGCGATTGGCGGCGATGCTGTGCGCATTGCCAAGTCCAGTGTAGGCTTCGACGGTTTGTTCGCGGTTCGCATAGCGCGATTGCACCAGCGAATAATCATTGGAGCTGATGCCGACAAACACGCCGGTTTCACTGCCGGCGAGTCGGTTTGGCGGAAGTCCAGCCGATTCAAGGGCTTCCCAGGTGGTTTCAATCAACACCCGATGTTGCGGGTCAATACAGGTGGCTTCACGAGGAGAAATGTTGAAAAACAGCGGGTCAAATTCATCAAAATGATCAACGAAGCTGCCAGACCGGCAATTGGATTTTCCAGGCGCCGCCGGATCCGGGTCATAAAACGCATTGACATCCCAGCGACTGGGCGGAATCTCGGTCACGGCATCCACGCCATTTTTCAGCAATTCCCAAAACGCTTCGGGTGAACTGGCATGGCCGCCAAACCGACAGCCGATGCCGACAATGGCAATCGCTTCAGTCGTTTCTGATTTTTGTGGCGGGTGAAACGTCAGGTTTTCAAGCGTGGCCAGATGGTTTGAAACGGCATCAATGGTTGGGTAATCCCAGACCAGCGTTGGGGAAATCGGGAGGCCGAGCACTTTTTCAAGGTCTCCGGCCAGGTTCACCGCATCAATCGAGGACAGGCCATAAAACGCAAATGGTTGCCGGACATCAACTTCCGTGGCTGGGATTTTGGCCAGTTGGGCCACCTGTTCGACCAGCCAGCGGGTAATACTGTGCACCGTACCTGGATGCGCTTTGAGCACCGGGGTGACTGGCAGTTCAGCCGCTGGTGCCGGAATCGAGACCGGTTCAAACGCTGCCTGCCACAGCCCGCCCTCCACAAGTTCGAGTTCATTGGCCAGAAAGGCTTTTTTGCAGGCGTGGCGGCGGATTTTGCCGCTCGACGTTTTGGCAATGCTGCCCGGTTTGATGATCGCAACGGCGTGGCATTGCAATTCGTGTTCTTTGGCCACGGCCTGTCGGATGGCCGTAATCACTTCATTCAAATCAGGTTTTTGGCGAAACTCCAGTTCCTGGACAATCACCAGTCGTTCGGCCCCACCAATTTCAACCGACACCGCCGCCCCGCTGATTGAGCGCAACGAGCGGTGGCTGCGTTCGACGGTCAGTTCGATGTCCTGCGGATAGTAATTCTGACCGTGAATGATGATCAGATCTTTAATCCGGCCAGTGACATAGAGTTCACCATCGTCCAAAAAGCCGAGGTCGCCGGTGCGTAAAAACGGACCTTCGCCGGTATCGGCCAGAAAAGCCTGAAAGGTAGACCGGGTTTCTTCGGGACGATTCCAGTAGCCACGGGCTACGGTTTTTCCAGCGACCCACACTTCGCCAACCTGCAGGTCCTGGCACCGGGTCAGGGTGTCGGGGTTGGCAATCACGATTTGTTGTTCAAACAAATTGACTCCGCATCCAACCAGGGATCGTGTCTGGTCTGTTTCGTGCTCGGCAGCCTCGATCCGGTTATATTTAAATGGTTCAGACAGAATGGTTTTTACGGTTGGCCCGGTGGGTTTTCGACCACCAGAGACGATGAGCGTCGCTTCGGCCAGGCCATAACAAGGGTGCATGGCTTCGGCGTGGAATCCACAGGATCTGAAGCTTTCGGCAAAGCGATTGACTGTTTCTGATCGGATGGTTTCAGCGCCGTTATAGGCCACTTCCCAGCAGCTCAAATCAAGTCCCGCTTTTTCCTCTTCAGTGATTTTGCGGGCACAGAGGTCGTAGGCAAAATCAGGTGCACCGCTGACAAACCCACGATATTTGCTAATCGCTTTCAACCAGCGGAGCGGTTTTTGCAGAAATGCGGTCGGGGCCATCAACACCCCGTGGAACCCGGTATACACCGCCTGCAACATGCCAATCAGGCCCATGTCGTGATAGGGCGGAAGCCACGACACGCCCGGACGTTCAGGCGCGCATTCCATACACCGTCGCATGGCTTCTTCGTTTTGCATGATGTTGGCGTGACTGACCATCACACCACGCGGGATACCAGTTGAACCTGACGTATATTGCAGAAACGCAAGGTCTTCGGGCGAAAGAGAAACCGGTTTCCATTCATTTTCCCAGCCGGCTTCGATGCTGTCGGTTGCCACCCAGGCCAGTTTTTGCAGGTCAGGGGTGTGAACCATCATGGTCTGGGTTTTGGCCAGCAACGCGGCGCTGGTCAAAGCCACGCTGGCCTCGGCATCAGCCACAATGGACTGAATCCGCGAAAGCCCGCGATTGGGGCGCGGTGGATAGGCCGGCACAGCGGTCATTCCTGCATAGAGGCAGCCAAAAAAGGCCGTCACATATTCCAGCCCTGGATTAAACAGAAGCATCACGCGTGCGTCACGCGGGGCCACGCTCTGGAGTTTGGCCGCAATCGCACGGGCCTGGCGATCCATTTCGAGGTAAGTGAGGGTGGCTTCTTCAGATTCTCCGTCCACTAAAAAGGTATAGGCCAGACGGTCGGGTTGGTGCCGGGCACGAGACTGCAAAACTTCGACTAAATTTGCATGCGAATGCAGGGGAGTGGAAAAAGGTTTTGGTACAGGCGTCATTGTGGTGATGTGCAACTCGTCGGGATGAGACGCAAGAGATTGCAGGAGCGTATGAAATTGATCGAATAGGTGAGGGATCGAAGCGCCCTCGAAGAGGTCGGTATTGTACTCCAAAATTGCCACCAGCGCATCATCAACCTCGGCCATCATCAAATCGAGATCAAACTGGGCAATTCGACGTGGTACTGGCCAGGCCGTCATCTCTAATCCGCCAAGACAAATACCAGCTTTTCCGCCAAGTCCCACTGAGAGCAAGTCCGCCAGGTGTGGTAAATGGACTTTTTGTAGTGTGAACATGGTTTGGAAGATTGGGGACCGGCTGAGGTCGCGTTCAAGCTGGAGTCGTTCGACCAGCAAGGCCAGTGGGAAATCCTGGTGATCCAGCCCCTGAACCACCGTCTGGCGAACGCGCTCCAGGAATTCAAGAAACGTCGGATCCCCGGCACAATTGACCCGGAGCGGCACCGGATTGACCAGATAGCCAATCAATCCTGTGAGTTCCGGCTGGTTCCGCCCCGCCATCGGTGACCCGACAATCACATCTTCCTGTCTGGTCAGTTGATGCAGGAACACACAATAGGCTGAGAGCAGTGTCACATAGAGCGTGGTGTGGTTGGCCAGACTGAGGGCTTTGAGTTGCCGGGTGGTTTCTCTTTCGATTTGAAAAACCTGGGTGGCGCCGATCATCCGCTGGACACTGGTTCGGGGGTGGTCAGTTGGCAGGTTGAGAACTGGCAATGGCAAGGCAAGCGTGGTTTTCCAGAAATTCCAGAGCCTGTCACCTTCGGGTGAATCGAGCATCGCCATCTGGGCCAGGGCATGCTGAATCGGTGTACTGGCCGGCACTGGCAATTGAATGGTTTTTCCCTGAGTTGCGGCCTGATACATCTGGGCAAATTCATCGAGCAGCACCGCCAGCGACCACACATCAGCAATAATGTGATGGAGCGTCAGCAGCAAAATATGATCGTCTGTCTGGCGTGAAAACAGCGTGACCCGGAGCAGTGATTCCCGTGATAGATCAAATGGGCGGTGCGCTTCGTCCAGAAGTGCCTGTTGAAGTTGCTCATCACTCCACTGGCCTGCCGCCACCGTGTGGAACGAGACGTTCATCGTGGGGTGAACCTGCTGTGAAGGCTTTCCCTTCACCATTGGAAAGGTGGTGCGGAGTGCTTCGTGGCGATCAACCAGATATTGAAACGCCTGCTCAAACGCCGACACATTCACCGGGCTTCCAATCCGAACCGCATTCACGATGTGATAGGCCGTGCTCTTTGGCTCCAGCAACTGCATAAACCACAGCGAACGCTGGTTGTAGGAAAGAACTCCGGATTGGGGGACAGGGGATGGGGGA
>CAZXCE010000082.1:0-19151 GCA_964639175.1 uncultured Clostridia bacterium
GGTGCTTGGTGCTTCTTCGAAAGTATTGATTCCTAAGAACTAAGTACTAAGCACAAAGAACTAAACACTCAATTCTTCATTCTTCATTCTTCATTCTTCATTCTTCATTCTTCATTCCCATGTTTCCTCCTGACGTCTATCAAGCTGAAAAGAAATTCCTCTGGGGGCTCTGTTATCGGATGACGGCCAATGCCGCCGATGCCGAAGATATTGTCCAGGAAACGTTTGTCCGGGCAATGGAGCGGCCTCCGCAAAACACAAGTGACCCGTGGCGACCCTGGTTGATCAGCGTGGCGATGAACCTCAGCCGTGACCATTTGCGGTGGCGACGAAGACGTGACTACAAAGGCTCGTGGCTCCCGACGCCGGTGCTGACCGAGGGTCAGGACGAAGACATTCTGTTTGAACTTCCGCCGGATTCGAGCCAGTCTCCGGCAGCCCGATATGACCTGACGGAGAGCATTTCGCTGGCGTTCCTGGTGGCACTTGAAGCCCTGACCCCAATGCAACGTGCCGTGTTGTTGCTGCGTGATGTGTTTGACTACTCAACCCTTGAAACAGCGGAAGTTCTGAAAACCAGCGAAGCCAACGTCAAAGTGGTGCTCCATCGGGCACGGCGGGCCATGCAGGACTATGACCACAAGCGGCTGCCAGTGCCACACGCCCGCCAGAAGGTCACGCAAA
Source organism: uncultured Clostridia bacterium (assembly GCA_964639175.1). GTDB lineage: Bacteria > Acidobacteriota > Blastocatellia > Chloracidobacteriales > Chloracidobacteriaceae > JACQXX01. The sequence goes on from CAZXCE010000082.1 coordinate 685, forward strand.
CGACGCTCGAACGATTTGTCCAGTGTCTGGCCCTGCGTGATGCCGCCGGGCTTGAGCAATTATTGACCGAAGGCGTGGTGACCTTCTCAGACGGAGGCGGAGAAGTTCCCGCCGCGTTTGCGCCGATTCGCGGACGTGACCGGGTGCTGCGGTTCTTTATGGCCCTGACAAATGTTCAGGTTACCGAACCGCCGACAGTTTCATTTCAACCGGTCAACGGCCTGCCGGCGCTGGTGGTCGAATATGCGAAGCCGCAACCCAATCGGGCCCAGCGCTTCGTGCTGCAATGCGACGTCAACGAAGCGGGTCAGATTGTGCAAATTCATTCCATTCTGGCGCCGAGTAAGTTGAAGGCGGTGTTTGGCAGATAGCACGGAAAACTCTATTGATTGGGCCCTGTTCCATCATTGGATACCCAACTTAAGCATTGATACAATTTAATTTTTATAATCTGTAACCTGATGTATATTGACAGTTTATTGATTCAAAGGTATTTTGGAAATATGAAAGTCAAGACATCTATTACTCTTTCTGAGGAACTTCTCAAAGCCATTGATGAAGTCAGTGGGTCAACCGTCAGCCGGTCTGAATTCATTGAGACGGCGACGTGGTCCTATATTGTGCATCGTCGTAGAGAAGATCAAAATGCCAAAGACCTGGAAATTCTCAATCGGCGTGCAGATGACCTCAATGCTGAAGCGGAAGACGTCCTCGCCTACCAAATCAACCTGTGAAACGCGGCTTCTTATATCGAGTGGCTCATCCCTCCTCACGCGACCCCAAACGTCAACGCGTATTTGTGGTCGTGAGTCGTCAAGTTTTGATTGATTCTCGGTTTTCAACCGTCACATGTGCACCTATTTACACAGTTTATGACGGGTTATCCACACAGGTTCCGATTGCGATTGATGAAGGTCTTAAGCACGACAGCAGCATTCATTGTGATGAATTAATCAGCTTGCCTAAGTCAGTTTTGACCAACTTTGTCGGAAGTTTACCACCAGAGAAAATTGAAGCACTCAATCAGGCATTAAAAATTGCCTTGGACATACCCGACGAAGTTTGAATGGCATGGGCAATTTTTGGAATTCCATAGCCAAACCGGGCCCAACGCTTCGTGCTGCAATGCGACGTGAATGAGACAGGTCAGATTGTGCGGGTTCATTCAATTTTGGCACCCAGCAAATTGAAGGCGGTGTTTGGTAGATGAAAAATCTGAGGAATCGTTAGAAAAATCACCAGCAGTCTCTTGCCTGTAATCAGGTTTATTTCTACTATCTTCCTACACTTTTGAATTGCTATGCACCGCTTGTATTATCCTTTCTGGTTTCAACTTGAGGGACGGCAATACTACCTCCTTTGGTTTACCGATGAAGTAGACGGGTTTGTAAAATCTCAGGATGGGTTAATTCTCTGGTTTTCTGATTTGGCAAGTCTTCTGGGTTTTGCTCAAGAAAACAATTACAAGATTGAATCGGATGACCTGACTCTACTTGATCTGGACCAGCTTCTTTCCTGGTTGGAAAAGCCAACGGCGAAAGGGGTAAATTGTGATTTATTTCTCAATACCTGGAATCTCTTCACTGACATTTCAAAAACGGTTGGTGAGGAGTTTGAAGAAAATCGAGACCAAAACACGTCAATTTACGATAAACTGTTTTGGGGCAATAACTTACCCAGCGTAACGCCTCCAGGTAAAAGGTATACCCCAAAATGGAGAATCAAAGAGGCTCAGGCTCTTCGGGAAATCTTGATTAGTGGCTTGGAACTCTTTCGGAAGAGTTGCAGGTTGATTTGATCACACTTTTGTTTATCAGGTAGCCTCCAAGATTAATGATGGAACATTCACACGTTGATTCAGCACTGGGAGCGTTGCTTGGTGCCTGTATTGGCGATGCTGCCGGGGCAACGCTTGAATTTTTAGGACGGACGCCGACTCAGGAAGAAGTCCTCCGGGCACTGGCCTTGCCGGGCGGTGGATTTTTTCACCTGGCACCTGGGCAAATTACTGATGATGGAGAGCTTACCCTCTGTCTGGCCCACGCTCTGGCTCAATCGAAACGATTTGACCTTGAACCGATTGCCCGCAGGTACGCTGATTGGGTTCGGTCGAAGCCATTTGACATTGGTAACACTACCCGGCAATCTCTGGGCTGTTTTATGGAGCCCGAATGGAAACCGATTGTCCAAACCAGCGGATACGCTGGGGCGATGTCACAAGCGGCGCATGTTCGCTGCCGTCAATCGAAAGCGAATGGCAGCCTGATGCGGGCGACTCCGCTGGGAATTTGGGGATATCGTCTCAAGCTGCAGGATCTTGCCTTGTTTGCCCGGGAAGACTCCGCACTGTCGCATCCAAACCAAAGTTGCCGCAATGCCGTGGCCTGCTACGTCATTGCCATCTCAGAGCTGATTCGAAATCCCCATCATCGGGAAGCCGCTTTCCAGGCGGCCAAAAGTTGGGCAACGGCACACGCCAACGAAGAGGTGTGCCAGTGGCTGGCAGACGCTGAAACCAACCAGTCAGTGCCTTACTACCCGCAGGCGGGATTTATTCAAATCGGATTCACGCATGCGTTTCGGCATCTGGTGCAAGGTTCAAGTTTTGTGGAAGCCGTCCAGGAAACGCTCTCCGGCGGAGGCGATACCGACACCAACGCCTGCATTGTCGGAGGACTCATCGGTGCCGCTTGCGGCGCGGAGTCAATCCCCGAAGCGATGAAACAGACCGTGCTCACCTGCAACACGCACCTGGGGAAACATCCGAGACCTGATTTTCTGAGCACCCGACAGATTCCCGAACTGGTCAACCAGTTGCTGACCATGGCTCCAACTTGAGAAACTGAGAAACAAAGCTTAGCCCAGAATCATTATGGTTCAACTCTATGAAGAAAAGTATAACCCTTTTTCCAATTCAATCATTGAACCAGTATTTGAGCGGCGGTGAACTGGTGGCCTTCGACGTTGGCCCTGATCGAGTAATTTACCTGGTAATCGCCTTAAATCCCCTTGACAACATCATTGAACAACCTGGGTGGGCCAGTTTTCCCAAAACTATTCCTGAGCTTCCACAAAAGTATCGAGTTGTTGGGATTTTTGAGCAAAAGTGTGTTCTTGATATTGTGATAGAACAAGAAATCTTCAATATTCACTATATCCAGCCTCTCAGAGACGAGTTATTACTGGTTTGTGCCCGATCATATTATACAAGCCCTTCAGAAATTGAGAGAAACGGACGTGTCTATACCTGCAAAGGACAATTTGTAAGGGAGATATTGTTGGGAGACGGCATTGAGTCCGTTCAATCAGATTCTCAGGGAGTAATTTGGACAAGTTATTTTGACGAAGGTATTTTTGGTAATTTTGGATGGGATCATCCAATTGGAATTGCTGGATTGGTAGCCTGGGATTCTGCCGGAAATAAGCTTTATGAATTTAATCCCCCACCTGGTCTTGATTCAATTTGTGATTGCTATGCATTAAACGTTGAATCTGAACAAGATGCATGGTGTTACTACTATACAGAATTTCCACTGGTTCACCTGCAAAATCGTAAAATCGTCTCTTATTGGGAAATTCCTCTTGGTGGAAGCCACACTTTTGCAATTTTCAATCATTACGCCTTGTTTAGCGGAGGATATGGTACTCCTGGCTCTTACCAACTTTTTTCTCTCGAAAATCAAAAAAAAGCACAACCAGTTGCAACCATTGAATTTTGTGATGAGCAAGGAACAATATTCAAAGCAAATAAAGTGACAGGCAGAGCGGACACCATTTACTTTCTGAGCAATGACCTTTTATACACAATTGATGTCCAAACTGTTCTTACTTCAATAAAGACCAGGACATAGCAACTTTTCATTTTTCTATGTTCAATCATTCAAATGAGTAAAAACCCTGAAACCCTAAAACCAGATATCACCGACATTGCCCAGACGATTGAACGCTATTGCCCAGACTGGAAGATTGATTCGATTCACTTGATGGGTGAGGGCGATTTTTGCCGGGCCTATCTGGTCAATGCCGTCTGGGTATTCCGCTTTGGGAAACACCAGACAGCACGGGAAAGCCTGCGACGTGAATCCTGCCTGCTCCCGCATTTGGCTGCTCCCGTGACGCTCCAGATTCCAGCTCCACAGGTTTCTGCCTTCGATGAAGCGGCTGAAGTGGGTTTTGCCGGGTACCCACTTTTGCCAGGGGTGGCACTCACCCAGGAAAGATACCTCAATCTCGATGATACAGACCGAACCCGATGTGCCGGGCAGGTTGCGACGTTTCTCAATCAGCTCCACGGAGTTGAGCTTTCGATGGCGGTGGATTGTGGGGTGCCAGTCCGAAATTATGCCACTGAATATGCTGACCTCCTGGAGCGAGCACAATGTGAACTTTTTCCCCTGCTGGCAGAAGCCGAACAGCTTTTTATCGAACAGGTTATCAACACCTATCTGGCATCGGATGACGCGTTGAACTATCACCCAACGTTGCTGCATGGGGATCTGAGCCCCGATCACGTTCTCTTTGACGAAACGTCACAAGCCGTCACTGGCATTATTGATTTCGGAGACATGATGATTGGCGACCCAGCCTGGGACCTGGTTTTCATTTATGAAGATTTCGGGTTGGATTTTCTGTCGCGAGTGCTCACAGGCTTTCACCACACTGACCGGACGGCCCTGTTCAATCGCCTGTTTCAACTGTATTTAATTGCTGCAATTGACTGGGCGGCTGGCTCGCGAGCGCGTGGTCAAGCTGAATTTGACGAAGCCCTGGAGTTAATCCAGGGGTTGCGATTAGAAGCTGCACAGCAACGGAATGAGCTATTTTCCAGATGCAAAAGTTGAATTATCTGCCACCTTTCTATGATTGATTTCCTCGCCAACAAATGTAATCTGGAGAAGCACTTAACCAGCCACAAACAAGAAGGAGCCATTTCCAATGAAACGCATTTCCCTCTTTCTGGTCGCCATCACAACTTTCTCAATTGGATGTGGCCTATCCTGGCTTTATCAAAGCTATTTGAAGCAACTGGTGGTGGTTCCTCCAAAAGTTGAAATCCCTGCTCAAAGAAGACAGGTATCACTTGATGGAATTACCCGAACAGTGGTTAGTTGTGGAATACTAGGGGGATACAACCAGGCATACCAGTTGCCGAATGGTACCAAATTGAGCGAAGGCACCGCCTGTTTTCACTCTTTTGAAGACGCTCAAGTCAAATTGAACTCGTGGCTTCTGAGAGCAGATCAAATACTTGAACGAACTGTGCCAGATTCATCAGTTGCCGGTCAGCCTCGAAGCAACCGAATTGTTGCTGTGTTTCCAAAAGAGAAATATCGAGACGAACATCTGGAAATTATGTGGATTGAAGGCTCATGCATTCATTACCTGAGTGCACCAACCCTTGAATATGCGCTGGAATTCGAAAAAAGTACTTTTAATCCGCATAAGTTTTTTTCTGACAACCACTCCACTCCCTCAAAAAGCGAATTTACCTCATGGCCATTGAAATCAAAATCCTGCAACCAGATGAAGAAAACCTTTTAAACAGTGTCGCTCCAGATATTTTTGACGACCCGCTTGATGTGGAGCGCACCCGTGAATTTCTCAAAGACCCGCGCCATCATCTGGTGGTTGCCATTGATCAGGCGCAGGTAGTTGGGTTCATTTCTGCCGTCCATTATGTCCACCCTGACAAACCCAACTCGGAACTGTGGATCAATGAAGTCGGGGTTGCCCCAACTCATCACGGCCAGGGAATTGGAAAGGCCATGATGAAGTCACTTTTGAATCTGGCTCGTGAATTGAAGTGCTCCGAAGCCTGGGTGCTGACTGAACGGACTAACCTCGCGGCGATGAAGCTTTATGCCTCAGCCGGCGGCCGGGAAGCGCCAATTGATACCGTGATGTTTAACTTTTTCCTGAACGAGCAACAACAGACTTGAGGTGTGTCCCAATGAGAAAAAAATTGAAGTTATTTCAACTCACGATTGTTGCCTTTCTGCTCATCTGGGGTGCGACCAGTTCACTTGCCTTATCAGTTCCCCGTCAAGCCAAACCACCCACCGCCATCATCAATGAATTCCCCCAGTGGTCACCAGATGGCAAACAGATTGTGTTTACCTCAAACCGGACTGGCGACCCCGAACTGTATCTGATGAATGTGGATGGTTCGGGGCTTCGACCATTGACGCAGTCACCAGGCAGGGATGCTCATCCGGCATTTTCGCCTGATGGTCGAAAGATTGTATTTCAGTCTCCACGGGCAAACGGCAAGGACACCAACATCTACGTGATGAATGCTGACGGTTCGAATGTCGTGCAACTGACCAGCTTAAAAGGATTTGCCGGGGTGCCGGCATACGCTCCGAATGGAAAAACCATTGCCTTTCAATGGCGCGAGACCAACGATTTTAAAGATTCAACCCGATGGCGGATTTGCTTGATGGATTCAGATGGTCGTAACTTTCGGATCATCACGCCTGGAAAAGCCAATGATCAGGTGCCGGTCTGGTCGCATGACGGCAAGCGATGGCTCTTTTTCTCTGATCGAACCGGCAAAAATCAGCTTTTCACCATGAAGACCGACGGCACCGACATTCGTCAGGTCTCAAGCACGTCGTTTCACGACACTGCCGGTTTCTGGTCGCCCGATAACAAACAGATTGCATTCACATCAGATCGCGAGGGAGTGAGTGAGGTTTACGTAAGCCAGGCGAACGGCCAAAATGTACGCCGATTGACCAAAACTCCGGAAATGGAACTCTCCGCTGCCTGGTCGCCAGATGGAAAGAAGATCCTGGTTTCATCTGCCACGGAAAACACCATTGATATTTACCTGATGAATGCGGATGGCTCAAACCCGGTACCTCTAACCAAACCCTTGAGATAGCTCAAGCTTACAGGCGTGATTTCTAACTGAAAATTTCATCCGGAATTGCTGAGGACCGTCTTTTGCGTTAAACATCTTGATTCACGCTTTTGATTTCAGCCCCCCAATCACCAGCATTTACCTCACGATAGGAGGCCCGGTTCATGCGCCAAACAGTTGCCTGGCTTATCACCCTCTGCCTTTCAATCCTTGCCAGTACGGCTTCAACGCCAGCCCAGACGAAACACAATCCATATAAACCCACACCCTACGTGACGCTCAAACATCCGGAATGGAGTAAGAACGCCACCATCTACCAACTCAACACCCGGCAATTTTCCCAGGAAGGCACATTCCGGGCGGCTGAAAAACAACTCCCACGATTGAAAGCACTCGGGGTAGACATCGTCTGGCTGATGCCGGTTCATGAAATTGGGGTCAAGAATCGCAAGGGCACACTCGGCAGTCCCTATTCGGTCAAAGATTACTACAGCGTGAACCACGAGTTTGGGACGCTTGACGATCTCAAACACTTTGTAAAAACGGCGCACGGGCTGGGAATGTACGTCATCCTCGATTGGGTCGCCAATCACACGGCCTGGGACAATGTGCTGGTCAAAGAACATCCCGACTGGTATGAACGCGATTGGAAAGGCGACCTCCGTCCAACACCGTGGTGGGACTGGGATGACATCATTGACCTCGATTACCAGAAAGAGGGACTGCGCAAATACATGACCAACGCCATGAAATACTGGGTCAAAGAAGCCGACATTGACGGCTATCGGTGTGACGTCGCTGGCTTTGTTCCAGTTGATTTCTGGGATAATGTCCGCCGCGAACTCGACCTCATCAAACCGGTCTTTATGCTTGCCGAATGGGAATCACGCGACCTGCACGCCAGAGCGTTTGATATGACCTACGCCTGGAGCTGGAATGAATCCATGCACAAGATCGCCAAAGGGCAGGCAGACGTCAACGCGCTGTTTATTTACTATTCCTGGAATGAAAGTTCGTTTCCTCCCAACAGCATGCGTATGACGTTTGTCAGCAATCACGACAAAAATTCCTGGGAAGGCACTGAATTTGAACAGTTTGGCGATTGTCTCGAAGCCGCGATTGTACTGTCAGTTGTCGGTGAGGGACTGCCGTTGATATACAATGGCCAGGAAGCTGGAAACCCACGTCGGCTCAAATTCTTTGAAAAAGATCCGATTGAGTGGAAAGAGCATCCACTCGGCGACCTCTACAAAAAGCTCTTCGCGCTCAAGAAAACAAACACCGCCCTGTGGAATGGCAAATGGGGCGCGACCATGATCAAAGTCCCCAACAACGTCCCAACCAAAGTCTTTAGCTTTATTCGTCAGAATGAAAAAGAAAAAGTCTTTGCCGTGATGAACTTTTCTGATAAACCGCAAACGGTGACCTTTAGCGAGACTTTGTATCATGGCAAATACACCGACTATTTCAGCGGTGAAACCATTGAATTTCCGACCACAACCCAAATGCAATTAAAGCCCTGGGCCTATCGGGTCTTCGTGAAATAGTGGAGAATTTGTTATGGTTTTGAAACAAACGCTTCCCCATTTGGGACTGGCCATGTTGGCCCTGTTTTTCATCCCAGTATTCACTTTTGCTCAGTCCACCAACGAAGATGCAAGCAAGTTTACTGAGCTTCTGAAACGGGCATTTGATGGTGATGCTGGCGCAATGAATGAGGCAGGTATTGCTTATGCTGAAGGAATAGGTACCAAATCGGATCAGAAAAAAGCGGTTATGTGGTTCCAAAGGGCAGCCGAGCTTGGAGATGCCCATGCAGCAGGAAATATGGGGCTCCATTATTTGCGTGGTGAAGGAGTCCCACGCGACAAAACCCAGGCAGCAAAATGGTTTATTATCTGCCACGCACTGGATGGCCTGCGGTGTTTTCCTGATGACTATTTCAAACTTCTAAAGATCTCGAAAAAACAGTACCGGGTTGCCGGGAATTTAGCCGAAGATTGGCTTCGTGCTCGGCCTGATCTCAGAAGTAACCATGGGGAGCGCCCATGGTTTGGCAAAAATGATTACCCATCTGACTTCGAACCAAACAAAAAAGAACGTCCTTAAAAAAATATGAACGACCAAACTCTGATTGTCTGTGATGCCATGCGTGAATCCCCCAAAGATGAGGGCACGCTCCGAATGATTGTTCGCCGTCCTGCCGTGGACGAACGCGAAGTCCTTGAAATGGGTCAACTTGACACCGCCGAAGGACTGGTTGGCGATACCTGGAAACAGCGACATAGCCCGCGGACGCCGGATGGTTCGCCGCATCCTGACACGCAAATCAACATCATGAACGCCCGTGTGATTGGGCTCCTGGCAGGCAGTCAGGAGCGCTGGTCACTGGCCGGAGACCAGCTTTTCATTGACCTGGACTTGAGCCTGGAAAATCTGCCGGCTGGAACACAGCTTGAACTTGGCGAGGCACTGCTGGTTGTAACCGATCAACCACATACCGGATGCAAGAAATTCTCAGAACGATTTGGCCCTGATGCGCTCAAACTGGTCAATACACCTGAAGGTCGCCAGCTTAATCTGCGGGGAATCAATGCGCGGGTGATTCGTTCGGGGCGCATCCAGACCGGAGAAACTGTCAGAAAAATCTGCCACCAGGCATCCGCCCCGACATCGGACTAGCCCTGGCATCAAGGTGACCGTATGAAAAAAGCGTTTCTCTTCGCAGGCATCGGGTTTGGGTTGATCGTCCTGGTTGTGGGAGTCGCCTTTCTCTTCGCCCGTCAACCAGCCGAAAGCAAGCCGATACCATCTGTTGGCGGTACACCTCAAATCAGTACCGGGGGCGGAACAACGCAACTGGCGACAACGGTTGGGACAATTCCCTATTATTTACAACACGATCCGAAATGGGGTTCGCAAACCATCGGTGGCAGTCAGGAAAGTATGGCTGCCGTCGGATGTACCATTACCTGTGTCGCGATGGGGCTTTCAGCACTTGGGCACCCTGTGGACCCATCACAAGTCTGTGACCAGTTAAAAAATCGGAACGGCTTCACCGAGCGCGGATATCTGGTTTGGAGCAAAGTCGGTGAAATCACTGGTGGAAAAATCCAGATTGGAATTCCCGAAGTCAGCCATGCGGTGATTGATGCCGAGCTGACGAAACGCCGTCCGGTGATTGTGAAAGTCCTGCTGGCGCCGACGATTCCCCACTGGGTTTTGATTGTCGGCAAAGAAGGTCAGGAATATCTGGTCATGGACCCGCTCAACGACGACAAACGGCTGGTCAAGCTTTCTGAGCTGTCAGGTTCAATTGAGGCCGTTCGGGTCTTTCGTCAATCATAGTCAGAATAATGTTGCTCCAAACAGAACTCTTTCAATGCCTGATGGTTATCAGTCAAGAGTCACCAAACTTTGATACATCTTTCGCTTGTGCAGAGAGATGCCTCAGCTTATTCGGTGAATCAGATGATATTGCAGACCGGCTTCTTGACCTGTCACCGCCTGAATTTCCCTGGCAATCGCTGGCAGATGTACTTGGAATGTGGATGTGGATGACCAGCGATAATGGGGCCGCTATTTTACACACCACGGAAAGATGGCTGGAGGAAGCAACTGATGAGCGTAAATGCCTGATTGCTTTGAACCTGGATGCTTATCCTTTTCAAAATGCAGACCAGATGCGTGAGGTTTTACTCAGAGTTAGCGGGCTTAGCCTTGAGTTACGCGAACAATGTTTAGCGCTTATAGCATCAAGATAGCGTTAAAAAACCCTTTCCCGTCCAAGAATATATCTATGAGTCAAGACACATCGCAGGATCATATTTCACGCAAGCTCGTGCTTTTTCAATTGCCCGACCAGGATAAGGTCACAATCCGGCAAGATCTTGTGTTTCACACAGTCGGTGACGATGTTCTCACCCTGGACCTCTATGTTCCGGCGGATGCAAAGTCGGGTGAGTTATTGCCAGCCGTCCTCATTGTAACCGGATACCCTGATGTGGGTTTTCAGAAACTGGTTGGGTGCAAATTCAAGGAAATGGGGTCGTCGGTTTCCTGGGGAAAATTGATTGCGGCTTCAGGAATGATTGCCATTACCTACACCAATCGCGAACCCGTTGCCGATGTCCACACACTGCTCCGATTTATTCGGCAATCGGCTGATGAACTTGGCATTGATGCCAGCCGGATTGGACTCTGGGCGAGTTCCGGCAATGTTCCCCTTGCGCTTGCGCTCCTGATGGAACCTGATTTTCAAGACGTGCAATGTGCTGCCTTCTGCTACGGATACACCCTCGATTTGAATGCTGCCACCCACGTGGCTGATGTTTCCCGGATGTTTGGGTTTGCCAATCCAGGCCAGGGGAAATCCACGGCGGATTTGCCACAAACAACACCCTTGTTCTTGGCCAGAGCCGGTCAGGACCAGTGTCCGCACCTGAATGATACGCTTGACCGGTTTTTAGTTGACGCTTTACGGTGCAATCTACCGGTTTCCTTGATCAATCACCCGGAAGCCCCGCATGCCTTTGATTTGCTTCACGATAGCCCTGAGACCAGGGAGATCATCCAGCACATTCTGCGGTTTTTGCACGTTCACCTGTTGAAATGACACCAGTGTATGGCCAAAACTCCTCTCAAAAATCCTGGCGTTCATTTTCCGCCACCGCTGCTCTTTATCGCTGGAATGCTCGGTGGATGGGCCATCCAGCAGTTTCAACCTGCCCCAGTCAGCGCTCTCCTGCCAGCACCGGCTCGGATCATAACTGGCTGGGCGATTGTGGCTGCCGGAGTCGGCATTCTGGCCTGGGCGCTGCTGACGTTTTGGAAAATCCGAACCGGAATTTACCCAAATCAGCCAGCCAATCAGATTGTTGCCCACGGACCTTTCCGCTTCAGTCGAAATCCAATGTATGTGGCGATGACGGCCCTGACCATTGGGGTCAGCCTGTTGAGCAATATTGGCTGGATTCTGGTCTTTATCCCATTTATTTTGTTTGCTTTGACAATGTTGGTCATCCATCGTGAAGAAGCCTATCTGACTGATGCGTTTGGTGAGTCCTACACCCAGTATTGCGCACGAGTTCGACGCTGGATTTGACCCCACCGTGACGCTGTATTACTTCAGGCTGAGTTCTGTATGAATGAACTTCCCCAACTTCAGGCTGACCTTTTCGAAAAAGCAGTTCGGTCTTTTACGGATGAAAGTGTGGTGCAGGTCACCAGTTCGGCGCTCCAGGTTTTCCTGGAGGAGACAAAAATGATTGATCTTCCAGCCGAAGAAAAACTGCGAAGGCTGGCCGTTGCGCTTGAATCTGAAACGTTGGAACACGGGTGGGACAGCCTGCACCTCATTTATCAAACTGCTGCCCAGATCAACCCTCACAATCCACGGGTATTTCACTCCTGGGGAATTTCAGCCTGCACGTGGCTTGAAGGCTGGATCTGTCCGACATCCGCCAAACGCGTGGCGATTGCGGTCGAAGCGGAACAGGTGCTCCTGAAGGCACTTGAGTTGGCACCGCAAAACAGCTTTATTGCCTATACCCTGGGACAGGTTTTCTGTAATCACCCGTTACTTGAAGATGACCAGCAATCCCTGCTTTCACAGGCAATAAGGTGGTTTCAATCCGCAGTTTCCTGGGATCCCGAAAACGTCATTGCCCAGCTCTATCTGGCGCATTGTTTTCATGATCTGGCACTGCTGGGTGACTCTCAACACTGGGAACAGGCCATCACAGAGTACCAAAAAGTTGATCAGGCACGGCTGGCCCGTGAATGGCCTGAGTGGAGAGCCGTCAAATGCCGTGAACAACTCGCGGCCTGCTTTGCTGGAGCCGGAAAGGAACCAGAAGCAATCCGCCATATCTCAGATTTTCTCGATGAACTTGAAGCCCTTCAACCAGACCCGTTTAGCGAAGACCACCCAGTTGAGAATTTGAACGAGCTTGTTTGGGCACTGACGCACAAACTGCGCCATCCTGGACTCATCCGGCGGGCCCGGATTCAGATCAGGCGATTTGGTTTTGAAGACAGGTATCCGGAATTTTGTTCCAGGCGTAACAATCAAAAATAAATTCACTTATTTCTGACTGGCACGCTGACTGATTTCTTGGGAACACTTTCTGGGATTCCTTGATCAATACCCAGGTTTCGCATAACCCCAAGGGAGATCAGGAGGACTGATGGCCGACTATTACCCTATGCTTATTCCTGTTTTGATCATTCTGGGTGCAATTTTTGCACTTCGAATTTTCTTCACTCTTTGGAAACCAGTTGATCGGCATCTCAATGGTGACACACTGTCATTCAACAAAGAAATCCATATCAACTCTCTGAAAAACCAGCCAATCTCTGTTTACCTGAAATCAGGAACCGTGATTCGAAATGTGGTTTTAAAAGGGTATTGCTCAACTCATACAGAAGCCCCATATGAATTTCGGCAACTTCTTCAAATTGAATATCCAGATGGACATTTCGCTTATGTTCGTATCTCAGAAATTGAATATTTTGAAGAACCCTCTCAAAATCATCAACTTACAACTCCAGCACGACGTGGTACAGAAGGTATATTTGAAAAATCGAATGATCAAATTACGTTCAGGTAAATTCCCGCTAAGGCCCAGGAGATTGAAATGAACGAGGTCAAAAACCTGTTTGATGTTTTCCAGCAGATGTTGAATGTGGCTGGAATTGACATTCATCGAGCGACACCAGGGCAGGTTTGGCCTGTTTTCAAACGATTTTGTGATGTTCCAATTGCTGTCTCCCCAGATCCATCACCAGCCAGATCAGGTTCTCGACAGATTCGATATGAAGACAATGTGCAGTTTGAGTTTAGCTTTTCCAGCTACCTTTTTCCTGACGAACGCGGAACCCCTCCAACCGCCGGATTGATGAACCGAAGACGCCGGTGTGTTTTTTTCCGGCGCTTGTTTATCAAATATGAATTCCCCCTGGTTGATGAAGATGAGGATGGATTTGTGTACAGTGGCTATGCTGGAATAGAAGACATTGAGTGTGTATTTGAATATGCCAGGACCCAAGATCCAGATGAATCACGCAGCCGGTGCATATCGAGAGAGAAGTTATCGAATGATGAATTCTTTCAACTGGTTGAGGCTGATGCTGATTTCCAATTCATTTATGCCAGGTGCGTGCCAGTTCGGTCAGCAATATCACCTGGCTAATTCCCGTTGAATACTGAGATTGCTATGAATTCTTCTATTTCCCAAAGACATATTCGCCCGGCCAAACCATCAGATATCGAGTCAATTGCCCATCTGATGGCTGACTATTACCGAGAAGACGGCTACCAGTTTCAGCCAGCCCTCGCTCGCGAAAATTTGAACCTGTTTCTCTCAAACCACCAGCTTGGCGGGATTCTGGTGGGTGAAACAACGAATCAGGTCACTGGTTATATCATTGTTACGTTTGGATTTAGCTTTGAGTATGGTGGACGTGACGCTTTTATTGACGAACTCTTTGTTGCTGAGGATTTCCGTGGACACAACCTTGGCCGGGAATTGCTCGATTCGGCGATTGCTTTTTGTCGTGAAAATGGCGTCAAGGTGCTCCATTTAGAAGTTGAGCGGGAAAAAGAGATGGCCCGCCAGTTTTATGCCCGGACTGGATTTACAGACCACGACCGCTTTTTGATGACACTTGACCTTCGGTGAACCTATGACTGAATACCAGCCAAAATCTGATATTTCTAGTGCCTATGATCACTGGTCCGAAACCTATGATCAGGACGCCAATCGCACCCGTGAACTGGCCGCTGCCAGGCTTCGGGACAGTCAACTTCAATTGACCGGACGTCACGTCGTCGAGGTTGGCTGTGGTACTGGATACAACACGCAGTGGCTTGCCCGGCATGCCGCCAGCGTTCAAGCACTGGATTTCTCTCCGGGGATGCTCAGCAAAGCCCGCGCACGTGTAACAAGTGAGACGGTCCAGTTTGTTGAGCACGATTTGACCCAACCCTGGCCGCTTGCTGATGCTTCGGCAGACCTGATTGTGGTGCTGCTGGTGCTGGAACACATCGAAAATCTGGCCTTTTTCTTTTCCGAATCAGCCCGTGTGTTGCGCCCTGGCGGTGACCTCTATCTCAGCGAACTCCATCCCACCCGGCAACTGGCCGGACGTCAGGCCCAGTTTACCAGTCAGGAAACCGGTGAACTTGTGCGAGTAACGGCCTTTCTTCACAACCTGTCAGAATATATCAAGGGTGGGTTTCGCTCTGGCTTTGAACTGATTGATGTGGATGAATGGAGTGACAGCGACGCCTGTCCAACCGATCTACCACGGCTGATGGCGGTACATTTCCGGCTGAAAAATAAGGAAACATCTAACCGCCATTTGCCGTGAAGCCAGTTCCGATATCTACAAAAAAATACTACCCGAGCTAAAAGAACCGGTTCATGATGCTGCATTCCAATTCCCTTTCGGAGTACCTCATGAACCTGATGCCGCCCCTTCACGATGGAATACATCCGACAAATGTTCAGGTATTTTTGAAGATTCAGGAGGAGGTTGCCCAGGCCAGAAATCTTGGGTCATTCCTGGATACACTCGCTCCGGTGTTGAGCGAGTTCTTTTCCTTTGAAAGTCTCGTCCTGCTCCTCCCTGATGAGGAAACGGAGGGGTTGAAAGTTCGATACCAGCGTGGAACGGCAATCCCAACACTGCCTGAATTCCATTCTAACCAGTTGTCAGAGGTGGAGCGCTGCCTGATCCACAATGGAATCAATCAGTACTGGCTGGTTCCGTTTACCATAAAATCCCGACAAACTGGCTTCCTGATACTGCTTGGGGTTCAACTGTCAGCAACGAGTCAATCTGATTCAACATTTTTGCAAGCCGTCTATCGGCAACTCTCAGTTACCATTGCCCAGGTACACCAGGCTGAAACGGCACAAAAAACCGAAGCTGACCTCAAGCAACGGCTTGATCAAATGCAGTCCCTGCTTGAGGTTACCAATACCACGACCTCACACCTTGAACTGCGGGCGCTCTTTAAAGCCATTGCCGAATCCATTCACCGGATGATCCGCTGTGAAGGCGCGGCCCTGACGATTTACGACGCCCAAAGCGATGGCTTACGGGCGTTTGCCCTGGAACCGCGTCCTGACTTTCAACCTGAAGCGCCGTTGTTTATCCAGGAAGGTGACCTGCTGCCGATAGATGATTTTCCGATTACAGCGGCATTTCGAACCCGGCAAACCAAACTCGTTTCGCTTGAATTCCTGCAGCAGTCAAAGTCTCCCTTTGTCCAAAAAGCACTTGCCCTGGGATTTAAGTCAGGCTGCGCGGCACCGCTTATCTCTCAGGGTAAAGCGATTGGAACGGTGAGTGTGGTTCGATTGACTGAAGGTTCGTTCACAGCGGCTGATGCCGAGTTATTGACTCAAATTGCCAGCCAGATCGCGATTGCGGTTGATAACGCCCTCAATTTCGAACGCGCCCGCCAGGCTGAACAACAGGTCATGCGGGAGCGTGACCTCTGGCGGTTTTTGCTCGATGTCAACAATGCCGTTGTGTCGCATCTGGACCTGAAAGATCTGGTGAAGGCGATTGCCTCTAAATTAAAAAACCTCATGCCGGTGGAATTTTCCGGGATTTCGCTCTATGACGCTCACTCCCATCAAATGCGAGGGTTTACTTATTACCTGTTTGATAGCCTGCGGACGACTGATGAAGAAGATGTCTTTCCCATTGAGGCCACCCCGGTTGGATTGGTTTTTATTTCGGGTCAGCCACTTTGCCTTGGTCACATTGATACGGAACGATTTTCAGCCAGCATGCATTATCGAGCCTCCAATGGTGCGAACTCATGTTGTTTAGTTCCACTCATTTCGCATAGCAATAAACTGGGTGTCCTGGGCATTGGAAGCACCCAAATGAATGCTTTCACCGAAGACCATCTCAATCTGCTCATCAATATCTCCAGTCAGGTGGCAATTGCGGTTGAAAACGTGCTCAATTTTGAACGGGCACGGCAGGCGGAACAACAGGCTTCACGCGAACGCGACCTCTTGCGGTTTCTGCTGGATGTCAACAATGCGGTTGTCTCACACCTCGATTTACAAGAACTGGTCAAAACGATCTCGACCAGCCTGACCAGCCTCATGCCGTTTGAAACCATTGGCCTGGCACTCTATGACACTGAGCATAAGTTCCTCCGCATTTTTGCGAACAATCTCTCAGCCGATCAGGGATTGCTCCGCGCCGGAGATGTCTTTCATCTGGAAGGCACGCCAGCCGGATGGGTGTTCAAGACCGGCAACGGGTTGTTGCTCAAACAGCCGGATTTTGAACGATTTCCAGCAGATCGGGACTATGTGGCAGCTCGGGGTCGGTTATCAGGCTGTATTGTTCCACTCATTTCACACGGTCGGAAACTGGGTGTGATCGGGATTAGCAGTAGCAAAACCAATACTTTCACCGAATCAGATTTAGAGTTGCTCAAACATATTTCCGGTCAGGTGGCGATTGCGGTTGAAAATGCGCTGGCCTACCAGGAAATCGAACTCTTGAAAAACAAACTTACTCAGGAAAAGCTCTACCTTGAAGAAGAACTCCACACGGTCTGGAATTTTGAACAGATTATCGGCACCAGTCCGGCGTTTCGGCGCATTCTCAAACAGGTGGAAACCGTCGCTCCGACCAATTCAACCGTGCTGATTTATGGCGAAACCGGCACCGGAAAAGAAATTATTGCCCGGGCGATCCACAACCTGAGCGAGCGCCGCGACCGAACGCTGGTTAAACTCAATTGTGCCGCGATTCCAACCGGGTTGCTTGAAAGCGAACTCTTTGGCCATGAAAAAGGGGCGTTTACGGGCGCGATTGCCCAGCGGGCCGGACGGTTTGAGCTGGCGCATCGAGGGACATTGCTGCTGGATGAAATTGGCGAAATCTCGCTCGAACTCCAACCCAAACTCCTCCGGGTGCTCCAGGAACAAGAATTTGAACGATTGGGGAGCAACCGCACCCAACGCGTTGATTTCAGGCTGGTTGCAGCAACCAATCGCGATCTGGCGCACATGGTTGAAACCAATCAATTTCGCCGGGATTTGTATTACCGCCTCAATGTGTTTCCCATTACCTTGCCACCGCTGCGTGACCGGCAGGAAGACATCCCGCTCCTGGTGCGATATTTTGCCAGCAAATTTGCCAAGCGCATGGGAAAACGGATTGAAACCATTCCGGCTGAATCCATGACCGCGCTCACCAAATATCACTGGCCAGGAAATATCCGCGAACTGGAAAATTTCATTGAGCGCGCCACCATCCTCACCTCGACGCCACAACTGGAAATCCCGCTGGCCGAACTCAAGCCAAAAACCACGGCTGAACTCCCTTCCCTCAACACCACCAGCACCACGCTTGAAGAAAACGAACGCGAGCATATTTTGCGCGTCCTGCGTGAAACCAACTGGGTGGTCGGCGGCCCGTCGGGAGCTGCCGTAAAACTTGGCATGAAACGAACCACCCTTCAGTCACGCATGGAAAAACTGGGCATTACCCGGCACTGATCGCCGGGTTCAGGGTTCAGGGTTCAGGGTTCAGGGTTCAGGGTTCAGGGTTCAGGGTT
>CAZXCE010000083.1:0-19128 GCA_964639175.1 uncultured Clostridia bacterium
GTCAGTAGTCAGTAGTCAGTAGTCAGTAGTCAGTAGTCAGTAGTCAAGTGTTGGGACTTTAAATTGTCTGTCAAGTGTATTTGATTTCTGTTTGAGTCAGTTATAAATAACTCTTTTCAAGAATTCCATGGATTCAGCTATCCGGGTTTTATCTACTGACTCATCAACGACTGACGACTGACTCTGCCGACAAAAACAAAAACCCCAGGTTCAATATGAACCTGGGGTTTCTCTTTGAGAATTTTTTCTGATCAAAAAACCAGCTCAGGCAGTGGCTGGGTTATCTGGCAATGGCGGCAAGATTGGCTTTAAAACCGATGGTCGAGGTGAATCAACCTGCTGGCGGGTATCTTCCTTCTTGTCAGTTGAATCATCATCAAGCGGCAGACCTGCAATCAGACGGCGGACCTGCACGGCATCGAGGGATTCAAATTCCAACAGAGATTCGGCCAACCGAACCAGCGCATCCCGATTTTCAAGGATAATCTGACGCGCCCGGTTGTATTGATCCATCACGATCCGTTTCACTTCCTGGTCAATTTTAATTGCTGTATCTTCGCTATAGTCTTGATGTTGGGCAATTTCACGTCCCAGGAAAATTTGTTCTTCTTTTTTCCCGAAGGTCAATGGTCCAAGCAATGACATCCCAAATTCACAGACCATTTTTCGGGCCAGATCGGTGGCACGTTCGAGGTCATTGGCAGCCCCAGTCGTCACGTGATTGAGAAAGACTTCTTCAGCCAGCCGGCCACCCATCAAAATGGCAATTTGGCCTTCGATATACTCACGGGTGTGTGAGTAGCGGTCAGCTTCTGGAAGTTGCTGGGTCAACCCAAGTGCCATACCGCGAGGAATAATTGTAATTTTGTGGACTGGATCGGCGTTGGGAACTTTCATGCCAACCAGGGCATGACCAGCTTCGTGATAAGCGGTGTTGCGTTTTTCTTCGTTGGACATGACCATTGATCGGCGCTCAGACCCCATAATCACTTTGTCTTTTGCCCATTCGAAATCTTTCATGGTCACGACTTTCTGGTTATGGCGGGCAGCATTGAGGGCTGCTTCATTCACCAGATTCGCCAGATCAGCTCCGGTAAAACCAGGAGTTCCACGAGAAATGACACTGACATCAACATCGTCTCCGAGCGGAATCTTGCGGGTATGAACCGCCAGAATTCCCTCGCGTCCCTTTACATCTGGCCGTTGCACCACAATGCGGCGATCAAACCGACCGGGTCGAAGCAGTGCCGGGTCAAGAACATCGGGACGGTTGGTGGAAGCCATCAAAATAACGCCGTCATTTGATTCAAAACCATCCATTTCCACCAGAAGCTGATTCAGGGTTTGCTCGCGTTCATCGTGTCCGCCACCCAAACCAGCGCCACGGTGCCGACCAACCGCGTCAATTTCATCAATAAAGATGATACAGGGCGCATTCTTTTTCCCTTGCTCAAACAAGTCGCGAACGCGTGAAGCCCCAACCCCAACAAACATTTCAACAAAATCTGAGCCTGAAATTGAAAAGAACGGAACATTGGCTTCGCCGGCAACCGCACGGGCGAGCAGTGTTTTTCCAGTTCCCGGAGGACCCATCATCAAAATTCCCTTGGGAATGCGGCCACCCAGCTTCTGGAATTTTTGTGGTTCTTTCAAAAATTCAATGATTTCCTGGAGTTCGTCTTTGGATTCCTCAACGCCGGCGACGTCTTTAAACGTGACGCGCTTTGATTGATTTGACAGGAGCTTGGCCCGACTCTTTCCAAACGAGAGGGCTTTATTCCCGTTCCCTTGCATCTGGCGCATCATAAATATCCAGAAGGCCATTAAAATGAGCAACGGGAAAGCCATAGACAACATGCTGAGCCAGAAACCGCTGGTCGGAGGCCGAAGCGTGACCTGGACATTTTTCTTCTGCATGAGTTGAACCATGTCCGCAATCAACTGGTCGTTGGCAATTTCCGTCCGGAAACCCTTATCATCTTTGAGCTTTCCAGTGACTTCCGTTTCAGAAATGACCGCTTCTTTGATCTGTTCGTTTTCGATCTTTTTGATCAGTTCCGTATAATTGGGGGTTTCTTCGCGGGAGCTGCGTCCGGAGTCATAAATCTTCCAGAGCAAAATTGCTCCGCCAATCAGAATACACCAGAAGAGAATCAATCTAACCGTTGAGTTCAAGGCTTTTTCCTACCTTCCATCAAGCATGGTTGAGGGAATGCCCCCAATTTTGCCGAAATCCTTTTGAAGTTGATGTCATCGACGCACCTGCCTATGCGCCGACAGCCAGTTTACACGAATTTGAACCTCTCCTCCCTATTGTTTCGCGATTGAGGAAGGAGATTCCTGCTGTTCCCTGCCACCGCTTCCGATCCTGCCTGGGAGCCGACGGCTCTAAGTGGCACTTTCCAGCTTTCGCACGAAACGCTTTGGACGGTATGTGGAGTACCGGTTCGGGAAGAAATTTCCCTCGGTTGCATTTTGTTCGCTCCACACGTTTGGCATCGACCGTGCGGCGTCAAGGTTCGATGACGCGAATGTCGATCCAAAGGTGATTCCGGAGAATCACCAAAACCGAAATTTCCAACGCTCCATGTCCGAGCGATGACGCTCTACGGATCAATATGCCTTATATATGGCTCATGGAGTGAGATAACGGTAACATGGCTAATTTAGGAAATCAAAAAGATCAAGCTGATTCATCCCCGCCCTACGGCTTCGCAGTTGAGAACGGGACTTTCTCAGTTTTTTTATGGTAAATCATCCTGCCTAGCCCTCTTTACCTGAGGCTTGCCAGAATTTAGTCTCAAAAACCCAATATTTTCTATATGTTATTTGAACGCTCGAACAAGAGATAGTTCCGGATGCGACGAACACGCCGGTTCCCCGGCAGGTCAATCGCCTTGCCACCCGTCTTTCCCCAGACCAACACATCACAAATCTGCTGAATTTGCCTTTGATTGGCCGATGGGAATTCAGGTTGCTGGACCAGTTGGTGAATCACCCGACCAACCAGGACCGGGTGCAACTGCCTGAGTTCAGCCAAGGGCACCTGAACCTGCCCGGTCATCACAACTGAAAATTGGGCTATCCACTGGTCAACCAGCGGCTTAAAAAAATCAGCTTCCTGATAAGCCAACGCGGCCAGACCGGCCAGATGATCAACCGCTTTTGAGTTTAACCGGGTCAAAAGCGGCATAACCTGATGCCGAATCTGATTCCGGGTTAATTCGATCAGGTCGTTGGTTTCATCATGACAGGCCTTTATCTGTTGGCGTTCCAGATAGGCTTCAATTTCAAAGCGTTCAACGGCTAACAACGGGCGAATAAGCCGAACGCGGTCAGAAGCAAAAGGCAGGTCGCTTTCAAGCACCTGAACTGGCTGAATAGACCCCAATCCATCAATTCCAGTTCCCCGAATCAATCGCATCAAAACGGTTTCGGCCTGATCGGTTTTGGTGTGACCAGTGGCAATGGCCTGTGCACCTGCGTTGTGGGCAACCCGGTGAAGAAAACCATAGCGGACCAGACGCGCCGTGGCCTCCCAGTTCTGTTTTCTGCGGTGTGCCTGAGCTGATACATCCTCAGTCTCAATCGTTACTGGTAACTCAAGCTGAGTCGCGAGGTTATAGACAAATTGAGCATCAGCAATGGCAGCATTTCCCCGCAAACCGTGATTGAGGTGGGCAACATGGAGGTGCAATCCTGGATAGGTGCGAAGACCTTCAGCCTTGAGTATATGGAGCAACGCCACTGAATCTGGGCCGCCAGACACCGCAACCACCAGACACCGAACGTCCTGCAACGCTGAAGTCTGCTTGAGGTATCTGGCAATTGGAGGCCACAACGGATCACAAACCATAGGAAGAATTGAGAATGGAGAATGAAGAATGAAGAATGAAGATTTGAGAATAGACATTATTTGGAGATAACTCACCAGAAACGAAAAAGAAATGGCGTCAAGTCAGTACCACCTGCGCGAGCGGGTGGGCGGTAGCGTGGAATTCATTCAATTTCTGGTAAATTCTTAACTCCGATAATGTCTAATGAAGAAAGTGGTTAGTGGTTAGTTCCTGGTTCTTCTTCGAAAATATTGATTTCTAACCACTAAAAGGGGTCTTCATTCTTCATTCTGTCTTTTTTCTTCATTCTTCATTCTTCATTCTGTCTTTTTTCTTCATTCTTCATTGGAGCTGGGCGGATAAACTCCAAACCAATAACCAGCAAGGCCCCGAATAGAAAAGCGCTCCCGGCGGCAAGCACTGTGTTTCGAGCAAGTTGTGGCGAAGAAATAACCTCAGGAGCTGTAATTGGGCGTGCAAGTTGTGTGGCAAAAGTCCGTTGTGGTAATAGCTGTGAGCGGACATCAAAGAGTTCACGTTCACACAACAAGACATCTGAGATATTTCCGGCGGGTGACTTCCGAAGTCCTTCCAGGCGGGAACCAAGTTCGGTCTCACGCTCTCGATACAGCTTAACGGCATCAGTGAATTTTTTATTTGTCCGATCAATCACTGCTGTGGCGCCAGCTTCGATCGCTCCTCTGGCCGCGGCTTTGTCTTCACTTCGAGCGGTGAGTCGGATCAAATAGACGATCCGCTCGCGCTTACGGCCTGTTTCAAGGCATTCCGCCGTCAGTCGTCCGGCACCGCCAGCCTGCTTTTTCTTCTTCTTTTTTCCTTCTACAGGGGCAGCCGCATCTGACTCAGCATTGTTTTCAGTCCCCTGAGCGGCCAAAAAACCAGGGGCATTGACAATTTCAGCAAGCAGGTGCGGTTCTTCGATTGGTTCCTGGTCAATTCGACCAAGTTCGATAAACGCCATAGCCTGATAGATCGTCGGCTGGCGCTGAGTCCAAAAATACCCGGCACCAGCCCCAAGGGCAGCCAGGATAATCAACCAGATCGAGCGCTTCAGCAGCGCTTTGAATAAATCAACTAACTCTTTTTCTTGCAATTGCATACATGTGCGGGAAGGCAACGGGTCAGGTCCAAAGTCACCTGGCGCGAAATCAACTCCAGGTGGATGGCCCCTGTGACAGCGTTGACCCGAAAAAACTGGTAGTAAAGCCAGACAGGCCCTTACGGCAATGGTTTAAAACTGCGCGCTAACTGGTCGGTTTGATATCGGAATGGATCCAGGTAGGTTTTTTCTCCGATGAAGCGTAAAACCCACACCGTGTCAGGTGTGGTCTGAAGGTAGTAGTAACGACCCGTCATTAATTTCCCGACTCGTTTATAAGTAAACTGGAGCAAGGCACCACGCGCCACCGAATTGACAAATCGTTCCTGGCTCACAAATTTGTAATCGGGTCGAAACCGAAGGTCGTTTTCCATCTCACGAGTAATCAGAGTTTTCACGAGGTCCCCTTCGACGAGAGGTTCATCCGGGGCTTTCTCTTTTTTAACTTTCAACAATGCGTAACTCCGGTCGCGGAAAATAATCTCCGTCAGCCGACGGCCATTGTTTTCGACCGCCAGTTCAGTGCGCCACCCATTGTCAAGCTCAATTTCATAACCGCCTTCAACATCAGCAAAAACGCGTTTACCAATGGCTGGCGGTGCCTCTGAATTGGAGGGAACTTCAATTTTCTGGGCCAGAACTGGCAGGTTTATTCCGACCAGAGCCAGTCCAATACAACCGAAGATACCTTTCAAAATCAATCGAACAACCACATTCATACAGTATTTCCAGGGTTTGCGAGACATCGTAACGAGTTGAATTGTTCTGGTTCCTGGTTCCCGCTCAATCATTGGGTTTGAAGTGCGACGATGCACGGCAATGAGGCCACAGAACTGATGGCAACCTTACCATGCACAGTATGAAGTACCAATCACCACTGCCATTCAACTTAATCCAAAATCCCAAGGATTTTCCGCTGATGCCCGACCAGTTCGTCAATTCCCTGTCGGGCCAGGGTAATCATTGAATTCATCTGCTCTGGGGTAAACGGTTTATGTTCAGCCGTTCCTTGAACTTCCACAAATCGGCCATCACCAGTACAGACAATGTTCATATCCACATCAGCCTGTGAATCTTCAATATAGTTGAGATCCAGCACCGGCGTGCCACCGACAATGCCAACACTGACGGCAGCAACATAGTCTGAGATGGGTAAATCTTTGAGTTTGTTGTCTTTCTGGAGTTTTCTCAACGCAAGGACAAATGCCACAAATGCACCGGTGATTGAGGTGGTCCGGGTGCCACCGTCGGCCTGCAGCACATCACAGTCAAGGTAGATCGTCCGTTCACCCAGTTTTTCCATAACGGCGACAGCTCTCAAACTCCGGCCAATCAACCGCTGGATTTCGTGCGTTCGCCCGGATGGACCGCCTCGACCAACTTCACGTGGGGTGCGAACGTCTGTGGCTCGGGGGAGCATTGAATATTCAGCCGTGATCCACCCCAACCCCTTACCTTTTAAAAATGGAGGGACCCGTTCTTCAACGCTTGCGGTACACATCACTCTGGTATCGCCAAACTCGATCAAGGCAGAACCCTCGGCGTGCTTGCTGATGCCTGGCGTAATTGATACACGGCGTAATGCATTATTTGCTCTTCCATCTGGACGCATGGTGTCTCCTTCCCGTCTACCTGGGATTCAAAATTTTCAATATCAACACTCAGCTATTCATCTTGATGAGGGATGTCAGCCTGTAATTTCACTTTGTCGTTGTTCAGTGCCCACAAGTCAACCGATTCAGGCTGATCCATTGGGTGCCCCAGAAAAATCTCGGCAATTCGCCGGAAACGTTGTCCGGTGTCGGTGACACAAAATCGGGTTTGCTGGGCATGGGGATTAGGGATGGCCAATTCCTGACCTGAGAGTAAGGCAAGAACTTCTTCGGCAGCGCTGGCACCTGAATCCACCAGATGGACGTTTTCACCGACCACCTGTTGAATCAAGGTCCGTAAGATTGGGTAATGGGTACAGCCTAATACCAGTGTGTCAATTTCATCACGGGCAAAGGGTTTTAAATATTCTTCGGCGACCAGGGCCGTGACCTGGTGGCTGGCCCACCCTTCTTCGGTTAATGGGACAAACAACGGGCAACTGCGCTCGATCACAACCGCTTCGGGGAGTAACTGGTGAATGGCTCGGGTATAGGCACCACTTCCGACGGTCGCTTCGGTTCCAATGACACCAATCCGACCATTTCGGGTCAGGTTGACCGCCCGCTGGGCACCTGGCCCAATCATTCCAATCACAGGAATTGAGAGCGAGTCAGTCAACACATCCATGGCGGTTGATGAAGCTGTGTTGCAGGCTACCACCAGCAGCTTGATGCCACAGGAAACCAGAAAAGCAGCATCTTCAAGGGCATAGCGGCGCACGGTCACCAGTGAGCGGGTGCCATACGGAATACGGGCGGTATCGCCTAAATACACAATATCTTCGAAAGGGAGTCGCTCACGGATGGCTCGATAAACAGTGAGACCACCCACACCGGAATCAAAGATTCCGATGGGTTGGTTTGGTTGGGTCAGAGTAGATGTGGTCACGTTGACGGATACCTGTTGGGTTCAGGGTTCAGGGTTCTGGGTTCAGGGTTCAGGGTTCAGGGTTCAGGGTTCAGGGTTCAGGGTTCAGGGTTCAGGGTTTTCGAAGAATAGTTGATTACAGAGTTTTCGCCGCCTGGTGGTGGCTGACTTGAAACAGGTCGTTTACGACCTGCTTCGTACGCACCAGATACCAGTCACCAGGTACGAAGCAGATTGCTCTCACCTGATTTTGGTTTATGATTCAATCCAATTTCAGGCCGAACTCGGCAAATCGAGGTGCTTTCGTGAAAAAATGGCTGGCGAAATTCCTGACTGACGATTTCAAAACCGAACTCAAAAGCGTGATTATCAGTGCTGTTATCACGACATTTTTGTTAGGGGGCGCGATTCTATCACTGGTAGTTGCCATTTTGGCAACCCAGGTGGGTGAACATCGAACCGCCGAGGTACTCTATATCCTTTCCCTGGTGCTTGTCATGGCTGGTGGGGTGTACGCCATCCCCCGGCTCATGAAGCGGATCCGCTGGAACTTCCTCCAGTTTAACATCAGTTATACCGCCACACCCGGAACCGCTTTTTTTATGGCCATTCTGGTGGTGGTCGGCCTGGCTGCCTTCAACACTGGAAATAACTTGCTCTATCTGATCTTTTCGGTGCTGTTGGGGTTAATTTTGACATCAGGGGTTGTTTCTGAAACCGGGCTTCGGGAACTCGATATTGGACTCCGGTTTCCAGACCACATTTTTGCCGGACAGGACGTCCTGCTTGAAATTTCAGTCACCAATCACAAGTTTCTGATCCCGTCGTTTTCGCTGTCAGTTGGGGTTGAACTTTCCAATCAGCCGGTGCCCACGGGAATGGAGAAAGTCCGTCAGTGGCTTCTGGGTTCAACCCTGGCCGGAGAGCTTTCGAAGTTGACCCATTTTATTGTGGTCCCAAGTCATCAACGGCTCCGGCAAACTATCCAGCATTCATTTTCACGTCGTGGACGCTATGAAATCAAAGGGTTTACCGTCAGCACCCAGTTTCCATTCGGGTTTATTCAAAAAACCCGTCGAATTGAAGCCCAGGGTGAACTGATTGTGTATCCAGAACTTGAAAAGCGGCGTGATTTACTGAGTGGACTCAGTCATCTGATGGGAACGCAGGAGCATTTTTTCAAAGGTACCGGGGTGGATTTATATGCCATCCGCCAGTATCAAAGCGGCGATAACCTGCGCCATATTGATTGGAAAGCAACCGCCAAGGTCCGGCGAACGATGGTGAAAGAATTTGCCCGCGAAGATGAACGACGGATCTCGATCTATTTTGATAATCGGGCACCAAAGGAAATCACCCCCGAATTTCTCAATGCCTTTGAAGCAGCCGTCAAACGTGCCGCTTCAATTGCCGCTCAACTGGTTGAATCGAGTATCCAGGTCCGACTGTTGACTCCAATTGGACAAACTGATTTCGGAGAATCCAAAGAACACCTCTTCAATATGCTGCGCACGCTGGCACTCATTGAACCCGAATCACCCGACGGACGGCCCACCACGGACCCAGAAACCAGCACAGCCAAACAGGATTTTTTCAAACTGGTGAGTTCCTCAAATGAAGTCGGTATTTTGTTCACCGGCCTGCCGCCGGCTGGTGATCAACTGAGCCGGTTTCAGCGATTTGGGAAAATTATTCAATTTCAATCGCTGGTGAATTGATTGAGAACGGAAGACGTCGGGCCAGGGGCTGAGGGCTGAAGAAGTGGTTTTATACGATTTTGGACTGAAGCCCTCGCATTATAGAAAGGCTAAAATATTGGAAGTATTGTATTTCCCTCAGCCCTTAGCTCGATACCCTCAGCCCCAAGCCCCAGTTTCTCACCATTCATCCAAAAACTGGCCGATCCGCCGGAAGTACACCACAATACAGACGGCAATTGGCGGATACACCAACCCGGTTCGGACCATATCCAAAAACGTCACTTTTTCTTCGGGCATCACAAAAGTGACCGATCCAATGGCATTCCCAATCACAATGGCAATGACATAACCAAGGGCCAAAAATACCACGGCTGAGGCTCGGGTAAAGGGCTGGTGCGGTGAATCGTCGGATGAAGTAATCGACAGGATCAGGTCTGGTGAATAGGTATAGTGAGTGAGCACTTCCCGCAAAAACTTTACGACCTGCCAGAAGGCAACACAGGCCAGCATAAACACCAGCACGTGGCCCACAAGACCAAACGGTTCAACGGTTGAAGGTCGAGCGGCGGCCACCACAAACGCCGAAGCAAACAACGTCGCGACAACTGAAATGGCATCTGCCCGCTTCCGCATCTCCCGCCGTTCCTCTTCAATAATTTCATCAACGACCCGATTAATTCGTGAATTATAAGCGGCTGCCCGTTGTGCCCGTTCGCGATCAGGATCAACTTCCGGTTGATCTGAACGTCGGCCTCCCCGACGCGGAATATACTCGCCCCGGTCATATTGTCTTCGGGATTGAGGGTTGCCTAAAACCTGATAGGCTTCGGCCACTTTTTGAAACGTTGCCTTGGCTTCTGGAGCGTGGCTGACATCTGGATGATGCTGGCGTGCCAGCCGACGAAACGCAGAACGAATCTCGCGTTCGGTTGCCGTTCGCGAGACACCCAAAATCTGGTACAGGTCATCCATACGTGCTTTAGCGACCTCCTTATCAGAAAGAAATGGATTTTGGGAAAAGAAAATTTTGTGGTTTGTCAGCCACAGTATAAAAGCGAAAAGGAAAATAGCGAAGCGTGAATAGCGACGAACAAGGAGAAAAAATCGCCTTACGTGGCTTTTCTCCCAAACTTATTTCAATCCCCAAAACTCACATTGGCGGTACCGCTTTTTGATCCAGGAGCAAACTTGTTATTCTGGATTTCAAATTAGCACTGACCTTCACTCAATCCCACTGATTTTCACGATTTTACTCCGTTGTTCCCTGGCTATTTCACTCTCTCCGCATATGAACCGAACTTATTGCAACCTGCTGTTTTTCTGGTTAGCCCTTCTGCTCATCGCTGGCTGGTCGTCGCCCGTACAGGCTGAAAATCAATTCTGGATTATTGGACCAGCCATCACGGATCCGGCCATCAATACCGCCACTGAATCCCACTATCTCTACCTCAGCCGATCAGTTCAACATCGAAACCAGATCTTCCTTTTCTTTCCGGGTACGGGTGCAATTCCACGCAACTATCTCAAGATCTGCAATACGGCGGCTGATCTGGGGTACCATGTGATCAACCTTCGCTATCCAAATGCCGAAGCCGTCAATCAGCTTTGTGGCACCAGAGCTGATCTGGATTGTTATGAGCAGGTTCGGGCCGAAGTGATTGATGGCACTGACCGATCATCGCTCGTTCAAGTTGATCGAGCCAATTCAATTGAAAACCGGCTGATCAAACTCCTCCAATATATGGAGCGAACCTACCCTGGAGACGGCTGGGGTCAATATCTTGATGCCGACGGTCAGCCGCGATGGGACCTGATTGTCACCAGCGGTCACTCACAAGGTGGTGGACACGCTGCCCTGCTGGCAAAATATCACCGGGTGGCCCGGGTCGTAATGTTTGCCGCTATGGATTTTAATTTTTTGCTTGGCAAGCCCGCCAACTGGATCGGAACCAACAATGCCACGCCGACATCTGAGTACTATGCCTTTTCCCACGAACGCGATGAACTGGTCAGTTTTTCGATTCTTTCAAATTCAATTTATCCAGCCTATGGAATGACAGCCTTTGGTTCCATAAACAGTGTGGATTCAACACCTTCACCCTTTGGAAGCACCCACTTGCTGTCAACCAATCGGACGGTCACAAATAGTCCATCAACCAACAAATATCATAGTGTCATCGTCTTTGACCCGGTGGTTCCAACCGTTGATGGCCGACCGGTTTACGAACCAGTTTGGAAATACCTGCTGGAAACCAGCATCACACCTCCGCCTCCGACCGACACAATGGCACCAACCGTTCAGGTTTTCAGCCCTGGTTCCGGGCAGATCATTGAATCCACCCTCAATGCGCAAATTTTCATCACCTGGAACGCCAGCGACAACGTCGGTGTAACCAGGCAATCCATCGTGTTTCGCGGTCAGAAAAATGGCGCAACCGTTGAAGAAACCATCGCCACCGGGTTGACCGGGGATTTGCGCTCATTTTCCATTGCAGTTCAGCCAAATGATACAGTTTCCGGCGCCCAAATCACGGTCAAGGCTGAAGATCAGGCTGGTAACCAGGGTCAAGGAATGTCAGGGCTCTTTGCCATTACGCCGCCACCAGATACCCAGCTTCCGCAAGTTTCGGCAGTGACACTTTCGAAAACCAAAGTGAAGCGAAAGAAAGACCCAGGCCTCGGGGTGTCCTGGACTTCAATGGATAACCGAGGGGTAATCAACCACACGGTGAACCTGTTACCAGCCGCTCAATTGGCCCCGGTTCAACTGATAACGGGCCTGGCTGGAAACATACAGGCTTTTTCGGTGACGATTCCTGCTGGAGTTGCTAAAACCAAACAGGCCGTGATTCAGGTGGTTGCCACTGACGCGGCTGGCAACCGGGGACAGGGTTTGAGCAATCAGTTTGTTATTAAATGAGGAGCTGAAAATCCTGGGCTCAGGGCTGAGGGCTCAAGATTACTGGGCTGAAGATTGACCCAGCTTCTTCAGCCCCAAGCCCCAAGCCCTGGTGTTCTCAGCCCAATTTCTCCGCTTCGGGCTGGCCAGTTTGACGAATTCCCTCTATGATTTTGGTTTTCACCAATCCGGCCCAATCAATGCAGTCTATTTCGCTCATCATGACGCTGAGCTTTTTGAGGTAGGTATCAGTTCATGTCATCTCGATTTTTTAGGAAGTTCCGTTCCCTGATTACTGGTCTTCTGTGTCTGTTCGTCTGGTTTCCAACCCTGGTCGGAGCCGCTCCGATGGTTGAGTCACGCCAGGATAAACCCACGGCAGACGAGAAAAATGGCCAGCAGCCTGATTCGACCAAAGATCAGAAAAACAATGAGGGCGAAAAGACCAAAGATACGCCTCAGAAGCCCCCAAAAGCCGAAAAAGATCAGAAATTTAAAGCTGGCAAACCCAGTACCTGGACTGCCGAGCAACTGGCTGAAGTCGTACTCTTTGCCTATGGAAGCCGTCCCGTCCAAACTTATGTCACCACAAATATGACTGAAGATGGGTTGATTCGGCTCTCAACCGGTGAAGATACCCCACCCATGGAAGGCCGGTTTACACGCCGGGTGCTGCGCAAAGAAAGCTCTGACAAAGATTGTGTTCGGGTGGATGTGGTGTTTCCCAAACAAACTTTTACCTTTGGGTTTAATGGTGTTGCCTCGTGGGCAGCCCAGGATGGCAATGCCTTTACCCCCAAACCCGAAGCTGAAGCCAGCTTTCTGGCCTCACTCACCCACGACTACTGGGCGCTGCTCCGATATAAAGAAGATGGAGCCACGTTGACCCGTGTTGGAAGCGAACGCATCACCGGTATTGACACCAGCATTCTCGAACTCACTCACAAAGATCAAACGAAAACCCGTTATTTCATCAGCGATAAATCCTATCGGATCCTGCACCTGGAATATGAAATTTCCCTTTTACCTGGGGCACCGCCAACAAAGTTCCGCGAATCCTTCTATGATTTCCGAAACGTTCAAGGCGTTCTCGTACCGGGTCGCACCGTGCTCTATGAAAATGGTAAGTTTGTGCAGGAAATCGAGTTAAAAGAAACCAAATGCCGACTGGCCAAACTCGATGAGGAAATTTTCCTCCGGTTCTAACTGGCACTCCTCAGATGCTTTCTCACTTTTTGCTTTGGATCATAGCGGGTAGTGGACTCGGAATTGGGCTGTTTTTTTGTTGGGTGCTGATCCGTGGCTGGATTCGAAAACAGCACCCAGACCTTGGGTTCACTGCCGGCGATTGTGGAGTCACCGAAAGCGCATTAGTTCCGTTTGGTTATGTCTGGATTGCCGGAGAAATCTGGCCAGCTCAGGCTTCAACCCCAATTCCAGCCGGTGTTCCGGTACGGCTCATCGGAGTTGATGGCATTCGACTTCGTGTCGAACCAGTGTCTTCAAACTGAAAAAATCTTGGGCTATGGATTGGGGCCGAGGAATGAAGAATCAAGAAAATTCTTGGTTCCTGGTTCTTTTTCGAAAGTATTGATTTCTCCCCACTCACCACCAGGAATTTTCTTCATTCTCAATTCTTCATTCTCAATTCTTCATTCTTCAACTTTATGAGCCTGGACTTTCTTAAAACCCTCAATCCACAACAACGCGAAGCCGTTACCACAACCGATGGCCCACTGCTGGTTCTGGCGGGTGCCGGCTCGGGAAAAACCCGTGTGATTACATTTCGCATGGCCTATCTGATCCAGGAACGCGGCATCCGACCGGGTCATATCCTGGCAGTCACCTTTACCAATAAAGCGGCAGCAGAAATGAAAGAACGGGTCACCCAGCTCTTGCCACAGGGTCAGACGCGTTCCACACCAATGGTTTCGACGTTTCATAGCTTCTGTGTGCGCTTACTGCGGCGTGACATCAACCGGTTGGGAGGAAACTATACTGGGGATTTCACAATTTATGATTCGGACGACCAGGCCAAAATTGTCAAAAACTGCCTCAAAGATCTCAATATTGATGAAAAAATGATCCAGCCACGGGCAGTGCAGCACGCCATCAGTGGTGCCAAAAATCAGGGCAAGACGATTGAGGATTTCCTGCAAACCAATGATCCCAAAAAAGTTACCATTGGTCGAGTTTTTAAGCTCTATGAAGAACGCCTGGCCAATGGCAACGCACTTGATTTCGATGACTTGCTGTTGAAATCAGTCCGCCTGCTCAGAAATTTTCCCGAAGTTCAGGACTATTACAACGACTGGTTCAAATACATTCTGATTGATGAATACCAGGATACCAATCCGCCTCAATACAGCCTGATCCGCCTGCTCACGCAAAAACAACAAAACTTGTGTGTCGTGGGCGACCCGGATCAGTCCATTTATCGTTTTCGGGCAGCCGACATCCGCAACATCCTGGATTTTGAAAAACATTATCCTGGCGCCAAAATGATCAAACTGACCGAAAATTATCGCTCCACAAAAGTCATTTTGAGCGCTGCCAACGAAGTCATCCGCAACAATACCGAGCGCAAACCAAAAGACCTGTTCACCAACAATGACGAAGGCGAAAAAATCCGATACTTTCAGGCTGACTCAGGTGAAGCCGAAGCCGCTTTTGTCGTCAATGAACTCAACCGCTGGCAAAAGCTCAATTCACACATCGACAACCGCGCCGCAATTTTATATCGCACCAACGCCCAATCACGACTCTTTGAAGAAGCCTGTCGCCGGGCGGGTCTGCCCTATGTGCTGGTTGGCGGGTTTTCCTTCTATCAGCGGTCTGAAATCAAGGATGTTATTTCCTATCTGAAACTGGTGCTCAACCCGACGGATCCAGTTGCCTTCGAACGAATTATCAATACTCCGGCTCGCGGAATCGGGAAAGCGACGCTTGATATTTTGTATGCCAGAGCCCGCGAGGAAAACAGCTCTCCCTGGGATGCAATGGGTAATCTGATTGCCGAACAGAAACTGCCAGCCCGAACCACCAACGCCCTCAAACATTTTCAGGAATTCATCCAGCGACTCATTGATCTTGCCAGCCAGTCTTCACTTTCGGAACTGGTCAAAGCAGTGTTGAACGAAAGTGGATACCTCAAATGGCTCCAGGCTGAAAAAACTGAGGAAGCCGAAAGCCGGCTGCTCAACCTTGAAGAACTGGTCAACGCAGCGGTCGAAGCCGAACTCCGCGACGAAACCATCCGTGATTTTATTGACCATGCCGCGCTGGTGGCCGACACTGATTCGCTCAAAGAAACGGCGAAAATCACGCTCATGACGATCCACAGCGCCAAAGGGCTGGAATTCCCGATTGTGTTTGTGGTTGGGATGGAAGAAGGGCTGTTCCCTCACCAGCGGGCGTCAATGAATATGCATGAAATGGAAGAAGAGCGGCGATTGTGCTACGTCGCCCTCACCAGAGCCAAAACCCAGTTGTATATTACCCACGCTGAATGGCGGCGGCAGTACGGAGAAGAAATCTTTAACGAACCATCCCGGTTTCTGAAAGAAATCCCTACCGATAAGATTACTGACCTGACCCTCGGCCAAAGCTGGTTGAAATCAATCTCGCGGAAAACCCCAAATGCGTTGAGTGCCACCGCTTCAACCGGTCTTGGCCCCAAATCACCAGCCAAGCCGCCTGTGGCCCCGCCCAAATCCCCGTTTCCGACCTATAACAGCGTTGACAGCATCCAACAGTTTTTTAAGTTGCAACAGGCCCGCAAAGCAGCCGAAGCCCAAAACAACCAGCCAGCAGTTCCCAAACCTGGAATCCAGCGACCAGCGCCACCTCCACCGCCAGCCACACCGTCGGCAACTGCCCGTAGGTTTAACCCAGGTGACCGTGTCCGTCACGAAAAATATGGCGTTGGGCTCATTCTCAAACGCGAAGACGACAAACTTGTGATCAATTTCCCTGGTTTTGGCATGAAAAAATTTGTTGAATCAGCGGTAAAACTGGAGCGCGTCTGACCGGAAATCAAAAGTGAAGAATGAAGAATGAAGAATGGAGAATGAAGAAAATACTGGCAACTGGCGCTTAGTGCTTTGGAACCAATATGTTCCAAGAACCAGGAGCCACAAACCAGGAATCAACCACAAACCACAGTCTTCATTCTTCAGTCTTCATTCTCCATTCCCAAATTCCTCTATTCCCTCTCAAAAAAAATCTGTAAAGTAACACCGTCTTTTCCGCGAGCAAGACCACCCCTAAAACCCCAAAATTCAGATCCCAAGGCATCCAGGTTTTATGAACAAGGAATTTGAAGATAGCTTGTCTACCGTTCCTGTTTTTGAGGCAGAACGAGAAGCCAGCCTCCAGGTGTCGTCCCATGTTCAGGTGTTTGAAGGGGAAATCGCGATTGCGGAGGAAGCCGACCTCTTTTTGAAACGAGGCGAATTTACCCGTGAAGAACTGGTCGAACGTCATCGGTTTCTGATCAAAAAATACCGCAGCCTGATGAAGCAGGCCACCAAGATCGTGAAAGTTGGCGACAGTACTCAGGCCCGGTTGATCCGGACCCAACACGAACTTGATAAACAAAATGAAGAGCTGGCCAAAACTGTTGAACAATTGCGGATTTCTGAGCAAAAAGCTCTTGAAGCCAATCGTGCCAAAAGTACCTTTCTGGCGAACATGAGCCATGAACTGCGAACGCCGCTCAATGCGATTTTAGGATTTGTTCAGGTCATGCAGCGCCGCCAGGGTCGGGATACGGAAGATACTGAAAACCTGCAAACGATTATGCGGAGCGGTGAGCACCTGCTGGGACTGATTAACGATGTTCTGTCGATTTCAAAAATCGAAGCCGGAAAAATCACCCTGACGGAACACACCTTTCACCTGCCGAAGTTGCTTCTGGGCCTTGAAGAAATGATCCGGGTCAGAGCCCAATCCAAGGGGCTCCAGTTGAGTTTTGAAATCTCGCCCGAATTGCCCGAATACGTGCTCGGCGATGAAGGCAAACTCCGTCAGGTGCTAATCAACTTGCTGGGCAATGCGGTCAAGTTTACTGAACGCGGACAGGTGACCCTGCGGGTGTTCTGGTCAAACAGCATCGCTACCTTTGAGATTGAAGACACCGGCCACGGTATCTCAAAAGAAGAACAAACCAAGCTTTTTGAACCATTTGTACAAACTGAGAGCGGTCAGAAGTCAACCGAAGGAACCGGCCTGGGTCTGGCGATTAGCCGCAATTTTGTAAATTTGATGGGTGGCGAAATCTGGGTCCGGAGCGAACTTGGTGAAGGCACGACGTTTTGCTTTACCTCCCGCCTGCCACAGAGTTCACGTGAATCAACCGCGCCGATACTCGGAAAAGTGATCGGCCTGGCAGGTAACCAGCCAGCGCCGCGCATTTTGATTGTGGATGACAAAGAAGAGAACCGGCAGATTCTTTGCAAATTACTCAATCCAGTTGGCTTCCAGGTCACCGAAGCCATCAACGGCGTCGAGGCCATCACCCAGTTCAAGAAACATCGCCCAGATTTGATTTTAATGGATCTGCGAATGCCAGTTCTGGATGGATACGAAGCGACCAAAGCCATTCGCCAGCTTGAGTCAGAGCTTTTGGTTGAAAGCGAATCAGAGGTGCCGAGTACCCGCACCAGTATCATTGCCCTCTCGGCAATGGCCTTTGAACATGATCGGGAAGCCGTTCACACCGCTGGATGTGATGGCTTTTTAGCCAAACCATTTCGTGAAGAAGATTGTTTTGAAGTACTGCGCCAGCATCTCAACCTTACCTTCAAATATGAATCGGCGACCTCATCACAGACAACCGCCTATGCTTCCTCCACCGCCCACCAGGCACTCACCAGAGAACGTCTGGCCGCATTGCCGAAATCGCTTCAAGAAGAATTGCATCAGGCATTGATTCGGGGCGATACCCAGATTGCAACTGACATTACCCGTCGGGTTCGTCAATTTGATGCGCCACTGGCAGAAGAACTGATGAACACGGTCAAAACCTATTGCTTTGATGAAGTGTTGGATTTGCTGGAAACCATTTAAGAGCGAGGAGCGAGGAGTCAGAGAACGTTCAGGAATTGTTCATCTGGTAACTTTTGTTTTTTAAGTACCTTACCGAAATTTCCAGACATTTTAACCACGGAAAACACGGAAAACACGGAAAAAATCAAGCACTGACCCAACCCAATATCTCAGGAAATTTATGACAAGATACTTAAAGGGTGAAGTGTGTGTGCACTGTGGATTTGGATTGACGATTGGTACTCGCTCCTCACTTTTGTTTCGCGACTTCGGTCATTATTCAAACTAATGCTAAACCGCCGGATTATTCTTTCCTATATCGCCTGTTTGCTCGGGTTTTTGAGCCTGGCAAGTGCCGTTTTGACCGATTCCGACAAACGCTTTCAAATCGACATCACTATCTCTCAAGCCGTGCAATCCATTTCCCTGCCTGGATTTGAAACTGGAATGCGCCTCGTTTCATTTCCCGGAAACCATGCTCTGGCAGATCTGGTTTGGGGGTGCCTGATTTTTGCATTGTTGCTGTGGAAACGCCGGAAAGTAGCCGGATACGCATTTGCGCTCTCTGCGGGTGGAGGAACGCTCCTCAACATGATTGTGAAAGAACTGGTTGCCCGTCCTCGCCCCACCAGCGATCTCGTTCAGCAACTGGTTCACGAGACTTCTCTCAGTTTTCCATCAGGCCATGTTATGCACTATGTCACCTGCTATGGCTTTCTGATGATGATTTTCTATGAAGAGCCGCTTCCACGATGGCTCAAAACCAGTTTAATCGCTTTGTGTGGAACTATGATCCTGCTCGTTGGGACATCACGAGTCTATTTAGGGGCACACTGGCCAAGCGATGTTACAGCCGGATATTTTCTTGGAGGGCTGTGGCTGGGTCTGAGCATCTGGCTCTACCACCAGTGGAAGGCAAAGTCGAATGAAGAAGGAAGAAGAGTTAGTGGTTAGGGAGCGTTAAAAATTATCTTCCCGTTTTCATTTGGAGGGCAGGCATTTGGA
>CAZXCE010000084.1:0-18946 GCA_964639175.1 uncultured Clostridia bacterium
AAGTTCAAATGCTTTTCGAAATTTGGTAAGTGCAGCAGGATAACGTTGCTGGCGCGCGTCTATTTCACCAACCCAGTGGTACATCAGGCTCAATTGTGAGAGAAGTTCAGCATTATGTGGATCCTCAACTGATAATTTTTTACATTGCTCCAGAGCCTCTGTGCCCATTTGAGAAGCTAACTGAAATTTTTTCTCTTTAGCTAATAATTTGGCAATATGGCTCAGTTCACCGATTTTATCGCGGAAGAGTATTAAGCTGGCAGGTTCAAGTTTCAGGTTTTGGTCAATGAGTTGCCTTGAGACAAAATGTTCTTGCAAAGCCATTTGATAAAAAGATTTTGCAATAAGCTCATCCTTCATCCGTTGCGAAGCAAAATCACCGATGGTTTCAAGGGTGTTTCCAATTTTATGGGCGCAAACTGCGAGCAATCGGTCTCGGCGAATTTGAGGTATGTCGGTTGATTCAACTGAGTCAGTTAAGGTACGGGCAACTCGATATAAATGAAGGGATTGTTGCCAATCGCCGGTATCTCGGAATGCATCCCCAAGCCTAAGGTGGGTATTCACAATGGCAAGTCTGAATTCGTCATTTCTTGGAAACCGGGAAACCAATCCCTGACGAGTTTCCAATAATTTCTGAAAGTGTCGAATCGCATCGCGAGCTTTTCCTGTCCGCAGAAGCATATCGCCAATTCGTTCGGTCACAACACTTTTTTGATTGAGTAACTCTATATTATCTGAGGTGTTTTGCAAAAGTCGTTCAAAAATCAATTCTGATTTTTGGTAGCTAGCAATTGCACCTTCGGTATCACCAACATTCGACGCAAAAAGTTTGCCCTGGATATCTCCAAGTTGCCGGTAGCCTTCGGCAAGTTCTTGTAAGAGTGCGGGGTCGTTTAGATTTTCCTGGGAGAGGGTATCCAGATACATTAACCCTTTTTCAACCAGGAATTTCCGGGCTGGTGTGGCGCCTGAGAGGTCTTTGATTTGATCATGAACATCAAAGACGAGACTTTTGACCATCAACCGCATTTGTTCAAACAATCGCTCGGCTTTGGCTTTCTCTTGTTCAGCCCGGATTCGCTCGGCCTGTGCCACACGATTTTGCCAGGTGGTTGCCATAATACCTCCGATGAGTGAAAGAACAATCACTGTGACGGCAGCCACCGCGAGCTGGTTTCGGCGAATGAACTTTCCAGCGCGATAGGCAAAGGTATCTTGCCGGGCACTGACCGGCATTCCATCAAGGTGGCGGCGGATGTCTTCGGAAAATTGCTCAACTGAACTATAGCGGCGTGACGGTTCTTTGCGAAGCGCCATCAACACAATGTTATCAAGGTCCCCGAGTAGCCGGCGGCGGAGTTTTTCAGGTGAGCCTTCGGCTACGCTGCGGTATTCAAGTATCATTTCTGAGGTTGTACCCTCAGTCTCTCCAGACCGGTCAACATGCTTCATCACCGAACTAGGTTTGGTTGGCTCTTTCTGGCAAATGACCTGGACTGCTTCGTCAAACCGCGCGTTGGTAACCCGATACGGTCGTTGCCCGGTTAACAATTCATACAAGACCACACCCAACGAATAGACATCCGAAACTGTAGTAATACTTTCGCCCCTAACCTGTTCCGGGCTGGCGTATGCTGGTGTCATCGGTTGATAGCCAGTGGTGGTCAGGTCAGCAACGGTTACATCAACCGGCAGTGGGCCTGTTTCTGTTTTGAAAACTTTGGCAATGCCAAAATCCAGAAGTTTTGGAATACCATCGCTGGTGACCAGGATGTTGCTGGGTTTAAGGTCACGATGGACAACCAGATTTTGATGTGCAAACTGGAGTGCCTTGCAAACGAGCCGAAACAGTTGAAGGCGTTCGCTGATATTGAGTCGATGAGCTGTGCAATATTCGTCAATGGGCTGCCCTTCGATGTACTCCATGACAAAATATGGTAGGCCGTCCTCGGTGGCGCCTCCGTCAAGCAAATGGGCAATGTTTGGGTGTTCCAGTCCCGCCAGGATTTGGCGTTCGTTGCGAAACCGGCGGACAATTGCGTCAGTATCCATTCCGCGTTTTAAAACTTTGAGCGCAACTTGTTGCCGGAAATTGGTGTCATCACGAATGGCTTCATAAACAACCCCCATTCCGCCTTGCCCAATTTCCCGAACAATCCGGTACGGACCAATGCGTTCTCTCCTGGCAAATGGATCCTCTTGATGACTTCCTTGCTGCTTCGCCAGCACCTGCAAACCAACATCAAGCACAGGTTGGTCAATCAGAGCTTGTGGCACTTCGTTTTGGGCGAGAAGTTCCTCAATCTCAGTTCGCAACTGGGGATCGCCAACACAGGATTCATCTAAAAAAAGAGCCCGGTCGTGTGGATCCAAATCCAATGCAGCCTGAAAAAGGTGTTTGATTTGCTGATAGCGCTCGGGAGTCATCGAAGGTAATTTGTAAAAATGATCAGTTGAAGAAATTTCGTATTCATTTTGACCCAACGGAACCCATTTTTTACGCTTGATACAAGTAGAAGTATAGTATTTTTTTAGAAAATAAATTGAGAAGTCCAGTTCTAAACTCCAGATTTGTACAGGATACGCCCCTGCTCCCAAAAAAGTATTGTGAACCTAACCTGAGCTGCATTCAGTCACCTGAATCAGTCGCATCCCTGGAAAAAGCAGAAAACATATAAATTGGTTAAACTCAATTGGTGAATGGAGGATATATGAACACACTGGTCAATACCCACTTAACCCATAGGCTCAACCAGGATCCAGCCAGCGGGTCATATCAAGGAAAAGATGGAGTTGAACGACTCGAACTCCGTATTGATTTGGAAAATAGAATGGTGAGCGGAGATTTTTTTCACATTGACGATCAGCAGTCTAACTTTATTTGTTCTTTTCGGTCTAATGGGATTAAACGTGAAGATAAGCCAGGTGGTCGTTCACTTACCGGTTTGGCTAGTATCAATTCAGATAACACCATACTTCAGTTTGAAATTTTTATTCCTGCGCCATCTGCATTAAATCATCTGGCACAAGTCATCGCAAAATTCATCTTCACAAATAACATTACCCGATCATTTTTATGCCAATTTCAATCACAGTTTTTTCGGACGGTTGAATTTGAGATGGATGTGGTGGCTACTGAGGATCCGCCAGCCGTATTTGACCTTGAAAGAACCCTTCTTGATGGAACCACACACCTCACAATTAGCTCCGCCTATCGCAAAGCTGGCATTGATTTGAGCTTAGGTGGAGAACCCACAAGAATTCAACTTAGAGAAAACCAGGATCTAAAATGGAGTGTGGCAGAGCTTCATGCCGCAATGGAACAACACTTTAGCCTTTTGAAAGAGGGGCCGCAGTGGAAGCTCTGGTTACTGGTTGCAACTTTTAGTGAGATCAAACCATTGGATAATCGGGGCCTTATGTTTGATCGAAAAGGGAAAGAACGGCAGGGGTGCGTTGTTTTTTATGAATTAGTCAAAAGTGATATGCAACGCGGTCAATTACGAACCTTCGTTCACGAAATTGGCCATTGCTTTAATTTGCTTCATTCTGGCGAAAAAAGAATAAAAGGTATTCCTACTTCCCGAAAAGAATCGCTTTCTTGGATGAACTTTCCAAAAGTTGTTACAGGCGGAGAGCCAGCTTTTTGGGATCAGTTTCAGTTTGAATTTGACCCACTTGAACTGCAACATTTACATCATGGCTACTATCCAGATGTGGTTATGGGGGGAAATAATCTTGGTATTGGAGCAGGTGATGTTATTGAGCTCAAAGAAGCCCAATTTCATCCATTACTGCAACTTGAGATACAAACCCCAAAAGTAAGTTTGAAATTTTCTGAGCCAGTGTTTATTGAACTAAAACTCACTCCGACTCGACCAAATATACGAGCTGTTCCATTTCTTCATCCACGAGAAGGTGTAGTGAAAATATTTATTGAGAAACCATCCGGGCAAATTGCGCTTTATAAAACACAAGAGACAACCTGTAGCGAGCTTCCCCTGGAATCTCTGACGCCAGATAATCCCGCCCAAGAGCTGGCTTATATTGGGTATGGGAAAGACGGTTTTTATTTTGATCAGCCGGGTACTTATCACGTGCAAGCTATTTATTTTGGTCCGGATGGCGTAATTGTTCCATCTAACTTGATCAAGCTCAAGGTAAATACGCTGCTTGATGAAGATAAGGATGTAACCGCTTTATTTGCTGGCGAACCACAAGGTTGGTTGTTGTACCTGAATGGTTCTGATTCAAATCCCAACGGCGATGCCTATATGCAATTTCTCGACACCGGGAATGTTGACTTTCAGAAGATCCTGTTCACTCATGGCGATCATCCATTAGCAATGTATGTGCGATTTGCTTTTGGGGTGAATGCCCAACGCAACTTCAAAACCATTACTGCTGAGAATAAAATTACAGTGCGCAAGGCAGAGAATGAGAAGAGTTTTGAGTTGTTGTTCAAATTTTATCTATGGTGGGAAAAAGAAGCCCTGATTGGAATTCTCCTCTCGAAAATGGTTGCACGACTTATTCTTCGATCCCTTATTGAATCTCAAGACCATCTCTCTCAGTTATTGCCAGTGAGGATGATGCGAAGCCTTTTTCTTTCATCATTAAAAGTACTTCTACTCAGTTTTACAAATGATCATGTCTTGATCGACAAAATTATGGCAGAGGTTGATCATTTTCAGCACCCCTTTACCTTTTGGTTTCCGAATGATCCAGACCCGCAATGAGCCTTTTTGCCCAAATCATCGTGACAGTTCCCGTTGGAGCCAGGCCCGGGCCATTTGCCACTCGCGTTTGATGGTGCTGACCGAAAGCCCCATGACTTCGGCGGTTTCTTCAAAGGTGAGTCCGCCAAAAAACCGGAGTTCAACAATCTGACTTTGTTTTGGATCCAGGGTTTCCAGGATTTGTAGGGCATCATGAAGCGCTAAAACTTCACGACTGGTTTCAGCCGAGACCGTAACTGCTTCGTCCAGGCCAAGTTTAATTTCATTTCCACCACGTTTTCCGGCTTCATTCGCTCGAAAATGATCCACCAGGATATTGCGCATGATATGAGCTGAGAGTGCAAAGAAATGAGCCCGATTTTGCCACTGGACCTGGCGATAATGGATCAGCCGGATATATGCCTCATGGACGAGCGCCGTGGTCTGAAGCGTGTGTCCAGACCGCTCACGGCGCAAGTACCCGCTGGCCAGCCGGCGTAATTCATCATACACAACTGGTAGGAGCTTTTCCTTGGCTTCTTCGCTGCCATTGCTCCATTCGATCAAAAGCTGAGTGAGTTCAGGAAGAGATGGAGGCATCATACATTCACACCTGTTTCGCACAAAGTTTTCAGGCAAATCTGCGCATTTGCACCTGGCAAAAGAAAATTGTATTGGCTGTAACCCGTTCTTTAAGACGAGTTTTACTGATCTTGAGGTAAAGGAAGTCTTCAAGTCATATGGTGGAAAGAGGATTCATTTTGGAAGATGAAACGTGCGAGCTTTGATGATGAGTAATGCTGGAGCAAGAGTATAAGTCAGGCTATCGCTTCTGGATAGCTCTATATCAAACAGAAAGTAAAAAGCTGCGTGTTAAAATACTTTTTTGAAAATTGACCTTTTTGCTCTCGATTTCCGCTTTCCTTTATAGAGGTTATTTTTCCCCACCATCTGAATTCATTTTGAAGCCTATACAAGCCACTGACCATCAAACTGTGAAACCAATTCACAAGGAGTATTCCCATGTCGTTAGCCAAGGTTCCTGGTAGTGAAAAAGTCAGCGAAGCGTTTAAACAAAAAGTTATTCAGATTGCGGCTCAACTTCAGACTAATCCAAATTTCCTCATGGCGATCATGAGCTTTGAGACTGGTGGATCATTTAGCCCAAGCCAGAAGAGTTTTGCGGGGAGCGAGGCCACTGGACTCATCCAGTTTATGCCAAAAACGGCCAAGGGTTTGGGTACCACGACTGAAGCTCTGGCCA
The DNA here is from genome assembly GCA_964639175.1 of uncultured Clostridia bacterium. Taxonomy (GTDB): domain Bacteria; phylum Acidobacteriota; class Blastocatellia; order Chloracidobacteriales; family Chloracidobacteriaceae; genus JACQXX01. The sequence continues at coordinate 5,986 of CAZXCE010000084.1, forward strand.
AAATGACCGCCGAGGCCCAGCTTGACTTTGTTGCGAAATATTTTGCTCCGTTCAAAGGCCGAATGGCGACGGTTGAAGATGCCTACATGGCAGTGCTGTTTCCAAGGGCAGTGGGAAAACCAAATTCTTTTGTGCTGTTTCTCAAAAACACCAAAGCTTACCGACAAAATAAAGGGCTGGATCTGGATGGTGACGGTAAGATCACCAAAGCGGAAGCCGCGTTCAAGGTGTCAAGATTGCTCAAAAACGCACCTGATTTTGTGCCCGTGCCTCCGCTGGAAGGTATTACCAGCCCGCTCCACGAAAAAGAAGCGTTACTCACCCGTGGCGACTCAGGGACGGCGGTTGCTGAACTCCAGGCGAAACTGGTTCGATTGGGACTCCTGGGGAAAAAGGCTGGGGGTGATGGGAAATTCGGTCCAAAAACCGAACGCGCCCTGATGCAATTCCAGCAAGATCACGGTCTTGAACCCAGCGGAACGCTGACTTCCGAAACCGCAACGGCGCTTGAATCTACTCTGGCAACTGCTGCATCCACAAACGTTACCGTCGTATCAACTGCGGTTGACACCTTGTTACCAGCTTCGGGGACCGGCTATACAAATTACCTGCGTGGGACCAATGGAAGAAATCAATTTGGGAGGGCGTCTACGATTCAGGCAATCCAGCAACTGGGCATTGCCTGGGCAGCCGACCACTCGGAAGTCCCATTTCAGGTTGGCCATATCAGTTTGAAAGGCGGAGTCCCTTTCCCACCGCACGGCTCACATCGCAAAGGGGTGGATGTTGATATTCGTCCGTTTCGCAAAGACCGCAATTTGTTACCTGTAACCATCCACGATACCCAGTATGACCACGCACTGACCAAGGCCTTTGTCCAACTGGTCAGAGCCCGGCATCCAAACATTGTGATCTTTTTTAATGATCCGAAGCTGATCAATAAAGAAACCAGGTTTGTAGATGGTCACCACAACCATCTGCACCTGCGGTTTCCCGAGTAACGGATTTCCAGAAATCAATGAATCAAGATACTCCCGAAGTAAAAAGCCGGTGAACTCGCACTTCGGGACAAGCGGAATCAGGCTGTCTGGCAGAGCCTTGTTTTCAAATAGAGGACGTGTGCCTGAGTGAAAGAATACCCGATGATCAAGTGAGTCAGGTTTTACTCTTCCAACCTCGATCAATCCTGGAAAGTCAATATTTTCAAAAATACTTTCCCCACAAACCCAATATAAGGAATAAGGAGTAACTGAGTATGCAAATGATAGATGACAACCCTTTTTTACTGGCCGTGGAAAATGGCGAGACCATTACGGTGAAGATCATTCAGTCATTTGGAATGGCTGAACTGGTCAATTATAGCCTGAATGGTTCAGGAATGCCGTTTCCGAAAAGTACACCTCTCGAATTTACAGTCACCAAAAATGGCGATGGGACACTCGGGTTTGCCTTCAGGCTTGGTGGATTCCAGCCGACTGGTCCAAATCCAAGTCGGTTGGTTATGGTCCTTCATTTTGCTGGAAACAATGGTGGAAGTTTTAAAGTGAAAGTCACAGGCAGTCAGGGTGGGGTTTCTGGATACTCAGATGACCAGGGAGACGGTGAGGTATTCCGAACCCTCAGGTATACATTTTCAATACCAGCCTGATCAGACGCCAAAACCAAAGCACACAGTTACAAAATACGGATTGATCTTGATGAACAATATCCGGGTTTGCAGCCAGAGTAAGAAGAAATAATTCAATGATCAATCATAAGTGGAAAACTATCCGTGTTTTTCAAGAGGAATTCGTGTGCCTGCAGGATGAACTGTTGATGAACAAAAAGGAGGAGCATATGAAAATTAGATCATTTCGAGTTGGAATCATTTGCATTGCATTACTTTTGAATGCTATGGCTACAGAAGGCCAAACTCAAACTGGCGAACAGCTTAACTCTAAAATAAAACGCGTCGCTGCCAAAATCACCCAAATAAAAAACCAGGGTGGAGGTGCTAGTGCAATAAAAAATCAAATCAATATTGAATTTGGAACAGGCGCCAACCTGGACATGTTCGTTCTGGCTTTAGTTGCCGTAAAGATTGATAAAATGGTTCCTGTTCTTGAAGAAGCTAGAGTTGATAAACAGGTCGGTGGGGATAGTGGGAATTCAGGCAGTACCTCGTTGGTTTCAAAAGGGAGTATCCCTTCAGTTCTTGGCTTAGCCGTTGAACGTGGAGCCTTAACTCAAGACATTGATGGTACGACAATTACCTTTCGTGGGAACCCAGTTGGGATTGTCAAAGCACTTGGAAAAAGCGGGTTTATTGAAAGTTATGACGACGATTCCCAGTCAGCCCGATTGTTGAGAAAATTTTCTTTCGCCGTATCATTTGATTCAAGTCGGGGGCAGCAAGCAGGCACACTCACTGGAGATCTTCAACAGCTTTCCTCCTATTCGTTTCGCTTTGATATTTTTAACAAACGAGACCCGAGAAACCGATCTTACCGGGAAAACTGGACAAACCTGATTAAAGGATTAGGGCAGCAAATTGCAGATAGTCAGAGTCGGCTAAGTTCTCCATTAGACAATGATGCGGGGTTTAGCAACTGGCTTAAATCAGCTCAGCAAGCAATTATCAATGCTCCGGCTGAAGATGTTGAAAAGGTGATGAAAGACCAGTTGTTGAATCAACTTGCAAAAGTCTCCATAGGCCAGGATATCAGGAAGGAATTAGAGATATTTGCTCCTTTGGTTGATTCCTACTTATCTGATCGAAACAATATCTTGGAACTGGCTTCAAATGCACCGATCATCACTTTTGAGTACACCAACACCCGGCGAACGGACCCACTCCCTGACCTTTCCAATTTTAAACTCATTGCTGAGACGGGTATATTTAAGGGAAAAGCCGACCTGACGGCCAACGCATCCTTTACCCTTTTCAATTCATTGCCGGCAGGAAGGGCTGATCGACTTCGTGATTTTCAGTTTGCAGGACAGCTTGATGTGCCACTCGGTGAGGTTCAAAAAATCGGTAATTTTGTGCTTTCTTTCTCGGGAATGTACAAACGTCGGTTCCTCAAAGCGGCGATGTTCGAAGATGAAATGCTCAATCTGGCAATGAAAGACCGCAGCCGGGACACCGCGATTGGTCAAGTCAAATTGACCATCCCTGTCAAAGGAAGCGGGGTGAAGATTCCAATTTCAGTTACCTTTGCCAATCGAACAGAATTGATCAAGGAAAAAGAGGTCAGAGGGAACATCGGCATTACTTTTGATTTAGATTCCATTTTTGCGAAATTCAAAAACTAAGAGAGTGTTAAAAAACAAGTTCCCGGCTTTATTTTGAATTGAGGTCGTTTTCTACTCGTGCCCTTCGATGAAAGTCGGAAGTTATATTTTTACAGCCTCGAACCCTTTCTGATCACAGGCCTTATTGTATTTTCAGCCCGGTGTGAAACCCAGTCTTCAGGTTTCACATCGGGCTTTTTCCTTGAGAAAAAAGGCACCCAGGCAATTGGAAAAACAAGGTCAGATACAGGCTGCAACAAAAAACAGAAAAAGCGGATTCCTTCCTCACGCTTAATTTTTTTCACCCGCCTGTGATTTTTTCATTTCCCTGGCGAATCATAGAGCAAAGACAGATTTTGATTTTTTCCTGACGCACACTGAATTCTATGACTGCAACCGCAACGCATGACAGGTTTCTGGCGCTTGTCGAAGAACACAAAGGAATCCTCTACAAAGTGGCGAATGCCTACTGCCCAAACCGCGAAGACCGTCACGATGTGATTCAGGAAATCGTGGTTCATCTGTGGCGTTCCTTTGATCGGTTTGACGGACGCTGCCGGTTTTCGACCTGGATGTACCGGATTGCCGTGAATGTGGCGATTTCCTTTTACCGCAGCGAACGTACCCATCTTCAAGCCACGGTGCCGATTGAGGATTTTGTCTTTGATCTGGCCGGAGCCGACCGCCTCCTCGAAGAAGCCGGCGACGATCTCCGCCGGCTTCACCAGCTTATCAATCAAATGGACGAACTGAGCCGGGCGCTCATTCTGCTCTACCTTGACGGATACAGCCACGAGGAAATGGCCGCCACTCTGGGGATTACCTCAACCAATGTCGCCACCAAAATCAACCGGATCAAACAGAAATTGCAACGTGAGTTTGACGCCCCAGAAAAGGCATAAAGATACGGAGACACTATGAATTTTGAAGATTTGCAACGTCAATGGGCAACACTTGATAAAAAGCTGGAAACCAGCATCCGCCTCAATACGGAACTGCTCCGCCAAACCAAACTGGAGAAGACCAGATCCGCCTTGCAGCGACTCGCATTTTTCATTTGGGTTGAACTGTTGATCACCATTCCCCTGGTACTGGTGATTGGCTCGTTTCTGGCCAATCACTGGCGCGAGCCAGCCTTTTTCATTCCCGGATTGACGCTCCACGTTGCGGCAATTGGTCTTATCAGTTCGTGTATATACCAGTTGGTGACACTCAACCAGATGGATTTTTCCGCTCCGGTTTTGACCATCCAGAAAAAGCTGGAATCGCTCCGCATCCACCGGATTCGCGAAACAAAGTGGATTTTTTTGCTGGCGCCGCTCCTGTGGACGCCGCTCTTGATTGTGGTTTTTCGTGGGCTGGGCGTAAACGCCTATGTGACCTTTGACCTGACCTGGATAGCTGCCAATTTCATTTTTGGCCTGGCCGTGGTGGTTTCAGGGATTTGGGTTTCCAAACGGTATCGCCACCGGATGGCACATATCCCCTGGATTCAAAAGCTGATGAACGATCTGGCTGGACACAACCTCAATCAGGCCCTTGGGGCTCTGGCCAATCTTTCCGAATTTGAAAACGAACCCACCGGAGAGTAGCCTTCCGCTTCTGTTCGAGCCGGAGTTAACGGCTCCGGCTTCCTCTAAAAACTTTTCCCAAAGTACAACCGGCCTCGATTTCTCACTTCCCCAACCAGGAGGAGGTCAGGCGGTGCTTTGTCAAAATTCACCGGAGAAACATTATGTTCAAGAAAAGTATTCGGTATTTTTTACTGTCAGTGCTGGGTCTGGTTGTTGCCTGGTTTCTGGCCGCATTGGTTCTGGTGTATTGGCCGGAGCCGCAATTTGCCCATCCTGCGGGTCAATCAACTGACAAAGCGGCGACTTCTGTCAGTGACGGAGAAATCCACTGGTTTCGCATGCGCGATGGCGTCCGTCTGCAAAGCCACCGGTTTGCTTCGGAAAGTCCGGTGACACTGGTTTTTCTGCATGGGGTTTTGAGCAATAGCCTGGAATGCCTCGATCTCTGTCACCGCCTTCACACACAAACGAAGGCCGAAGTGGTTGCCCTTGATCTTCGTGGCCATGGCGCTTCGGAAGGCATTCGAGGGGATATTTCCTATCTCAGTCAGTATGAAGATGATGTGGCCGATGTCATCACCGCGATTCGTCAACGGAAAGGTGGCCAGATCATTGTGGCGGGTCATTCAATGGGTGGTGGAATTGCCCTGCGATATGCCGCCGCTCACACGTCACCTGCCGTGGATGGCTATCTTTTGTTTGCGCCGCATTTGGGGTCCAATGCTCCGACTCTGCGCACTGAACCGGCAAAAAATCCATCCGCTCAGGGTGAAGCCCCAATCAAACTGCATTTGCCGCGCATCATCGGGTTGCTGATGCTCAATAGTTGTGGAATCAAGTTTCTCAACGGCAAGAAGACGCTGTTCTTCAATACTCCGGCTGGGTCACCCATCACTGCGTACAGTTACCGGGCCATGGTAAGTATGGCGCCAGACGACTATAAGTCGGCATTGACCGCCGATGATAAACCTTTGCTGGTGATTGTCGGCAAAAACGACGAAGCCTTTCAGGCTGACCAGTTTGCTGGCGTCGTCAGCCTCCATCCAAACGGAAAAACCGTTGTGATTGAAGGCGAAAGCCACGATGGAATTTTGTATAGCACGACCGCCGCAACCGCAGCGGCTGACTGGCTCAAATGACACGAATCAGGGTTCGGGATTCGGGGTTCAAGGTTCAGGGTTCAGGGAAATTCAATTTTTTCAATGATTTAGCTGTATTTCTACTATGAGATGCTCATTACAAAATAGTATAACCAGGATCTCTGGCGCGGGAACCCCTGGTTGATAGCGATGCTTTACCCATGTTCTTTAGCCCCAAGCCCCAAGCCCTGAAGTCATTACCATCCCCAGGTTCCAGGCTCGCCTTTAAACGGACCAACGATTTCACTGGTGATCCAGCCGCCGTAGAAATCCCCGGTCTGGGCCTGGACACGCTCTCCGTCAATCAGACAGGCTTCCATCCGGCCTGGGTAAAAAGCCAGATAGTTCTTGATTCCAGCAAAGGACGGTGTTGGGTAAGGATAACTCCACACCGCGTCGCGGGCCTCGACACCGTCCACCTTCACGGTGTAGTACACCGCCTGCCCTTTCCATTCGCAGTAAGAACCCTTTGGCGAGAGCGACACATATTCCATTTTCACGTCATCCATCGGAATGTACCACGTCGGTGGATGACTCGTTTCAAGCACCCGCTGGCTCCGGTGTGAATCAGCAATCAACACGCCGTTGAAATACACTTGAATGTGTCTGGTTGAAGCTTCCAATCGCGGCGGACGTGGGTAATCCCAGACTGATTCCTGTCCTGGACCGGGTTCAATTCGACGAATTGCCATGATGTGCCTCTGTTTGAAGATTGAGTTTCGAGTACCGCCGCCACGAAATACACCAAACCCACAGAAATAGAAAACTCTCAGCCCGATTTCTTCACGGCTTCGACTATCACGTTACCAAACCCATCAACCCGAAATGAAAATTTTGGGGGAATCACAATCGTCGTTTCCGGTCCGGTGATCAAAGCTGGGCCGCGACCAGTCGCTCCGGCTACAAGCGCAGGCTGGTCAAAAATCGCGGTCTTGACTCGCTTGCCACTGAAATAAGCGGTTCCAAAGCTCAAAGGTTCAGCGGTAAATTCCTGTCCTTCAATTGCTTGTGGCAACAGGGGTTTTGAGGTTAATCCAATTGCTTTGAGCCGGAGGTTCACAATTTCGACTTCGCGTTCCGGATTGGCATAGCCATAGGTTCTGGCGTGCGCTGCATGAAAGTCTGCTTCAAACGCCCTGGACAACGGAATGGTCAATTCATAGGATTGCCCCGTGTAGCGAAGATCCAGCGCTGATTCAAAGAGCTGTTTTTCCGAGGTAAATCCTTCATCGGTCAAGACTTGTCTGGCCTGATCAATCAACGGATGGAAGCGACGTTCAAGGTGTGAAAATGGCAATGCCTGGGCTGGTACCAGGAGCGTTTGCGAGAAATCTTTCACCACATCGGCAAAGAGCATGCCCAGTGCCGATAACACGCCAGCCAGGCGCGGCACAATCACCGTCGGCATTTCCAGCGACTCCGCAACCTGACAGGCATGCATTCCGCCCGCGCCACCAAAGGCCATCAACGCAAACTGACGCGGATCATATCCACGCTGAACTGAGACCACACGGATGGCCCGCTCCATATTGGCATTGGCAATGCGGATGATTCCTTCCGCGAGTTCTGGAATGGAAATACCGAGCTTTTTGGCAAATGCCTCGGCGTAGTGGTTTACTCGCTCCAGGTCAAGTGTCATTCGCCCACCAAAAAAGCGTTCCAGGTCGAGCCGTCCAAGCAACAGATTGGCGTCGGTAACGGTCAGTTCCGTGCCGCGACCATAACAAATCGGGCCTGGGGTGGCGCCGGCACTTTGAGGCCCGACCCGAAGCGCCCCACCCGTGTCAACATAGGCAATCGAACCGCCTCCGGCACCAACGGTATGAATATCAATGATTGGCAGCCGTACCGGGAAATCTCCGACCACGGATTCCATCGTGCGCGAGAGTTCACCATCAATCAGAGTCACATCAGTTGACGTTCCCCCCATATCAAACCCAATTACCTGAGCAAACCCGGCCAACCGCGCCACTTCGCGGGCGCCGACGGCACCTCCGGCGGGACCAGATAAAATCGTCTGAACCGCAGCGGTGCGGGCTGTGGCTGCCGAAATTGTGCCTCCGTTGGACTGCATGATGCGCAAAGCCGGAACCTCAGCCGTTTCAAGCGCCCTCAGTTTGGTTTCCAGCGAAGTCAAATAGCGCGACATAATCGGTCGGACATAGGCATTGACCACGGTCGTCGAACACCGCTCGAATTCACGATATTCAGGTAAAATCCGATGTGAGGCTGAGACCAGAAACCCTTCACTTTCAAGATATTCCAGGATTTTCTGTTCATGGACCGGGTTGCGATAGGCATGAAGCAAACACACCGCCACTGATTCCACACCCCAGGAACGCAGGGTTGTGGCGACGTCAGGAAAGGTTGATTCATCAAGCGGTTCTAGAATTGATCCATCTGCCGTGAGCCGTTCCTTGAGTCCGATGACACAGCCAGTTTGAATGAGCGGTTGCCGGGGTTTGACGAAAAAATTATAGAGTTCGGGACGGGTCTGACGACCAATCAACAGGACATCTTCGAAGCCTGCCGTCGTGATGAGCGCCACAGCCGCTCCTTTTCGTTCGAGCAAGGCATTGGTGGCCACGGTTGAACCGTGCACCAGATCAACTGTTGGGCAGGTTTCAGAACTTTTTCCGAGCAGGTCACCGATCCCCTGAAGAATCGCCCGCGATGGGTCATCTGGGGTCGAACTGACTTTATGAACCCGGAGGGCCACTCCTTCAAGCAAAACAAAATCGGTAAATGTACCGCCGGTGTCTACGCCAAGTCGGAGTGAAGCGGACGTGAGGTCGAGTGAGTTGGAATTGGTTGAATAGGCCATAAATATAAAATGGTCTGAACTTGAGTGAAAAGTCCAGACCATACTATTGAACAATATGAGGTACTATAGCTTTTCAGATAAATATTTCTGTTCAGAGTTCAAGCTTTAGCTTGTGAAAACTTTTCATTCGTGGCATTCAAGTTATTGACTTAACTTGAGTTGGTTGATTCGTCAGATGGAAGCAAGCTAAAGCTTGAACTCTGAACCTTTTTCTGAAGATCTATATCAATTATTTTCAAATTCTGACTTTGGAACACCTGATTGACGGATAATTGATTGCAACGTACCAATTCGAAGTTCCGAATGATTTGGAATTGGAACTGTTATGGTTGATCCCCCTTCAACCTGCTTTTGCATCACGATATGGCTGCCACGTTGCCGGATCTCAACAAATCCCCAACGAGCCAAAATTCTACAAACATCACGACCAGAGAAAGTTCCGAGCTTACCCAACTGGCACCTCAACTTGTGTGATGAATATTTCAGAGTGAACCCGGTTTTGGATTTCGTCTGGGTGAGCACATTCAAAAAAGAGCGAGATAGCTTCACCTAAATTTGATCGGGCTTCCTCTATCGTTTCGCCCTGACTGGCAATGTCAAGTTCAGGACAAAGTGAAACATATCCATTGCCTTCACGCTCGATGATGCAGGTAAATTTCATAATCTGGTGCTCATGCTATTTAGGGGTCAGAGCCGGATAATCCAACTTGAGTGGTAAATGCCGGTTCCCCAGCACTTATCTTGAGTGGGATCAGTTGATTCATCGCCTAAACCCTAAACCCTGAACCCTGAACCCTAATTGGTATTATTACCAGTTAAACCCAAAATCAAGTCGGTAAAACCGCCGGTAATTGGCAAAGAAGGTCCCAAATTCGGGTCCGTTGATATTGGCAAACACGTTGCGCGGGTTGAAGTGGTTGGTGGCATTAAAGATGGTAACTGTAAATTGCGCCGTATATTTTTCCATGACCTTAAATTCTTTGGTCACAGCCACATCCAGCGACGCAAAGCGCGGGAACCGGGTATTGTCGCTGTTGCGTTGGCCAACATAGTTTTGCAGTTCATCACGTACTGAATAAGGGAACCCGGTGTGGACATCAAAAATTGGTGCGACCGTCAGGCCATAGGGGAGCTTGATGCTGCCCCGCACCAGAAACCGGTTTGGCGCATCAGAAACCAGTTGCGAATATTCATTTGGCCGGATGACTGGATCGGGAAAATCACCGAAATAGCTGCCGAAATTGTTCAACTCGCCCCGTGCACGGCTGCGGATGTACGAAAAAGTAAGTTCGCGGGCTGGCGTCATTTTGACGTTGACGGTGGCTTCCAGCGAACGATAGCGCCCACGTCCATTGTTGTTGAGCACAATCTGGCTGCCAGTCTCAGTGGTCACTGGCGAAACATAGAGGTCGTTGTCGGTCTTGCTATCCAGGTAAGCCAGTTTCAACAAAATGTTTTGGGTCACTCGCCGGTTGAATTCCAGGTTGTAGGTCACGTTGCGCGGCGCCGCAAAATCAACTCCACTGTTGGGTTTTCCATTTGGACGGGCTGCCAGCACGTTTTGGAAGAACCGGGACGAATCAACCACGGTTGTGCCATCGGCGGCATAGGTGGTCACCGTTTGCATTGGCGCATTGGTAAAGGTCAGGGCATTGAGCGGAATCTTGTCATAAAACAACCCGACTCCGGCGCGAAAGACAGTATTTCCGGTTTCAGTTGGTGAGTAGGAGAGTGAAACCCGAGGTGAAATGTTGATTCCTGCCGTCGCCCGAACGGCTTCAGCCCGGAACCCATAGTCCAGACTTAGTTTGGGGCTGACCATCCATTGATCCTGGGCAAAGGCCGCCAGTTCAAAATTGTAGGACCGTAAATTCCCAGGTCGTGTAAATTCAATCAACTGTGCCAGCGTGCCATCCATACGGGTGACCGAAACCGGCTGGTTTATGATGAGCGAATTGTTGCGGGTGTAATTGAAATCGGCGCCAAGTTTGACCCGGTGCACACCCGCAGCGGTAATCGGAGCAAATTCATTGGTGGATCGAAGTTGATACCGCTCCGTTAACCGGTCATCAAAGTGGAAGTAGTTCCCTTCACGAACGCTTGGGGTCAAAACCAGTGGATCAAGCCCTTTGCCTTCAATCCGCGTGTCAAGCCGTTTGTATTGAAAAATGGTTTCCAGCAGTGATCCGTTTGAAAGCGTCAGCCGATCAATCAAACCAACCGTCAAATCCGTTGGGCGACGATCTGGTGCGGCAGTTTGCGGCGTGAAGAAATCCAATCCGATGTGTTTGTAAACCCCTTTTGAAAAATTGATGGTGGCTGTCAGGGTTTGGTTCGGAGAAACAAGATAATCAAACTGGGAAAAACTCCGGCCAACCTTACGAATAATTTCGTTGTTGGGCGAGGCCAATCCACGAACCGGTTTTTTGTCTACGTCATATTCCAGCCCCTGCGAGAAATACAATCTGTCTTTCAGAATCGGGCCTTCGAAATGTAACCGAGGCGAGAAATTTGCCAAACCAAAGAGCTTACCGCCGCGAAATCGTGGTTCGGGAAAGAAGTCATAGACTTCAGCTTTCCATTTTTCACCGCCACGCTTGGTTTCCACTTTGGTCACGCCGCCGGTAAACCGTCCATATTCAGGGAGATATGGGTTAGTAAAGACTTTGACCTGTTCGATGGATTCAAGCGGAATACTCAGGGCGAAATTTCCGGTGGCTGGATCGGTTGAGTCAGCATTGTTGACGAGCAGAGCGCTCTGGTCTTCACGACCACCTTTAATACTAATTTTCCCGTTCGGGTCGCGGATGACATTGGGGACAATCGGCAGCGCGGCGTCAAATGTTCGACTCAGCAAGGGCGCGGTACGAATGATTTGTGTGGTGACCTGTGCCTGTGGTGCCGCCGCCTGTTCAATCAACTTGTCAGATTCGGCGCGAACTTCAACTGTGTCTTCCGAAGTGATTTTCGGTGGCATCTGGATTGAAAGCGTCGAAATGGCCCCAGCCATCACCTCAACTTCGGGCTCGTTTAACGGTTGATAGCCTTCAGCTTCAATCGTGAGGTAATAGATACCGGGCGCAAGCTCTGGAATGATCGCTTCGCCTTTGTCGTTGGTAATTTTTTGGTATGGGGTTTGGTTGGCGACTTCGACACCGGCTTGTGTTTTGATGAGTTTGACGGTGATGGTCGCGTTTGGAACCGGGAGGTCTTTGAGGTCAATAACCTGGACTTTGACGCCGCCCTTGTCAATTTGAGGTGATTCATCGGCCAGAACCTGGTTCCCAAACGGAGCGGCAATCCCTGACAGGATCGAAACGAGTCCCACCAGGGCAATGACCCGAGAGGTCAGCGTGCGGTTTTTCAAAAGAGCTTTCAACAAAAGAACAGAAAAGTTTGTTTTCATAGTGAGTAAATGGTGCGAGCCTGAAAAAAGTCAATCTGGTGAACCCTGGTGTACTGAATCAAATTCGGTCCCCGCTTGACTCCTTCCGAAACAACTACCGAAAAAGAAACGCGGCATTTTACTAAAGTTTCACGCTCAGTGCGAGTTGAAATGCCTTCTTGAGTTGAGCCATTGAAAATTGGAGATTTCTGGCGAAAGCCAGTGTCCGGATTGGAGTCCGGCCTAAAACCAACGCCATTTTGAGGTGATTGATGTGCCCCTGGTTGTTTATGGCCTGATTGAAATCAGGTAAATCATGCCGGGTATCATCGCTGATGATACGCAGCACCGCGACCTGCCGATTTGCCTGGAGCGCATTTTCCACCACGTAATAACTTTCCATATCAATTGCCAGCGCCCGATACTCGCTTCCGATCTGTACTTTCTCGCTTGCCCGACACACCACGGTGGGTAAGGTCACACCCGCTCCCTGAAATGTCCGAATTGAACCAGCTTCAAGGCTGGAAACAATTGATTCAGTGAGAGAAGAAGTTGTTTTAAGTTGGATGTCTGGCTGAGCGGAAGACCGACAGTGGGTATAGAGTACCGCATCCCCGACCTGACATTCGGGTGAAAGCGCCCCAGCAATCCCACACATCAAGACAGTTTGAGCTGGATGATGCTTTAAAACCGTTCGTGACCGATGGGCTGCATTTTCCGGCCCCATTCCCGTCTGGACCAGGTCAATCCGATACCCAGCCAGCCA
>CAZXCE010000085.1:0-18937 GCA_964639175.1 uncultured Clostridia bacterium
TCTTTGTTTTGTCGGGCATGGGAGTGGTAATGTTGTGATGGGGACTTAAGGTTGGGGGCTGAGGGTTTGGGGCAATCGAAGGGATGAGGGATGAGGGATGAGGGATGAGGGATGAAAAAAATCCAGTTTTTCAGCCCAAAAATCTTCAGCCCTCAGCCCGGTATTTTAAAATTGTCCTGCGGCGGCACGGAACGCGGCTTTGGCCTGTTCAAATTCGGCCTGGACTTCGATCACTTTGGTGGCAGCTTCGGCGGTGGCACGTTCGCGCTGATTGACCAGAAAGAGGGTGCTGTCACCGAGCGCAAACCGGTCGCGTTCGCCGCGTTCGAGAGTAATTGCCAGTTGTAATTCCTGCTGGGCAGCCTGATAGCGTTGTTCGGCGGTTTGCAGGGCTGAGACGGCATCATCCACTTCGGTCAGAATTCGCAGGCGTTCGCTTCGGGTTTCCAGCTCCAGTTTCTGAATTTTTAACCGGCTGGCTGCCGCACGTCCATCAGCCGTTCGTTGCCGGAGCGGCAGAGTAATTGAAACACCAGCTTTAATCGTTGAGCCAATGCCTTGATCTCCGACATCCCGACCTGGACTTACCGTAAAGTCAACCGCTGGCAGTCGCTGATTCTGGGCCAGATCCAGATCAAGCTGGGTAATGTCGCGCTGGATTTGCAGTCCTTTTAACTCTGGACGGCGGTCAATGGCTTCGGTCCGGGCACGGGTAATCACATCCATTGCCGGCACCACGGGCGGCGGTGTCAGAACTGGAACCTGGTCAGCTACGGGCAACGGAGCAGGTAATCCGTTGTCCTGCCAGAGGAACAGCGACAATTTGAAGGCCGCTTTCTGTAAATCGCGCTCGGCTTTGGTCAAATTTCCTTCACGACGGCGCACTTCTTGTTCAGCTTCAACTTTGTCAATCGGGGGCAAGTCACCCAAATCAGCGCGCTCCTGGATGGCAGTCGACCGAAACCGGGCAATGTCGAGCAGGTTGCGGGCAACATCCATTTTGCGTTTGGCGGCGACCCAATCCCAGTAACTGACCGACGCTTTAAGCAACAAATCCAGCCGGTTCTGGGCAAAGTTGACATCGGCCAGTGGTTCGCCAAGCCGGGCCTGACGCTCGGCAATTGCCTTTTCATTGATCCTTGCCCCACGCAACAGCGGAATTTTCAACGCCACAAAGTATTCCCCGCCTTCCCCGGTCAATGACAGCGGCGATTTCACTTTTTCCTGATTTAACCGATACCCGGCAAAAATCTTGGCACCGTAACGGGTCAGAAACCCCACTCCGAATTCATTGGTAAAGGCTTCGCTGACTTTGCCGGGACTCGATGAACTGTTATAGCGCAGGTATTCATTGGTGATTTCCCCAATTGGGTCAAACGCACCTTCTTTTTCAAGGCGTTTGGCCGAAGCAATGCGACGTTCGACATCCGCCCCCAGCAATTTCGGGTGATTGGCTTCAACCTGAACCAGCACTTCATCCAGTTGGAGCACTGGTAGTTGAGAAGTACTGCCGGAAGATGGCTGCTGAATGACGCCAACACTCGGCACATTGACCAGCAGACGCCGCGCAGACAGCGATTTCTCCGTCCCGGTATCTGAAAGAGTCACCACACCTGGGATTGGGGGATCCGTCGGTTTTTCCGAACTGGTGCTCGTTTCGGTAAAAGCTGGATGCGCCATAACCGGGTGCTCTATCAGGCCAGCTCCAATCACAACGAAGGTAAGTCCTGCCAGATGTAGAAATACCAGTCTCAAAGTGTCTCTCATAATCAGGGGGTAAAATGACAGGAAACAATCAGTTTCCCTGACCCCTGACCCCTGACCCCTGACCCCTGACCGGGATAAGGCTATTTTCTCGTGAAGGAGGTTCATTTGTCGTCTTTCCCTCCGCTTTTTTCCTCAGTTGACTTGCCCTTTGCATCCATTGGCTCACGGCTGACCGTTGCCGGGAAGGCATTAAATTGTCGCCACATTTCAAAGCCAATCGAAACGGTATCAAGCATCACCCAGCCAGTGACTTCGGCCCCTGGTCGGAGGAAACGTGGTGATGGCCAGGGTTCGTCTTTGCCCTGGGCGATGAGTTCGGCATCAGGTTTGATAATCACCCGATAGCGGCTTTTTCCATCATCCACGGCATCAATAACCGCCACTTTCCCGCCAAACGTCCCGACGGCAACCGATGGCCAGCCTGAAAACTGGACTGCGGGCCAGCCCGCAAACTGCAACCGGACATGACGGCCAACCGCCACCAGCGGGGCATCATTGTCAGACAAAAACAACTCAACGGCCTGATCAGTGGTCTGTGGCGCAATCACAGCCAGAATGTCTCCTGCCTTCACAGTTGCACCAGTACCAACCTTTAATAATCGGACCACCTGCCCATCAACGGGTGCAGTGACGATGCGCTGCTGAATTCGTCGGTCCAGGTTTTGAATATCCACTTCGAGCTTTTGTAAGTCGCTATTGACCGAAGCAATGGTTTCGCGCACCGACGCCAGCGACGCCTGGATGCCACTGATGGTTGCCGCCGTGTCATTGACAACTTTGGTTTGATCGAGATTGCCCACGGTGGTGTCTTTACGGGCGACTTCAAGCGCAGCTTTGGCGCGTTCGACCTCGGTCTGAGACCGGACGTAATCCAGTTCAACCAGTTCCAGGTCACGCTTGGACCGCAACCCTTTTCCATGAAGCTCTCGCACCCGATCAACATTCAGTTGGGCGGTGGTGAAATTCTGTTCCGCCGCCTGGAGTGATTGTTCCGCCGCCAGCAACCGGTCACGTGCCTGCAATGCTTTTTGCTGGGCAGCCGGAATGGCAACGTCACGCGAGCCAGTCAGGGATTGAATCTGGTTTTCGAGGGCCACCGCCCGCGCTTCGGCGGCCTCCCGGCGTGCCAGGAGTGCTTCCTTTTGGGCCGCCAGACGTTTGGGTTGATCTGGATCCAGAAACTTTGAATCAAGGTCAGCCAGTTTGGCGATCACGTCACCAGATTTCACATTCTGGCCTTCAACCACATTCCACTCCACCAGTCGGGCTGGAATCTGAGCCTCAATATTTTGAGGGCGATCCATCGGCGAAAACACCATAATCCGACCAGTACCAGTGACTGACTGTTGCCACGGTACATATACCAGACTCACCGCCAGAACGATCACCAAAATGATCAGAACAATGGCGAGTGGGCGGGCTGAGTGCGGCGTAGCAACCATTCCAGGTGACTGCACCGGAATATCAAATGTCAAAACGGACAGACGTTGAGTAGGTGAAAATGCTTCTGAATGTACAGCCATAATTTTTTTCGGGTTCCGGGTTCCGGGTTCCGGGTTCCGGGTTCCGGGTTCCGGGTTCCGGGTTTTCGAGTCAAGTTAAGTCATTCAATCAAAAAAACTTGTTGGGCTGTGAACGAATATTCCCCAGGTCTCTTTCATCCTTTTGTCCTTTTCGTCCCGTTTGTCCTTTTGGTCTTTGGTTGACCCCATCACCCA
Organism: uncultured Clostridia bacterium; assembly: GCA_964639175.1. Lineage (GTDB taxonomy): Bacteria > Acidobacteriota > Blastocatellia > Chloracidobacteriales > Chloracidobacteriaceae > JACQXX01. Next base: position 3,486 of record CAZXCE010000085.1, read on the forward strand.
ATCAGGAATTTTGTTGCAATCGGCAATAGGTCAATGAAATCAAGGGGAACAGTCCACCAAAGGCACTGTCAGGTTTGGAAATGATTTCTTCGGTTCGACCACTTTCGACGATTTTTCCATTGGCCAATAAATAAATCGAAGCCGAACGAGTGACCACTTCCGGATCGTGTGAAATATCAATAATGGTCCATTTGTTCTGCTGGTCAAAAATCGCATCCAGAATTGTCAATTTGGTTTTTTCATCAATTCCGATAAACGCTTCATCCAGAATCAGTAACTGCGGGGTGCCGACCGTGGCACGGGCAATCAACAGGCGTTGAATCTGCCCTCTGGAAAGATTGCGCCCGCCACTGATCAATTCGGTTTTGAGCCCTCGGGGCATTAAGGCCAGATCATTGGTCAATTGAGCCATCTCCAGTGCTTTCCGGATATCTTCATGCGTAAGATAAGCCCGGCCAACACGGATGTTTTCCTCAATTGTCCCTTCGAAAATATCATTGGCATCGCCAACCAGCCCGACGACCCGACGCAGACTTTCCAGGTCAGCGACTCGGACATCAACCCCATTGATTTCAACGGTGCCGTGACTTGGTTCATTTAATCCACACATCAACGACACAAGCGTTGATTTTCCGACTCCGCTGGCACCGACCAGACTCACCCGGTCACCTGGGTTTAAAGCCAGGTTGAGGCCAGAGAGAATTGGGCTGACTTCCCGATAGGAAAAGTGAACATCCCGACATACCACGGTGGCCCCTTCAGCCACTCGGGGCACGGGATCACCGCCAACCCGTTCAACGGCTAAATCTGTAATGTGTCCGACCTTATCAAGCCCGGTGAGCAGGTCATATACTTCATCAAGTTGTTTGACCAGCTTTTCCATGGCCGCAAGCACGGCGGTGACGATCAGTTCAGCCGCGACCAGTTGACCCAGTGTCAATTCACGATTGATGACCAGCCAGCCACCAACCGCCAGAATGCCGGCATTGGCAATGGCCTGGAACAGAAAATTTCCGATGGCCTGACGCAGTAAAACCCGAAAATGGAGTCGTCGGGATTTGATATATCCCATGGTCAGAGCATCAGCCCGCTCGACCAGATACTGGATCGTGCCGCTCATTTTAAAGCTGCTATGGCACCGGGCGAGTTCTTCGAGCCAGGCAGCAACGGCATACTTCTGAACCGATTCCTGAATACTGGTGCGCAAACCGCCAATCCCCAGGACAAAAATCACAAACAGGGCAAACACCACCAGGAACGAGTCAAATACCAGCAGTAACGGGTTATAAACGGCCATTAAAACCAGTCCGACACTGACCTGGAGCAATGCCGTTAATCCATCAAGGAGCAACTTGGCAAAGGCTTTTTGGACGGTCAACACGTCAAAAAACCGGTTCACCAGTTCGGGGGCATATTCTTCAACCAGAGCTGAATGTTGAATGCGTGGGAGTTGTTTGGCTAACTGGAGGGCGACTCGAACAAAAATGCGCTGTTGCAGTGCCTCGACCAGCATGAGTTGGAAGACACGTAACACCCCGGCAAAAACCAGGCCGGCAAATACAATCAGGGTGAGTACCACCAGCGGCTGAGTCAACACATTGGCCGCAATCGTGTTGACCAGCGCCTGGGCCGCCAGGGGGACGGCCAGTGCCAGAACTCCGGTCATAACGGTATAGACCAGAAGCACCAGTAAATCTGAGCGATCCACCCATAACATATCACCCAGCCGGGAAAATGGGCTGATGTGCGGATGGTGTGAGGCTGGATGTGACAATCCATTTGTTGCCATAGGATATCCCTTATAGGATGAAGAATTGAGAATGAAGAATGAAGAATTGAGAATTGAGAATTGAGAATGAAGAATGAAGAATGTGCCTGGTGCTTAGTGCTTCGGAACCAATATTTTCTAAGAACCAGAAACCACAAACCAGAAACCACGAATCAACAAGTTTCTTCATTCTCAATTCTTCATTCTCAATTCTTCATTCTTCATTCTTCATTCGGCTTGAGCTCTTCGTTCCTGGTGATCGTCCAGAGACGGCGGACTGATTCAACCGCCGACCCAATTTGTTCGGCCACTTCGCGTTCATCTTCCAGAAAACGCAATCCATCAAGTAACCAGGTAGCCAGTTCTGGACGTCGGAGGCGATAATAGACGTGACGGCCTTCTCGACGTTCAATCACCACCCGATGGGCCCGCAGCAACGTCAGATGCTGAGAAACTCCGGAATGACTGATATTGAGCAATGTCTGAAGGGTATTGACGTCATATTCGCGATCTTGCAATTCTTCAACGATTTGCAAGCGACAGGGGTGAGAAAGCACGCCGAGCAAAGCGCCAAATTCTTTAGTAACCAGAAATCGTTGTGGCATATTTTCTATAATTAATACATCTAGACATTTGAATGTTTGAAATACATAAAGTGTTTACCTTGACTTCGTCAACTGACTCTTCCGGAAATGATGGCTTTTTTGGGAACTCTGTGGCAGGTTTTCCTTCTCTGACCGTGTTTGTCGTAAGTTGCCCTTTCCGGCACAGCCCTCTTGTTTCCAATAGTTGCAGCGTGCCAGTCCACATCCAGGTGTCTGATCACCTCAATCCCATTCCTCTCTCCCCAAGTTGTATTTTATGAATAGCTGGACAGAAACCCCCGAAGTCTTTATTGAACAATGTATTGCCGCCCTGGGCGGTCACGATGCCTTGCGTGGCGTCACCAGTATCAAAATCCACGCTTGCCGACATACACACTCTGCGGAAAACCCGGAACCACTTGTTTCCAACCTTTTTACCTACCGTGCCGTAGGTGGCCGGATCCGACTCGAAGAACACTTCTCAGATCATATCTCAGTGGTTGTCATCAACGGCCTTGCCGGTGAATGTACCACTTTTGCCAGCCAATCAGACCTGGAAGCAAACCGACGACAAACGACAGCCCCCCTGCATACCTGTGATGTGGAACCGGTCAAGCGCAGCGTTCGATTGTATCCGCGAAACTTTCTGGCCCACGCGAATGAACACCAGTACCTGCCACCGGAAACCAGAGTGATTGACGGGCGTTCTGTGGTTTGGGTGGATTTACCGGTTGAAGAAGTGCGATTTGTCTTTGATAGCGAAACATTGTTGTGCTGTGCGGTTGAGGATTTTCGCACGACGATCACAACTCGATATGAAGCATATCAGCTTGCAAATGGCGTGATGACACCATTTCTTGAACAACGCTTTCGTCAGGGTGTGCTGATTCAGGAAGATCAGATTCAGCTTCTGGAATATAACCTGCCGCTTGACGCTCGACTCTTTGACATTGCCCAGTGACACGCTGACAAGGTGGCAACTGACCAGATGATTTTTCAGTTCATTTGTCAAATTGTCATTCTGTCGCCCTGGTCACGGGCTCTTCCTTCAACTGGGTTACCAAAATCAACGCCACCACAACCAGCCCAACGCCGACCATCTGACGCGCCGAGAGCCATTCATTGAGCACCAGAGCGGCCACAATCAAGGCCAGAATTGGCTGAGAAGTCGCCAAAAGCGACACAATCCGCGGACCAATTTGGGCAATGGCCGTGAATTTCAACTGCAGTGCCAGAAATAACATCACCCCAAGCCCCAACCCGGTCATAATGCTGGGGAGTTCGGTAATATGGCTCGAAATAAGCTGTGGCGAAAGGACAAACGTCGTGATGGCAGTAAAGAGGTTGATCCAGCCAATAGCTATACTGGGTGGCGTATTCACAACCACCCGTTGAACCAGCAGGTCATTGGCGGCCAGCGTAAAGGCACACACGATTGGAAATAAATATTCCCACCAGTGCCCCGCTGCCTGTTGCTGGCCAATCATCGCTAACAGCACGCCGACAAAAGCGGTTCCAAGACTAACAAACCACATTCCGGCTGGCCGCTTTTTGTCCAAAATCCAGACATACAACCCAACAATCGCCGGATATAAGGCCAGTATAATCGCCACCGGTGCAACACCGAGCCGGGCATAACCTTCGAGCATACACCAGCCACTGGTTCCAGCAGCCAGCGCTAAAAGAAACATTCTCCAGGCTATATCACGGGTCAATCGCGGCAGTTGGCCAGCAATGGCCCAGGCAATGGCAGTGGCAAACAGCGTTTGAACCACCATGACCGTCAGCGTGTGCGCACCAGCCGCAACCCCAAGTCGAACAACTGTCCCGGCTGAACCAAATAAGAAACAGGCGATCAGCGTCCACAAAATTCCAACCAGATGATGTGAAGAAGTAGGTTTCAATGATTGAGGCTCAGAATTGTATTGATTGAATGGTCAAGGCAGGATTTTGAATGAAGAATGAAGAATGAAGAATGCTCTTGGTGCTTGGTGCTTGGTGCCTGGTGCCTGGTGCTTGGTGCTTGGTTTTCGAAAGTATTGGATCCAAAGCACTAAGCACCAGGCACCAAGCACCAGGCACATCCTTCATTCGATTTACATCGCTTCCATTCGCCGGCGAAGGGTAATTCGATCTTCCATCAGCTTCATAATCTTGCGGTTCGCTGGTGGGTTAAATGCCACCCAATAGGCGCCGCCGAGACACCCGAGAAAAATTACCAGCGCAGTCGCAAAAAACGTCCAGTCGCCTTTTGGCTGAAGAGCTTCTTTCAGGGCATACAGCACAACCCCAAATGGGATGACCGAAAACGCAAGCAGGGCAAAACTGGACCGCTCCATCTGGGTCACTTTTTCGAGCAATACCGTCATTTCCAGATCAATCTGGTCAAGTTCACTCTGGACCTGAGCCAAATCATCCTTGCGATCTGGTTCACGAAGGTGCAGCTTCCCATCCTCGCGAAATACCCGGAGCGATTGACGGCACTTGGGGCACAACACTGTTTTGACATCATCCGGAAACGTGATGCGGGCTTCACATTTTGGACAACTGCGTTCAGTTACCAGCGGTTTGGAAGGTTTGTTGCTCATATCCACGCCTCTCTCGAAAATTTGAGGCCTGGTGACTGGTGGTTGGGGCTTGGAACATATTGATTCCGAGGTACAACGCCCCAGCGCCAGGCACCAGTCACCAAACTCCTAATCTTTGAGCCACGAAGCCAGCGCCGAATCTTCCCGAATGATGGTTTCGTTGCGGTCAGGTCCGGTTGAAATCAACCCAATTTCGCACCCAACCAGCTCGGTCAACCGGTCAATGTAGGCCCGCGCTTTTTCCGGCAGATCCGCATACGTGGTAATGCCCGCCGTTGAAGCCTGCCAGCCAGGAAAGGTTTCATACACTGGCTCAACCGCTTCCAGAATGGTGGCATCGTGCGGAATATCGGTCAAAACCGTGCCGTTATGACGATAGCCAATACAGATTTTGAGTTCTGGCAGCGTATCGAGCACATCCAGCTTGGTCATGGCGATAGATGAAAGTCCATTGACCAGAACGGCATAACGGGACACAACCGAGTCAAACCAGCCACATCGGCGTGGACGACCAGTGGAGGCGCCATATTCGTGACCGCGCTCCCGGATGTGTTCACCAACGCCGTCGTGAAGTTCAGTTGGAAAGGGTCCGCCGCCAACACGAGTGGTATAGGCTTTCATAATGCCCAAAACCCCCGTGATCATCGTTGGCGGAACGCCCGTTCCCACGGTGGCACCGCCCGAAGTTCCATTTGAAGACGTCACAAATGGATAGGTCCCGTGGTCAATATCCAGCATCGTTCCCTGGGCACCTTCAAACAGGACGGTTTTCCCAGCCAGAATTGCCTTTGTCAAATACATGGCCGTATCGGTCACCAACGGGGCCATTTCACGGGTCTGGTCAATCAATTCTGGACTGACAGCAACTGGTTCCGCTTTAGAGGCGCTCCGGGCGGCCAGCACCTGATTGGCTTCGGCAACGTTGGAGTCGAGCTTGGTTTTGAGAATTTCCGGGTGGAGCACATCTCCGGCCCGGATTCCCCGGCGGCCATATTTATCCTCGTAACTTGGCCCAATTCCACGGAGCGTGGTCCCCACTTTTTGGGCACCGCGGGTTTCTTCACTTAACCGTTCGAGGGCTCGATGATAAGGCAAAATCAAATGGGCACGATTGCTAATCAGCAACCGGTCGCGGACCTCAATCCCATGGGATTCAAGTTCAGTGATTTCTTTCATCAATTCAGCCGGATCAATGACCAGACCATTGCCAATCACACACATTTTGCCGTCGTGCATAATCCCTGACGGCACCAAATGGAGTACATGCTTGCGTCCATTGATAATGAGGGTGTGGCCGGCATTGTGGCCGCCCTGATACCGGGTAACGATGTCAAAGTGTGGCGCCAGCAAATCGACAATCTTCCCTTTGCCTTCATCGCCCCACTGCATTCCAATAACAACAACATTTTTCATGACGGAAAGTGTTCTTTCTCAACTCTCATCAGTGTCTGAAAACACACAAACCCACAGAAGCATCGCACACAACGCCCCCCAACGCCTGAATGTGCGTTATGATGACCATCAGAGAATGGTTTGGGAAGAAAGTGTGTGTGGTACTTTGTGGTATGGTGGTTTTTCCAAAGTACATTCAAGAATGTCACAAAATGAGATTTCAACGCAAGTTCTCTTTCTCACCAGCCTGGCTCAAAGCGGTTTTCAGCAATCAGTCTTGATTCCTGACGTTCAGACCGGGTACAACACCCACACAAAGAACTGCATACGACACTTCATTTTTTATAAAATTATGAGCGATTCTGGTCATGCAATCTTCTCAAATCAAAGAAACACCTGGCCGAAACCATCAGGTTATTGTGATTGGTCTTGATTCCTGTGACCCGGTGCTTGTACAGCGTTGGGCTCACGAAGGAAAATTGCCGTTTTTAAGCTCGTTGATGAAAACCGGGGTCTGGTCGCCGCTGGTTTCAGCCCACGGATTATTTCCGGATATGCCCTGGGTTTCGTGCACAACCGGTGTGGTGCCAGCCAAACATGGTTTTTTCAACTTTATGCAACTCAACCGGGGGACAACTGAGTTTGTCCGGCGGAGCGCCTATTCGATTCGTCATTACCCGTTCTGGTGGCTGCTGCGTGGGGTTGGCAAACGCGTGGCAATTTTTGATGTCCCCAAAACCTATCCGCTGGCCAATATTGACGGAATTCAGGTAGCCGCCTGGGGTGAACATTACCCATTGATTGAACAAAGTTCGCTTCCGAAAGAATTGATCACGGATCTGGTGGCGAAATTTGGTATCTACCGGCACGCCAAAGAAGTCGTTTTACCCCGAACCGTGAAAGCTGAGCGTCACATCTATGACCTGCTGCGGAACGGAATCGAACAGCGGACACAAGCCACGGCTTATCTGCTCAAACAGGAAAATTGGGATTTATTTTTCACCGTCTTTGGTGAGTCTCACTACGCCGGTCATCAGTTCTACCATCACCACCATACGGCGCATTGGGCACATGATGTCGAATGGGCCGCCAAACTGGGTGATCCATTGCCCGCGAGTTATTCCCGACTTGATACGGCGCTGGCCGAGTTGTTTCAGCAACGGTCGGCTGATGTCACACTGATTCTGGTTTCAGTGCATGGTATTGCAACCAATTACTCAGCCAACCACCTGATGCCAGACATTCTGGAAAAACTCGGGTATCAAATCCGGACCGAACATCCAGCCGCGCCGGTCTCAACCACCGGTCAACTTCTGAAATTGACGGCATCCATTCGAAATCTGATTCCCACGGTTGCCCGCGAATGGATCAATGAACATCTGGTGCCTGAGGCGGTCCATGACCGGACTTATTTTGGACAATTCAGTGGTCGGATTGACTGGCGTCAAAGCAAGGCGTTTTTTATGCCTAGTGATCACTTTGAAGGATTTATCAGTATCAATCTGCAAGGCCGTGAACCATTTGGGACCGTTCAGCCCGGTGCCGAATACGATCAAGTCTGCGCAGCTTTGATCTCAGACCTCAAGCAATTGACCAATCCTGATACCGGGCGGAGTGCCGTTCGGGATGTCGTTCAGGTCTCGAAACTGATGACCGGCCCGTTTTTGTTCAACCTGCCGGATCTGGTTGTCCAGTGGGCAGACGATGCCTATATCACATCAGTGCATCATCCCAGGTTCGGAGTCCTTTCCGATCAACACTTTCCCCTGCGTAAAAATCAGCACACGAATGATGGATTTCTGATTGCGACTGGAAAACACATCAACCATCAGGCCAGTCTCATCAACGCCACCACGCTCGATATTGCCCCAACGCTGCTGTATCTGATGGGACAACCGATTCCAAATGATTATGATGGCCGGGTCCTGACTGAACTCTTTGACCCGGAATTTGTGAGTCGAACCCCAATTCAGTCCTGTGACCGGCCATTGATTATCCCAGAGGAGATGGTGGTGTAGGGCTGAAGAAACCAGGGCTGGGGGCTGAAGAAACCAGGGCTGGGGGCTGAAGAAAACGGGTTGAAGAAATCAGCCATGAATTAATTTCCTGTCACCCTGTCACCCTGTCACCTTGTCATCATCACGTTTGGAGTAAGGCCATGAAGGTTCTGGTTACCGGTGCCACCGGGTTTGTCGGCAGTTATGTGACCGAGCAACTTGTGCAGGAAGGTCATCAGGTACGGGCACTGGTCCGACCATCAGCGGATTCAGCCTGGTTGCAAGCACTTGGAGTGAAGTGTGTCACTGGTGATTTAGCGGACCTGAATTCTCTGCGGCAGGCGGTTGAAGAATGTCAAATTATTTATCACCTGGCGGCAGTAACCAGTCGGCACAATGGCACAATGGCTGACTATCGAGAGGTAAATGTTGACGGCACTCGAAATCTGGCTCACGCGGCAACCCGAGCCGGAGTCACCCGACTGGTACATGTCAGTACACTGGGTGTGCATGGCTCGAATTTCACACCTCCGCTTGATGAACAAACCCCAATCGCCCCCAACACCACTTATCGAAAAACCAAATGGCAGGCGGAACAGGTGGTGCGAGGAGTTCATGCCCTGGGAAAATTACCTGTGGTGATTGCCCGGATTGGCAGTATCATTGGCCCGCGTGGCACCAATTGGATTGGACTGATGAAAGCTATTGGATCCAGACGGTTTGGGTATGTAGGAAATGGGTCAAATCGGGTTCAATTAACCGATAGCGCCGATATCGCTCAAGGAATCATTCGCTGTGGCACCGTTCCTGGAATTGAAGGTGAAATTTTTGCCCTCGCTGGGCCGAAATCAGTGCCATTGAGTGATTTTGTGGGTCATCTGGCGCGTGAATTGGGAGTCCCCTCCTTACACAAACACTCACCAGCACTTCCCTTCTGGATCTTCCAACAATGTGCTGACCGCTGCTTTTCAGTTACCGGGATTGAACTCCCTTTCGCTCACCGATATAGCCTGTTTTTTACTGATTATCTGATTTCAATTGCCAAAGCTCAGCAACGGCTCAATTATGCTCCGCTGGTCTCGCTCGAAGAATCAATCCACCAGACAGTAAAGTGGGCCCAAACTCAAGGGTATTTGCCGCACCCTGTATGAAAGTGCTACTGCTTTCCGACTATGCCACCTTAACCGGTGGTGCTGAGATTGCCGTCGCTGGCTTGCGCGATGGCCTCCGCCAACGTGGTCACGATGCCCGGTGGCTGGCCAGTTCGGCACGTCCGATGAATGCCGCCAGCCAGGCCGATTATGAATGTTTGGGAAGCCTCTCTCAAAGTCGAATCCTGCTCCAAACCGCCAACCCCTGGGCCTATAGGAAGCTCAGGCAAGTCCTCCGGGAATTTCAGCCGGATGTGGTTGATGTCAATATTTTTCTGACTCAGCTTTCACCCTTGATTTTACCGCTCTTGCGCAATATTCCGGCGCTGTATCGAGCCCACTGGTATCGGGCAGTTTGCCCAACCGGCACAAAAATGCTCCCGTGTGGAACCCGTTGCCAGTCTCAAGCCGGATCCAGGTGTTATCAAAATGGCTGCCTTTCCCGACTTGACTGGATACTGTTGATGATACAGTTAAAATTATTTAGGCGCTGGCAATCAGTGTTTCAAACCATCATTCCAATCAGTCAAGTCGTTCGAGAAGAACTCTATCGCGGGGGGATCAAGGCTCAGGAACCAGTCAGATTGGGGATTCTAAAAACCTCATCCCCACCTGTCTGGTCGCCCGTTCCAACCATTGGCTTTGCTGGTCGCCTGGTGCCGGAAAAAGGCGCGGAGGTACTGATTCTGGCCTTTGCCAGGGTGCAGCAAACGTTCCCACAAGCCCGGCTGATACTGATCGGAGATGGGCCAGAGCGCAGACACCTTGAGGAATTGACCACCACCCTGGGACTTTCCACGGCAGTTGAGTTTCAGGGCCACCAGTTGCAGCCGGCGACCAGCCAGATCCTGGCCCAGACCTGGATTCAGGTGGTTCCGTCACGCTGGCCCGAACCGCTGGGACTGGTCGCGATGGAGGCAATGATGGAAGGGCGCGCAGTGGTGGCCAGCCGGTGTGGTGGACTGATGGAGATTGTGGTTGATGGGGAAACCGGGCTGCTTGTTCCACCCGGCAATCCAGAGGCACTGGCAGATGCCTTGTTGCAATTGCTGACTCAGCCTTCTTTAGCCCGACACTTTGGATCTCAAGGACGCAAGAAGGCCCTCCGGGAGTTTACTGAGCAGGCCTATATTGAACACTCCCTGCAACTCTATGAACAACTGACGGAGTTATCGCCCAGGCCGTACCATTGATCACCTGTTGCGTTATCAAAACTTTTACGTGAGCGAGCAACCAACACTCTTTCAACTTGCATGGACCAGCCAGCTCCCTTTTTTTCCATTGTCATTCCAACCTATGCTCGCCCGATCAGGCTGGCAAAGTGCCTTAGCGCGTTAAAGCAACTCCGGTACCCATCTGATCGGGTGGAAATCATCATTGTCAACGATGGTGGAGACGAACCGCTCGATACCATCATTCGAGACCTGGGGCTCAATTTCCAGGTGCGATTAATCCATCAAGCCAATCAGGGGCCAGCCAGTGCCCGAAATACTGGTGCTCGACACGCAACCGGCGAGTTTTTAGCATTTGTTGATGATGACTGTGAGCCGACTCCAGAATGGCTACAGCACCTGGCCAGGCAGCTTTGTCAAACCCCCAGGGCAATGGTTGGGGGACATACCATCAATCAGTTATGCGACAATCCCTATTCAACCGCCAGCCAGTTGTTAATTGATTATCTGTATGAGTACTATAATTTGAAACCTGGGAAAAACCGATTTTTCACATCCAACAACCTGGCGCTGGCGGTTCAGGCGTTTCACACACTGGGTGGGTTTGACGCGGACTCGTTTCCCAAACCGGCAGGCGAAGACCGTGATTTGTGCTCCCGATGGAACGCATTAGCCTATCCGATGATCTATCTTCCGCACGCACACATAACACATTCGCATGAACTTACGTTCAAAACCTTTTGGAAACAGCATTTTACCTATGGTCGTGGGGCCTATGCGTTTCACCATGCCCGGGCCAGACGAAGCCAGCACCAGTTGGCGGTTGAACCTTTTTCATTTTACTGGGATTTGCTTTTGTATCCGTTTCGACAATACCCGTTCTTTTTAGCCTGCCACTTTTCTTTGCTGTTTGTAATGTCTCAACTGGCCAACACCAGCGGGTTTTTATGGGAATGGAAATCAGGACCGAAAAACCGGGACTGAAAACCTCAGGCTCAGGGCTGGGGGACTGAAGTACCTGGGGCTCTGGGCAGAAGAAGTTGGGGAGAAGACGTCGGACTCAGGGCATTGAATCCGTATTCTTCAGCTCCGAGCTTGCGAGCCCTCAGCCCGTTTTCTTCAGCCCGATATTCTCTCAGCCCCAGCTCTTCAGCCAGGTGATTTTATGAAACGTCTTACCAAAATTGTTCTGAGTGCGGTGCTTCTGGCGTTCATCTCGGTTTCTGGTTGGGGATACCAATTCCCTGAGCCAGCTCAAGCAGAACCAGATTTCCCTGTCTGGCAACCGCCAACGCCACCAGCCAACAACCAAACCCGGCTGTTACCCAAACCAGGTCGAGGTCACAATATCTTTAAAGGTGATGCCGAACACTGGCTGGTTGACTACCTTACGCCTGAAGGAACTGAGCTTGAAGATCCCCAGGTTTCCGCCTATCTGAACGAACTGGCGAACTATCTGGCCAGTTTTTGCCCTGACCCCATCCGGCGATTTCAGATACTGGTACTGACTGACGAATTACCGGACGCATTTTGTCAGGGAGATGGCAAAATCTATATTTCGGTCGGATTTCTAAAAATGATGGAAAGCGAAGACGAGCTGGCCGGAGTCCTGGCGCATGAGATGGGGCATGACGTGCTGCAACACATTCCGAAAACACTGAGCCGTCAGTTGTTCTGGATGACCGGGACCACCAAAATCACCTCCCGTGAACAACTGAATTTAGTCCTCACCCGCCTGTCTGAAAAGTATGAAAAGATGCCGGTGGCGGCATTTATGGAACGGTTGAGCGGCATCAGCCGGATGGATGAACTCAAAGCTGACCAGTGTGCCGTCGCCACCCTCTTTCGAGCCGGGTATAACCCACGAGCCCTGATCACGATACTGGCACGGGCGGAACGCTATCAAAAAGAAGCCTATGGAAGGGGCTATGGGAAAGCAAAATTTGTTCAGTTCTGGCTTGGCAGCCACCCGCCCACAAATATCCGAAAAACGGCATTTCAACTGGAACGGATGTTTATCAAGCTCCCTCCCAAAAACACACGCCATCCCAGTCAGGCATTTGAAGCCCTGAAAACCCGGCTCAACAACGTTGTGAACTCTGAGGAAGAGGAAAAATGACAGAGTGACAGGGGTTTTACTATTTTGTCACTCGCTCTTCGCTCTTCATGACAGGGCGACGAAGAGCAAAATCAATATAAAGACAATCACAATCGCAACCCCAATCCCAATGATCATCATTTGCTGGCGTTTTTCATCACTGCTCGTGCTATCGGCAGTTTCAGCATAGGATGAACGATAGGCAGGCGTCTGGACAGATTCAGCCCTTGAAACGGGGACATTGGCGCCAGTTCGATTTGGGGAAATACTGACATCTTCCGCTTTTTGACGCGGACTGGTGGGGCTTGATGGAACTTTGCGCTGAGCAGCGGTGGTGGTGGTGGACCGATCAGAAACAGGCGCGGTTGTCGGTTTCGGAGTCGTTTTTGGTGGTGGTTGAGCGGGTTGGGTCAGTTGGGGCAGTGCTGCCGGAGTTGGTTTGATCGAGGCCACAACCGGGCGTGGTGCCAGTGGGTCAGATGGTGGTTTTCGATCTGACCCGCTAGAACTTTTGGCAGCCGTTTCAATCAACTCCTGTGAAGGGAGCAAATCCAGTGGTTTGGTTGCCAGCGGTGAAGAGCCTGAAACCTGAACCTGGGTCGCGGCGCCTTTACTTTGATTTTGGTAAGTTCGGACTGCCTGCTCAAGTTCTTCAGCCAGTTGTACGGCAGATTGCTGGCGGCGCTCCGGTTCTTTACTGAGTGCCCGAAGAACAACTTTATCAATAATTTCAGGGATTTCCGGATGATCAACCCGCATTGAGCGCGGCATTTCATTGGCGTGTTTGAGCGCCACCGCCACGGGCGTGTTGGCCGTAAATGGCACCTGCCCGGTGAGCATTTCATACAGCACAACACCAAATGAATACACATCCGAACGGGCATCCAGTTCAGCACTCTGGCATTGTTCAGGTGATAAATAATGCGGAGATCCAATAATGACGCCCTGGCGGGTCAGGTTTCCACCAGTGTTTGGGGCATCTTTTAATTTGGCGATTCCGAAGTCGAGGACTTTGACCACTTCGCCCTGTCCGGGCCGTTCTTCAACGACAATATTGTCCGGCTTCACATCGCGATGGATGACGCTGCTGCGGTGGGCGGCATCCAGCGCCGCACATACCTGTTTGGCAATCACCACCGCCCGGTCCAGGCCCAGGCGCTTTTCTTTTTCGAGAATTTCACGTAACGACTGCCCTTTGAACAATTCCATGACAATGTAAATGACATTGTCGTCGGTAATTCCAAAGTCAGTCACGGTCACCGCGTTGGGATGTTTGATGCGGGCCGCGGCCTGTGCTTCGCGTTGAAAGCGGGCAACCGCAGTTTTATCAGCAACCAGCGTAGCGTGCAAAACTTTGACGGCTAAGGGGTTATCCATCATGACGTGGCGAGCTTCATACACGGCTCCCATGCCACCTTCCCCAATTTTGGCTTTGATGCGATATTTGCCGTCCACCACGCGATTGATCAACGGATCAACGGCTTGTGCTTCTAATACCTCTCCGTCAAATGGGCAAAAGACCATATGTTCCGGAAAGTTTCGTTTGCACTTATCACACTGCTTCATTGCAAAATGCCGCCTGCCATGCCACACCTCGACACAGCAATAGACGCCCCCTGCGGCCAAGGGGCGCAGACGAAAATGGAAGTTTCAAGAGAAGAATCGACGCCAACTTCGGGAAAACGCTTAGAAACGAGAATGAAAAACGGATTGGTCTGACGAAATGTGGGGCACAAAGGCAAAACAGCCGGGTTTTGATTCGTGCAATTTGTTGTTTTTGTGAGTTCCCTCAATGCGTGCAGGGTTTTATGGATTGTTGAAGTTGAGGTTATGCGTGATGTTGTTTTAATGACCAGGGCGAGTTTAGCGAAGCGATATGTCTTTGTCAAAAGGTTTGAAAACTGGCGAGCGTCGCATCTCTCGCCGATTCACACTGCCTTAAACCTAAAAACTGTAAGCTGGTCCGTTTTCTAATCTGAATCAAAAACCCGGAGTCGGTGCAGGTAGGTAACTAACCCTTCCAGATGGTGTTCTGATTCAAGAACTTTCGCCTCAGATTCCGTCAAGCGATCTTCTCGGGTTGGCTGGCGTCTTAACTCTGGAGTCGGACAAAATGCCAGCACCACCTGATTTTCCAGCATCCGCCGGGCCCCGCGCCGCGCCATAATGTGGTTATAGAGCCGCAATCCATTCCATCCAACAAACACATTTGGCCCAGGAATGATCGTTGCGGCGGCAGTCACTGGCAAAATGAAGACGTTGAGCAGCACACCTTTATCGTGCACCAGTACCCGTCGCTGTAAAAACAACCGCCATTTTCGCTCAATAAACCGCTGACTGACATCAGCCGGATAAATCAGTTCGATTTTGTCAGCCGCCAGTAATTCTTTCAGAAAAGATTCTGACGGGTGAATATATTTTTTCAGATGCTCTAACATCCGTCTGATCCAGACCCAGAGCGGACGTTGCGATGTTTGAACAAGTACCATTGATTCCTGGTAGGCAGTTTGAACCCATTTCCAAAAGCGATCTTTTTGATTCAACGGTATGGACTGAACTGAGGCGTCATTACCAGACTTTGGCTGGGCAAAAAACACCCATTCCCGCCGATGAATATGTAAACAGTAAACACGCATGAACCACAATCGAATGAAGAATTGAGAATGAAGAATGAAGAATTGAGAATGAAGAATGAAGAATTG
>CAZXCE010000086.1:0-11322 GCA_964639175.1 uncultured Clostridia bacterium
AATCAAGCACTTACCAAACTCAATATCTCAGGAAACTTTTGACAAGGTACTTAATGCGAATCACGAGTTGAAAGAAGTGTGGTTTTAAACTCGCGAAACGGATGGCAGGCTCGTAGCCCAGGGTTACGAGTCTGCATCTGCCTCGTAGACTGAGAGTCAAAAACTCTTTAACTCTTCATTCGAAGTACTGCGGCTCATCTTGCCTTGAGACTTGGAGCCACCACAGTTGCTGCCCTGGTTGAAGAATGAGCCAAACATCATTGAGTCGTCCGAACCATTTCCCCGATCTACAAAAATAAAAGAAATACCTATCGAGGATTTTTATCCTGCTTCAAGAATATTTGGATATGCCTAATAGCAAAATGCTGGCTCTAAATCAGTTGGAGCAATTACAAATTCCTTTCACATCAGATTCCTTTATTGCACAGATCACAGCGGGGAATTCCGAAGTCGTTCGATTATTTCTTAAAGCGGGAATGTCACCGGATACAACCATCTCTTCTTATTATGTTTCAGGTGATCCCCCTCAAAATCACAGCCCAGCCATTTTGATTGCAGCGGAAACAGGTCACGTTGAAATTGTGAAGCTTATGCTGGAAGCTCACTCAAAATTGGTCGGGGAAGTTTTCGTTACAGCGTCGGCTTTGGGGCATGTAGAGCTTGTCAAAGAACTTATTCGTTTAGAGGTAAACAAACACCCTTATCAGGTTTACGATGCAATGGCGATGTATGCAGCCGCAGGAAATAACCAGGTTGAAATTATAAGACTGCTGGTTGAATCAGGGGTGAATGTTGATGTTACCAGCCGAAAAATTCTTCATGGTCGTACAGCTTTGATGGAAGCAATTTGTGAGAAAAATCCAGTTCTGATTGAATATCTGATTCACTCAAGCGCTAATGTCAATCTGGCTGATGGACGAGGAGTAACAGCTCTGATGGAAGCTGCTGAGAATAATGATCTTCATTCGGTCAAGAGTCTTCTGGGAAAGAAGTGCGATGTGAACCTGATCAATAAGAATGGTCAAACGGCCTTGGATATCGCAACTCAAAAAGGGCACAGTGAAATCGTCGATTTGTTAAAAGGGTATTCCTCAAGAGATTCTGCCCTGTAATTTTTTGTATCATTCAAGAATATGCTGGAGCATTTCCTCCTCATTAATTTCATCAGCTTGAATGTGAGCCCCTCGAAGCTCGAGCGGTGTTCACTCAGGTTATTTAGTGTGAATGGATGGCCTGAAGAAAAAGCGGAATGAGAAATGACCCTATCGGGATTTGCCTCTGGTCGCAAGAAATACAACTGCCTGCATGGTGATAGGTCCCGTTCCGGAAAATTTCCGGAACGGGAAAATTAGACAAGTCGAACTTGAGTATCGAGACAATAATTATTTATAAATCAATAGTTTAACTTGTACATGCTGGGCTGATAAACCATTTTCAATATTGCAATTCCATTTGAAAGGCAGGATAGTTGGGGAGCTTCATTTCATCTCTTTCCAACTGAGGTTGTTATGGTCTTTTCCCGAAAGTTTTGTCTTTTGACATTGATGCTGATTTTGACTGGATCACTCCCGGTCGTGTCCCTGACTGCCCAGAAAAAAAGCCAGAAATCGGTTTTGTTCTGCCTTGAGAGATATGAAGATGGGAAAACAGCGATGGAGCCGATAGTTATTCTGTCGGGTGGAAAATTCCTTGCTCCTCCAACCGGGATTGAAAGCACTGAAGACCTGGCAGCTCAGGATGTTGAAAGCGTCAAATTTCTCAAAAATTACTATCGCAAGGGCCAAAGCTACCGGGTGGTGTTTGGAACTGCCGAAGACGGAACCGTGACCGTGATGAAACCGCAGGAGTCAGGGTGTGTGTCCTTATCCGCCCAGGTTTCAGTTGCCAGCAGCGTGAAGCTTGGAGGTCGAGTTTACGCCCTGGCTACTGACCATCCAACCCTTGGCGTTGGAAAAAAACGTTCACGGCGGGCCCCAACCCCTGAAGAACGCTCTGCCGCCATTGCCATTGCGAAAGATTTTCTGCGGGGTAAAAAAGTGCCTGCCGCGCTGATGAAATTGATGCAGGTTGGAAATCTCACCGCCGTTGATTTAAATGGAGATGGAAAAGACGAACTGGTGGGGAACTTCGAAATTGACCAGTCAGACACCGTTCTGGAGGCACGTTCATTATTCTTCATTCTCAGCCCGGTCGGAGTTGAGTTTAAGATTGCTTTTTCCGAATACTATCAAGGAAGCGAAGAGCAATATCGCCGTTCAATTTTTATTGACCACCTGGACCTTGATGGCGATGACATTAGCGAAGTCATTGTCCGAACAACGTATTATGAAAGCTTTTCTTACAGCATCATCAAAAATAAAGGCGGGAAATGGGTCAATGTCTACACCGGCGGCGAAAGTGGATGCTGAACAGGTGACAGGGTGACAGATGACAATTTTTTCAGCCCAAATTCTTCAGCCCTGTCCTTAGAAGGAGGTTGTGATGAGACGATTGAAACAGGATTTTAGTCATTTTTCCGGATGTCTCATTGGTGGCGCCATCGGAGATGCCCTGGGGTGGCCAGTCGAATTTCACAAGCTTCCTCAGATCCACGAGCGGTTTGGACCAGAAGGCATCACTGATTTTCCTGAAGAAACTGGCCAGGTAACTGATGACACGCAGATGACCCTGTTTACGGCGGAAGGGATTTTGCGGTACATCAATGCTGAACAGGCTGAGTACCCGACTGATCTGGTTCAGGAACTCTATGTTGCCTACCTGCGCTGGCTGGTCACCCAGGGAAGTCTGGTCAGTGGATCGGCTGATACATCAGTTGTTCGCGATGGATGGTTGTTTTCCATTCCTGATCTGTATCACCGGCGCGCCCCAGGGATGACCTGCCTTTCGGCCCTGGCGAGTGGGAAATGTGGCACCATCAATCGTCCGTTAAATAACAGCAAAGGATGTGGTGGGGTGATGCGTGTCGCCCCCTGTGGCCTGTATGCCCGTGGAGTTCAGGCATACGAGCTTGGCTGTCGGGCTGCAGCCATTACGCATAGTCATCCATTGGGATATGTCACGGCTGGGGCCTTTGCGCTGATGATTGCCGAACTTATTGATGGTGCTCCACTTGAAGCTGCCATTGGCCGTGGAATTGAACAACTCTATCGTGACCCGATGCTGGTCAGCTCAGAATGTGCTCAGCTCCTTGAACGCGCTGTTCGCTTTGCGCAAGAACTTCCCGGAGACCTGAACCGGTTGCGAAGTTTGGGTGAAGGCTGGGTGGCCGAAGAATGTCTGGCGATTGCCGTGTATGCCGCTCTTTCATTCCCAGATAATTTTGAAAAAGCGTTGATTTTTGCGGTGAACCACGACGGAGACAGCGATAGCACCGGTGCCGTAACCGGGAACCTGCTTGGAGCATTTTTAGGGATTGATCGCATTCCCGAACCCTGGGTCCGACGCGTGGAATTTAAAGAGATCCTGGCCCAGGTGGCAATTGATCTGCTGCTGGCTCCGGACGATCAAGCCGGAAGGTTGGAACGATATCCGGTTGTAGTCAGTAGTCAGTAGTCAGTAGTCAGTAGTTCGCCAATCTCATCTGGTTGAATCAGTTGACTGCTTTCTAACGCAAGGATTCCATTGCCAATTGGCATAAACGGGGACTTCTTTTATCCCTTATCCTTTCGAAAACCCCTGAACCCTGAACCCTGAACCCTGAACCCTGAACCCTATTCGCTTTCCACCAGCGACGTTTTCGCCAGTTTGAGTGCTTCTTTCAATTGTTTCGATGAAAGCGGTTGTTTCGATTGCGTCAGTACGACGATTTGAACTGCGGTTCCATCTTTGAGTGTCGCGCTCAGGTTAAAAGCCAGTTCTCCGGTGAAAGATTGTTTCGACGCCGTGCTTTCTTTTGGTTCGGGTGCCGGTTGGGTTGCCACCTGTTTGGCTGCGGAATTGACCGAAATCTCACCCTGATCCATCGCTCGAATCAGTTCGGGTGATCCGCTGGTAACCACCTGCCTGATCTTGCGCAGGGTCTTTCCCGAGACGCCCACCATCGAAGCAATTTCATCAATTGCTTCGCCTTTTTCCCGTTCCGGAAAATTTCCGGAACGGGGATTTTCAGCGCCTTTTTTCAAGGCCGCGGCTTTGCGTTCACGGGCCGCACGCTCGGCTTCGGGGAGCAACGCTTCGGTAATGGCTGCCATTTCAAGCGGGGTAAAGCTTTTTCGGGCCACATTTTCATCGCGTTCAGCCCGCAAAATGGCCCGGGCATCTTCGAGCGTTTCAATAATGCGGGCCGGGATTGCTTCCCGGTTGAGCGCTTTAAACGCAGCCAGTCGTCGTTCGCCAGCCACCAGTGTGTGGTCAGGTAAAACAGTGATCGGATTGAGCAGGCCAATATCTTCAATACTTTGTTTGAGATCGGTCAGATCGCCCATGTCTTTGCGGAAACGGTCACCAATTTTGACGTCTTCAACCGGAATCGTCACCACTCGCATCGGCGGGCGATGGGCAGCCCGGTTGTTGGCAATCACGGTTTTAAGCAATTCAGGATTGAGTGGAGATTTAACCGGCATGGCGTACCTCATCTGCAAACATTTTGAAATCTTCGGCTACGGCATCATTTGGGCGGTACAAAATGACAGGCAAACTGGCCGCCTGTGATTCGCCAATGCGCACTGATTTGCGAATGGTTGACTTGAAAAGGTCTTCCCCAAAGGCATTTTCAAGGTTGAGTCGCACACTTTCCGACAAATTGGTGTGATCTACCCGGCAGCGAACCGCCCGCACCCGGCCCAGTTCTGAGTTATAGCTCCGCACATCGTCAATCAATTCAACCAGTTTGGACAGACCATAGAGGCCGTAAACCCCTGGATCAACCGGGATCAGGACTTCGTGGGCGGCCACCAGGGCATTGAGGGTCAAGGTGGCGAGCGACGGTGGCGTGTCAATAATGATGAAATCAACTGGGGTGGCCAGGGTTTGCAGGGCTTTGCGGAGTCGGGTATCAGCGCCGACCTTTCCCAGCAACTCAATCTCAGCCGCGGCCAGATCCAGGTTGGCACCAATGAGCTTGAGGTTTGGTAAGGCTTCAAGCGGCGTCAACATGGCCTTTTCCATCGGCCAGTTTTTGACCAGTACGTGATAGAGCGTGGTTTCAAGGGTGTCAGGTGTGAGACTGAGTCCCTGGGTTAGATTTCCCTGTGGGTCGGCATCAATGAGCAAAACACGGTGGGTTGTGGCCAGTACGGCGCCCAAATTTGAGGCAATCGTGGTTTTGCCAACGCCACCTTTCTGGCTGGCAATGCAAATAATTCGTGGTTGAGACATAAGGCGATGGCTGTTTCTGCTTGTGGAGAATCCGTCTATGGTAGTCTGGGGTTTGGATGAAATAATACCATTAGGGTTCAGGGTTCAGGGGAATCCAATTCTTTCAATGACTTAGCCGTTTTCTACGATGTAGTGTTTATGGCAAAACTCATCCTTCATCACTGAATGGAATTGATTGACTGGACCGCTTTATAGCACTTCTTTGCGCTTAATTGCTATTCCGATGGCGCCTTATCAGTTGGAGAACATCAATGAATCTTGTGAAAACAACCTTCCTTCTGCTCATTTTTTCTCTGGTCTGGAGCAGTAGCGGCTGCAAATCGTTTGAACCACCACCCTCAGAATTTCCTGAATCACTTCAAAAAGTCTGGCGCTACCCAATCGCCGACGGTTCCGGACCCTATTTAATTGGAAAGGGACCGCTGGTGCTTGTTTTTGACAGATTGGGAACAGCAAGGGCACTGGATGCCCGAACCGGGAAGGAAAAGTGGACGCTCAAAACCCTCGACAAAGCCTCGCTGTCACCTGATTTCTGGGAGGGATTGATCTTTATCACGTCCTATGACGGCGGTGGAATCAGCGCCGGGTCAAAATATAAAACGCAATGTATTGAGGCTGAAACCGGAAAGGAACTCTGGCATTTTGATCAGTGGGAGACCTATTTCCCACTTTTGCGCAACGGCATGATCGTTGGTCAGCTCGCTGAAAAAGAAAAACAAATTCCACATCAAGAGTTTGCCGAGCGAATTTCGGTATGTGTCGGACTGGATGCCAGAACAGGGAAAGAACGCTATCGCACGGAATTTAATCGCGGCGAATGGGAAAAAAACCACCCGCAGGAACGGCTTGACGCCCATCTCGTCGGCGAGAATGGCCACATGTTGATGGTGAATTCAACCAAAAATGTTCCAGTGATTGATTTCGCCAGACAAAAAATTGAAATGCGCACGTTTGACTATGCGGGTGAGACCCCAGAAAAATATTCCATCATTGGTAACACGCTGCTGGTCATCAGCTTCAACTGGATCAAGAACGAGTACAAGGACTTTAGCGCCAAATACCGGGACCTGTATTTGCAGGCGTTTGACATCGAAACCGGAAAAACACTCTGGACCAAAAAGAAGTCCGCCAAATTTTATGATCTGGCGAAAGGGAAGCCAGGCGTGGTGCTGGTGGAGGATTGGGAAGGCAATTTGATGGCCTATGACGTTGCCACCGGCAAGGAACTCTGGCCAAAGCCAATTTTTACCGGGAGCGTCCAGCACGTCACGCTGGATGATGTTGCGGAAAACACGCTCCTGGCTCGACCTGGAGAATCGAGTGAATGGTTTCTGGCCTACAACGCGACCACCGGGGAAAAGCTCTGGGAGCAAAAAACGGATGACCTCAATCGAACTTTCTGGCTCTACACCCATCGCGGCATCGCCTATGTGGAATCCACCCAGGCTGGAACGCGGTTTAATTCTCCGGTGACCCTCAATGTCAGGTTATCGGCCTATGACCTGAAATCCGGAAAAAAGCTCTGGCACATTCTCAACTATGACCTGGGGAACGTGGTCTGCTTTGAAGACGTCACCTTGATTGGGATGAAGTCAGAGGTGTTTGCGGTCAAGGCTGGCCAATGAAGGGTGACGTCGCAAAGGAGCTGGATGAATCTTTGCAGAAGGTGATTGAAGCTATGGATTTCACCGCGTTCTGATAATTAACTGGCCGGTTTTTTCAGCATGAATCAATTATTGATATGTTTGGTTATCGTGAATTCAGAGTTGATTGAAGAAAAAAAGGGGGCCAGTCCTGTAAACTGGCCTGAGCGGGCTCAATTCTGCAATCAGGGATTGGAAATACACACCGGATGAGAAACCTGGGCGGTTCTTTCTCGCCGAAGCGTCTCAGGTGCGCTACTCTTGAGGTGAACTTTCTGGTCTATAATTAAACCAGTATGAATCCACACGCTCCACAAGGCGCGTGCCTGTTAACGTCCAAATCAAAAACACATGGAGGACCCCATGGCCAAAGGGAACAACAGCCAACGGAAAGAGACCAAGAAACCGAAAAAAGACAAACCCAAAAAAGGGTCGCCAGAACCAAGGAAGGCATAGTCGGTTCGGCGTATATGCCTGGTTTGAACTTTGATCCAACGCACAATTGGGGGCCATCCGCACTGTTTGCGGATGCCCTCACTTTTCCAGTACCCCAACCGCAATGAAGCCAGTTTGCTCTTTGCACCACTGGAATACTCGAAGCAAAAAAATTACGTCAATCGCTGCCGTGTGTACTGGTGACGGGCGGGTCTGGTGTTTATTTCTTTGAGAGAGGAACCTCTAAGGGTTCATGCCATTCTTTAAGATCAACGAGCCATGATTTGAAGAATGCCAAAACATACTCAAGATCCCCGTAAGATTGTGCGTCAAACTCATCACAATAAGCTGATCGATCTGCGTGCGGATAACGTCCCCACAAAATAGTGTAGTCACCTGGGAACTCGGCTTCATCAAGCGCCATAACCCGCATATATCGAAAATTTGTTTCCAGGTTCCGGGTCCATCTGTGACGCCCTCCAGATAATTCTTCATACCTTATCTCTACAGTGGACAAGCCAGAACTCTCAATGAGAAATGTTATAGACTGTTTGAGCAATTCTTCCTTTTCATTCCTCATAAATCTTATCCTTTCAATTACTTCGCTTTGAAAATGACTCCATTGGTAAAAGGGTTTTGGCCAAATATAGAGCGTGATCAAACAAACTTTTAACAACGCGGTCAATGCCGAAGATTTCTGAACAAAGAGCCGGTGGGTGCCTCAATCAGCACACCACCGGCTCTTTTCTTCTATTTTTCGGGCAGACGTCGCCAGTTTGGACGAACTCTTCCGCTGTGGAATAGCTTGATGGATATCTGAAAATTTTTACTTTTCAGGTGGAAGCGGCAGGAAGGTTTCAAACGCCAGCTTCCAGTCTTTGTTGGCAACTTGTCGCCAGATCCGGACATAGTACCCTTTTTCGGTTTTATCTCCAGCTTGCGGTTTAAGTTCATAACTGCCGACGGTGTATCCAAAATCAGCCGCTTTTGACATGTCGGAATGCGTCACCGTCCCGGTCATTGACGCTGGGTGATCCTTCAGGTAGGCGAGAATTTGATCACGGCTCACCAGCGGTGCCAGATCATTGAGGTGAAGCCGCGATTTTGGAAGAAGTATCGCTTTATAGCTTTCGGCCCGACCTTTGGTTTGGGTGGCCTGCGTTAAGGATTTATCCGCCGCGAGGAGTCCTTCTTTTTCCTTCTCAGCATTGATGGATGTGGCCGCGAGTTCAACGGTCTTGATCGGCGTTTGCTGATAAACAACCTCCGACAACGGGCGTTTCCCAGCTTCTTCAGATTGAATCCCCGCATCAACCACAACTTTCCAGGTGCCATCCGCCTGTTTTTTCCAGATTGAGAAAAAATAGCCGAATGACGGTTTTTGATCTTTCTGGCTGGGGACGGTGACCATAAATGGCCCGGTGTTATAGCCCAAATCTCCGGAACGGGCGATGTCACCTGTCATCGGCGTCCAATCCAGAATAAATGGAAGCGGTTTGGGTGTCGGAGGACGTTTCTTGAGAAATTCGCGGGTTAAAACCGGTTGCGGGACGAAGTTAATTCCTTCATCGGTAAAAAATTCGATGAAAGCTTCGCGCATCCCATTTTCAACCGAATATTTGGCAAAAGCTTTTTCAGCCGCAACCAGTTCCTGAACCGAAGATGGTTTTTCTGATTGGCGTGGCACAGCCACGACATTCAAAGAAAGGGCAACCACCAGCCCTAAAAAGAGCAAACAGTGTTTCATAGAGATCTTTCCTGAGGGAATTTGTCGGCATGGACTGGCAATTTTTCTTGAGCGCCCTACAATACCCACGCCTTTTGATTGATTCAACCGTTTCACCGCCCTCCAACCCTACTGTGGTTCATTTTATTTCGCCTGCGCACCGTCAGCCTTGGGCGCAGGTCTGTTTGATCCGGGAGAACTTTTGGCCATGGCACGCGACTTTGAAGGAAGACTCAACGAACGCGAGATTTTTGAGACTGAATACCAGGTTCTGGATGAAGCCGAATCGGCATTGAAAAATGAGGAACTGTCGCGTGATGATTTGCGCAAAGCCTTTAAAACACTGGCGAAAAAGTACAAAAGCCTGCTTTCGCAAACAGTCAAAATCACCCGGATTGGGGATTCAACCCAGAGCAAATTGATCAAAATCCAAAATCAGTTGGACCAGCAAAACAGCCAGCTCGAAGCCGCCAATCTGAAATTGCGCGAGCTGGATCAAATCAAGCAAAACTTTACCGCGATGCTGGTTCACGACTTGAAATCGCCGCTCAGTGTGGTCAAAGGCACCCTCGAATTCCTGAGCATGGATGAATCGCTGGAAGAAACCGGGTATGGCGAACTCATTCGGGCATCGGAGAGCAGTGTTCAAAAAATTCTGAATTTGATCAACGAAGTGCTCGAAGTCTACAAAAGCGAAGCGCAGGACATGAAACTGGTGCTCACCCCTCAAAACCCGCAGGCGCTGATTCGCGAATGTATTGTGGAAGCCGAAGTTGCAGGCCGGGCGGCTGGATTAACCGTTGTGCCTAACATTGTGGATGACCTGCCCACGATTTCAATGGATGCGGGCAAACTGGGGCGGGTCTTTTCAAATCTGCTTTCCAATGCCGTGAAATTTACCCCGAAAGGCGGCCATATTGTGGTTGAAGCCCGCACCACCGTCGGCACGGGCATCGAAGCCGGCTCAAAGTTCCTGACCGTCGAAATTACCGATACTGGCGAAGGCATTCCGGCTGAAGAACTTCCATTTTTGTTTGATCCATATCGCCAGGCAAAATCCACTAAAGCCAAGCTTGGCGTGGGGTTAGGACTGGCGATTGTAAAACGAATTGTGGCTGCCCACGGCGGAAATATCGTTGTCCGGAGCAAAGTTGGCGTCGGCACGTGTTTTTCAGTGGTGATTCCGGCGGTTTAGAAATTTCGGAGTGCTGCGGCTTGACGCAGCTTTTGTATTCTATGACTTACTACAAATATCCGGTTTTGGTCTGGCAAGATTATCAAGGAATGTACACTGGCCGGTTTGTTGATCAGGAAATTGGATCACAAATGATTGCGGCGACTGGGTTGACCGTGGAATCAGTTTTGGCCGAACTCAAAGAACTCATCCAGTGGCAGGCGTCCGAATGGCATCAGAGCATTTATCCAAATTTTGAATCCGCCCAGCTTATTACGTTCCGGGTGGAAGTCCGACCCGAACATCAATTCAAGAACCGGCGCTTTCCAGCATCTGAAACCGTGGCGCTCCGGGCGGCCTGCGTTTATGGTGAACAACGCAGTGGGCTCCTGGTGGCGGCATTGCCAATGTTGGGCATCCAGTTTTATTACTATCAGCCGGGCGAATTAAAGAATCTGGTGCTGGCCTACGTTCAGGAATCATTTAAAGGCGCCTCGACCCGCCAAATCGTATCGCTCCTGGATCCGAAATCGTTGCAACTCCTTGAGTTATCAGTCAACGTCGGTAAGGTGAAATATGCCAGACCAAAAGTCTATAGCGCGACGCGGACACTGGAAATGGTCGCCGAACCGCTCGGAGACCCCACATTGCGGCGCCAGTTTGGCCGTGCTTATGAACGTGAGACCGAAATTCAACTCCTGGTCAAAAAACTGACTGAAGAGACACCCAACCTGATTTTGCTTGGGGAAAGTGGCAGCGGAAAATCAACCGTCCTGGTCGAGGCAGTCCGGCAGGCCGAACTCTATCTAAAAAAAGCCGAAGCCGAAACCGATAGCCCACGGCCTCCGCGGCGATACTGGTTGACCAGCGGCTCGCGGCTGATTGCTGGAATGATGTACCTGGGGCAATGGCAGGAACGCTGTGAAACCGTGATTGACGAGATAAACTCGATTGGTGGTGTGCTCTGTGTCGGGAATTTACTCGAACTGGTGGAAATGGGTGGCACGAGCCCGCTTGACAGTATTGCT
>CAZXCE010000086.1:11332-18922 GCA_964639175.1 uncultured Clostridia bacterium
GCTACGTTTTTGATGCCGTTTTTGCAGCGCAATGAATTGCGGATGGTCGTGGAAGCAACTCCAACCGAACTGGATGCCTGTCGGCGGTTGCTTCCGGGGCTGGTTGAATTGTTTCAAATTGTCCGGATTGATTCTTTTTCACGTGAAAAAGCCCTGTCGGTGCTGGAGCAGTACCAGAAATCATTGGAAAAGACATTTGAAGTACTGGCTGAAACCAACGTCGCTGACACCACCCATCGGTTATTTGCCCGGTTTCAACCCACCGATGGGTTTCCAGGACTGGCGACCCGCTTTCTGCATGATGTGTTTGATCGTCAAAGTCGGGCCAAAGCTCCGGCGGTGACAGCTCACCACGTGATTGCCCAATATGTTCGCCAGACTGGCTTACCCGAAACCTTTTTGCGGGACGAAATCCTGCTCCAGCTTTCGTCAGTGGATGCAACTTTGCAATCACAAGTCATCGGCCAACCGGGCGCCTGCCGGCTGGCAGCCCAGGTGATTACCACCTTTAAAGCCGGTCTCAATGACCCACATCGCCCGGTGGCGGTGCTGTTATTTTGTGGTCCGACGGGAGTCGGCAAAACCGAACTGGCCAAAGCCATTTCCCGATATTTATTTGGCAGTGGTCAGGCGGCTGAGCAGCGACTGATTCGGCTGGATATGAGCGAATACAGCGGGTATGGAGCGCTCGACCGGCTGTTTACAGCCCCCAATGGCAAACCCGGCCAGTTGATTGAACGCATTCGCCGTCAACCATTTTCAGTGGTTCTGTTTGATGAAATCGAAAAAGCCGATGAAGCGGTTTTTGATGCGTTACTTGGCGTCTTCGACGAAGGCCGGTTAACCGACCGATTTGGGCGAACGACCAGTTTTCGCAATGCAGTGATTGTCATGACCTCAAATCTGGGCGCTGATCTATCACCAGCCATTGGATATGGTGCCCCGACGACACCCCCCTATGAAAAAGTCGCCATGTCGTTTTTCCGACCGGAGTTTTTTAATCGCCTGGATGCCGTCGTCCGGTTTCAGGCGCTGACTCCGTCAATGGTGCTGGATATTACGCGCAAGGAATTGAGCGAAATCAGTCAGCGTGAAGGCTTTACCAAAGCCCGGCTCCAGCTTGCATGGTCAGATGCACTGGTGGCACAGTGTGCTCGTGAAGGGTATGATGTCCGATATGGCGCCCGGCCTCTGCAGCGAACCCTTGAATCAACGGTTGTGGCGCCGCTGGCCCGGTATCTTTTGCAACATCCGAAACTCAGATCCAAAACACTTTTTCTTGATTGGTCCACTCAAACCAGTACCTTAACGATTGTTTCCAACTCCTGACACTTCACCTTTCTTTATTTTCAGCGGGAAAAGCGTATGCGCGTTGTATTTCTGATCTATTTGTTTATTGCAAGCAGTCTGACTTTTTCTTTGACGACTCAGGGAAAAGTTGTCTCGACAACCGTTCAACCATCAGCCATTCCAACCTATAGCTATGAAGTCATTAACACCTATCCCCACGATAATCAGGCATTTACACAAGGGTTATTCTTTTTTCGGAACAAAATGTATGAAAGCACAGGTCTCAACGGACGCTCTAGCCTGCGCTTTGTCGAACTCAAAACAGGTAATGTGAGGAAAAAAATAGACGTTGAGGCTCAGTATTTTGCCGAAGGCATGACCGTGATCGGGGATCAAATTTACCAACTGACCTGGCTTTCGCAAAAGGGGTTTGTCTATGACCGAAAGACCATGAAGCTCGTCAAGGAATTTGCCTATACCGGGGAAGGGTGGGGATTGACCTTTGATGGGACCAATCTGATTTTGAGCGATGGCACCAATGACATTCGGTTTCTGGATCCGGAAACATTTGAAGTCAAACGGACCATTCACGTTTTCGCCAACAATGATTCGGTGACGCCGCTCCGAAACCTGAACGAACTCGAATATATCGAAGGGGAAATCTTTGCCAATATCTGGCTGACCGATCAAATTGTAAGAATTGACCCGGCAACCGGCAACATATTGGGAATGATTGATTTGAAGAATTTGTTGACCCCGCAGGAACGGGCAAGCTCAGATGTGCTCAACGGAATTGCCTACGATGCGAAGAAAAAACGGCTGTTTGTGACGGGGAAATTCTGGCCGAAATTGTTTGAGATTCGACTGGTTCGGAAGGACTGAAGTGTACCTGGTATTTGGTTCTTGGTGCTTGGTTCTTGGTACCTGGAATGTGGTATTTGGTTCTTGGAGAGGATTGGGTATCAAATTCCAAGCACCAAGTACCAAGAACAAAGCACCAAGGAACGGACACAAAATAACCTGGTCAACTGAACAAACTCTCTCGGAAGTCAAAAACTCACCACAGAGGACACAGAGGAACACAGAGGGTTCGGTTGATTGATTTTTCTCTGTGTTCCTCTGTGTCCTCTGTGGTGAAAAAATGATGAAGTTATTTAATTTTCATTCCTAAGCACCAAGCACCAGGCACCAAGCACCAGGCACCAGGCCCTCAAGTAGCTATCTATTCATTTCCAGAAACAACTGATTGAGCCGATGGACAAACGACGCCGGGTCGTCGAGTTGACCACCTTCGGCCAGCAATGCCTGGTCAAACAGAATGTGTGACCAGTCGGCAAACCGGTCGCTGGAGATTTCACTCTTCAGTTTTTGCACAATGGGATGATCCG
This sequence comes from uncultured Clostridia bacterium, assembly GCA_964639175.1. Lineage (GTDB taxonomy): Bacteria > Acidobacteriota > Blastocatellia > Chloracidobacteriales > Chloracidobacteriaceae > JACQXX01. The sequence continues at coordinate 14,011 of CAZXCE010000086.1, forward strand.
GGTTGATTTCCATAATCGGTTTAAAGCCCATTACTTTTTGCCCGGAAGCCTTTAACAAGCGCTCCAAATTGCTGCTGATGTCGTTGTCGTCTGATACCAGACAGGCCGGGGATGATGTCAACCGCCCGGTTAGCCGGACATCTTTGATCTTGTCACCCAGGGTGTCTTTGATCTTTTGGATCACGTCTTTAAAGTCACCGGTGGCTTTTTCGATCTTTTCCTTTTCTTCTGGTGCTTCGAGTTTCCCCAGATCGAGTTCGCCCTTGGCGACTGACTGCAATTGCTTGTTGTCAAACTGGGTTAAGGAAGACACCAGCCACTCGTCAACCCGGTCGGTCAGGAGCAGAACTTCAATACCATTTTTGCGGAAGACTTCCAGGTGCGGGCTATTTTTCGCCGCCGCAAAGCTTTCAGCCGTGACGTAGTAAATTTTGTCCTGATTGGGTTTCATCCGCGAAACATAATCCGTCAGGGTGACAGTTTGCTCTTCAGAGTCGGTATAGGTGGTTGAAAATCGAAGCAATTTGGCAATGCGTTCCTGATTGCCAAAATCTTCGCCAACGCCTTCCTTCAGCACTCGACCAAATTCCTTCCAAAACGTGGTGAACTTTTCATCATTGGTGCGAGCCAGGTCTTCAATGAGCCCAAGGACTTTTTTGACGGCGTTATTGCGAATCGCCTCAAGCACTTTGTTTTGCTGGAGCAACTCGCGGGAGACGTTGAGCGGCAGGTCGTTTGAGTCAATCACCCCGCGCACAAACCGCAGGTAGCGCGGCATCATTTTCTCAGCGTCATCCATGATAAACACACGGCGCACATAGAGTTTGACACCGTGTTTTGGATCCCGATCCCAGAGGTCAAATGGGGCCCGATTGGGGATATAGAGCAGGAGCGTATACTCCTGACGGCCTTCAACATGGGTGTGGAGGTATGTCAGCGGATTGCTGAAGTCGTGGGCAACGTGTTTATAAAATTCGTTGTAATCGTCCTCAGTAATCTCAGATTTGGAGCGCAACCACAGAGCCGATGCCTGGTTGATGGTTTCTTCCTCGGCGTCTTTGTCGCCCGTGGGTTTCATCACGACCGGGAAAGAAATATGGTCAGAGTATTTGCGAATGATGGACTGCAACCGATAGTCATTGAGGAATTCATCTTCGCCTTCCCGCAGATGAAGGGTCACTTCCGTGCCACGAGTCGGTTTTTCAATGGATTCAAGTGTGTAGTCGCCTTCACCTGAAGATTCCCAGCACACGCCCTGGTCCGGAGGCGTCCCGGCCCGTCGAGTGCGAAGGGTTACTTTATCGGCCACAATAAATGCCGAATAAAATCCCACCCCAAACTGGCCAATCAAATTGGCATCTTTGGCCTGGTCGCCAGTGAGCGATTCCAGAAAGCGGCGGGTTCCAGATTGGGCGATAGTGCCAATGTTTTCAATGACTTCAGCTCGGGACATCCCAATTCCGTTATCGGAAATAGTGACCGTTCGGTTGGTTTTGTCAAAGGAAACCCGGATTTTGAATTCGCTATCACCTTCCAGGAGCGTGCTGTCAGACAATGCCAAAAAACGGATCTTGTCCGCGGCATCTGACGCATTGGAAAGCAATTCACGCAAAAAGATTTCTTTGTTGCTGTACAAAAAATGGGTAATGAGATTGAGAACCTGCTTGACTTCCGTCTGGAAACTCAAGGTTTCTTTGGTCGAAAGTTCCGGCTTGCTGCTCATAGTGTCTATCTCCTTCAAGATGAAGAGTTATCAAAAAGGATACCGTTTACCACAAATTCCGTCAGTTGAAAACCTCCTCGTCCGACAAAGGTGAAAAACGAATGGTTCCAACCGTCCTCTTTCCATCCGGCGAACCTGAACGCTAGCCAGTCTGGTTGAATGAGTACTGGTTCAAAAATCGGGGAACCTGTTCTGCAGATTGAGACTTTGTCAAACTGAGGGCCAGCAACGTCCTGCAATTGCATTGAGCTTGATTGATAGGCAAACCAGCATCGGGTTTGAAACGGGGGAGTTGCTTCCATAAAGCAATATGTGTATAAAGTCAGGCAATGACTTTCGGGTCACGGCGGTTCACTCTAACCGTTGCAGCACGTCAAGGGCGACTCTGCTAAGAGGCCCAGCGACACGTGAACATTGGGAATTCCCCGTCGGGCCATCTGTTCCAGATTTTGGATTGGCCAGGTGCTCTCCAAACCCTTTCAGGGCTGACCCAGGTGAGTATTTCAGCGGTTGCGGTGCTCTACCAGACTTCATTCGCTCCAAATTCAATGGCTTTCTCCACCAGTTTTCGGTGTTGAGCGATGGCTCAACCCTTTCAAGCCAGTTGTGACAAGACAGTGCGATAATGAGCCGGGAAAATGGTGGATGCCGTTCACTCAAGGTTGCGGCTAAAATGTTGATTCCGAATGAGATGGTTGGCATCTTTTCAGCCAGGGGATTATTTAAAGAAATCTGTGCCCGGATCAACTCATCCAGCCCAGATTGCGCAGGTCAGCCACAACTGACGTCCTATCAATTCATGGCCTGACTGGCCGCCAGGAGGAATTCCGTGACACAGGACCTCTTTTCGCTCTACCACAAACTCTGTGATCAAAAAGTCTTTCTTGCCTTCAAGGGGGCTGTTTCACAAGGAGTACTTGTCGAACTCGGAGGAGTTCTCAAAAGCAAGCTGGTGCTGGATCGAAATGTCAAAAAGGTGTTCTCGGTCTTTATCGAGTTAACCCAGAATATCCTCCATTACTCGGCGGAAAAGGAACGCATTGATGAGACCGGCGAGGAAGTTGGGGTTGGAATCATTGTGATTACCGAAACTTCAAAGTTCTATGTCGTGAGCAGCGGCAATAAAACCCTCAAAGACCGGGCGGAAGATCTCAAAGCTCAATGTGAATTCATTAATTCAGCCAGCGAAGAGGAATTGAAACGACATCATGCCGAACGCCGAAAAGCCACTCCTCACGAAGGGAGTAAAGGGGCCGGCCTGGGGTTGATTGATATGGCGCGAAAGTCGAAACGTCCGCTTGATTTCACAATCAGCCCGATTGACGAAGAATATGTATTTTTTATTTTGAACATTAGTATCGAGAAAGGTGAGTAGACGAGCGATGGAAAACCTAATCGTAGATAAAACCAAGGTCACACCTCAGGTCTCATTTGATGCGGCGACCGGCATTATGGAAATTGCAGGGGAGTCGTATCCTGAAAACTCGATGCAATTTTATCAGCCAGTCTTTAAATGGCTGCAGGAGTTTTTCAGTTCTGAACCAGGGTCGGCGACCTTTAATTTTAAGCTCGAATATTTCAATACCAGTTCGTCAAAGTGTATCCTCAACATCCTTGAGATTCTTGAAGATGCCCACGGCGAAGGGCACACCATCGAATTGAACTGGTACTACCGCGAAGATGATGACGATATGTTGGAAAGCGGTCAGGAGTTTTGCGAAGACATGACTCTCCCGTTTAAATTTATCTCTTATTAACTGAGTGTGAGTCGTGAGGGGGCAAGTCTGCGTGACAACCCCACTTCAGGACGATCAACTCACCACCTCCAGCAGACCAGACACAGGAGTTATGAACGATGGGGTATGAGGCGGTATCTGATTGAATCACAGATAGTTCGCTGTTTCATAATTCGTAATTCCAAACAGATAGAGGAATGGGCATGGAAAAGGAAGTTGGGCGTGAATCCGAGCGCAGTAGCAATGTGAACGAAGTTTTTGCCGATGAACTCGATGTGGTTCAAAAAGCAGAAACCGTGCTCAAGCAGGAATCGCTCGACCCGAAAAATCTGGCCGAGGAATACAAATTTTTGGTGAAAAAGTATCGTGGACTGCTCAAACAGGCCATGAAAATCACCAAAATCGGAGATTCAACCCAGAGTAAATTGATCCGTACCCAGCAGGTGCTCGACCGCCAGAACGAAGAGCTTGGCACCAAGAATCGAGCCCTCCAGGAAAAAAACGAAGCCCTGATTCGGGCTCACGAGGCATTGCTCCAGGCCAAACAACGCCAGGAAAGCATTTTTTCGGCCTTGACTGAGGCCCTGCCGGGAACGGTGCTCGACAACAAATACCGACTGGAGAAAAAAATCGGCACCGGGGGCTATGGTGCGGTGTTTGAGGCCACCCATCTTGGACTCAACCGACCACTCGCCGTCAAAGTCCTGCAGCCGCGTTCCGGTCTGATTACCCCCAATGACTTAGAGCGATTTCGGCGCGAAGGAATTTCAGCCTGCCGCATCACTCATCCCAATGCGGTTGCGGTGTCTGATTTTGGCATTTCAACCAGCGGAATTGCCTATCTGGCAATGGAATTGCTCCAGGGGCATACACTCTCTGATGAATTAAAAGAATTTGGCCGGCTCTCCGCACAACGTTCAGTTGAAATCCTGATCCCGGTCTGCCAGGCGCTGGCCGAAGCCCACTCGGCTGGACTGGTCCATCGCGATATCAAACCCGACAATATTTTTCTCCATAAAACCCCAACCGAAGAAATTGTCAAAGTGCTTGATTTTGGTCTGGCCAAGCTCATGGGTGAAGAGCATCGGGCCGATTTGTCTGACATTACCCAGGGAGTAATTGTCGGCACACCGCTCTATATGCCGCCCGAACGACTCAGCAATTTGCCGTATGATGGCCGGGCAGATATTTATAGTCTGGGCGTGCTGTGGTTTGAAATGCTGACGGGACGGGTTCCATTCATTATCCGGAAAGGAAATCTCGGCGCGCTGGTCACGGCCCATATGTTGCAACCGCCACCGCCGCTACGGTCAATTGTCCCGGAAATTTCTGAATCACTCGAAAATCTGGTCCTGCGAACCCTGAAGAAAATTCCGAACGAGCGCCCTACAGCCAAAGAACTGGCCGAGGCGATGACGTTATTTTTGTAAAAACCAGGGCTGAAGACATCGGG
>CAZXCE010000087.1:0-18832 GCA_964639175.1 uncultured Clostridia bacterium
CTTCATTCTCAATTCTTCATTCTTCATTCAACCCTGTTCTTCAGCCACCAGGACTTTTTGGAATGGTTTGACCAGGCGGCTCAGAATGCTCTGGCCGATTCGGGCGCGTGTGACCTGCCAGTCGCTTCTGGCCTGTAATTGCTGGAGTCGTTCCAGACGGCGGGTCAGGACCTCCCGTTCTTCAGGGGCATAGTAGGCGACCGATTGACTGCTTTCCTGAAACCGCTCCCAGAGCGTGGTGTGAAACCTATGGACCAGTTCATCGAGCTGATCAACCGGGTACACGGCCAGGATGGCTTCCAGCTCGCGGATTCGACGCGGGCGGGTTTCCAGCGTGAGCATATCTTCAAGAATGTATGCCGCAGGCGGGCTCCAATTCTGAACACTGGCAATGATTTGCACATAGCGCACAATGCGCAGGACCAGCCGCAACAGCGATTGCTGGATCTGGTTTTGGGTCACAAGCTGACGGATTTCTTGCAATCTGGCATCAAAGGTCCGGCGGCGGGGCGATTCTTGAGAAATCGGAGTCACGCTCAACCAGTTTGAAAAGGCCTCGACCTGGTCCCGGATTTCCGCCCGCCGCCGGGTCAAAATCAGCACAACCTTGATTTGCTGCAGGCGCTGGATACTGGTTTCGACGTTTTTCCATTCCTCCAGAATGCGTTCATCTGACAGCCGCAGGTCTTCGATTTCCTTCAGGGCCAGAATATAAGAGGCGAGGCCAATTGGTTCGCGCCCAAGCAATTCTTTGATTGTCAGCGTCAGTCGCTCATCAAAATTGGCGCGCTCGGCTTCGGTTAAGATCACCAGCAGCCCAATCCGTTGCTGAAGTTGTTTGAGAAATACCCGAACCGCACGGGTTTCTTCTGCAATATAGGCTTTTTGGGCCAGTTCGAGGCCGGTTTCCAGCGCCTGTAATAAAACGGCCCGGTCATGGGTTTCCGGCGCCAGAAAGGAAGTCAAAACTTCCAGTGTATAGGTGCTCAAAGGCAGGTCGCTACGGGCCAGAAAAACACGTTTTTGCAGGTCTTCCTGGGTCAGTGTGGGACCAGTCCGTCCCCGATAGGTTTCGAAAAACTTGGCTTGTTGTTCGAGTTGTTGTTGATCGCTGCCAATCAGCTTGGAATGAAAATTCTTAATGAAGGTCAGGAAATTTTCTTTAATGATGTCTTCCGGCTGCCGGGTTCGGATGGCGCCTTCAAATCCGAGTTCCTGACTACCCTGACGGAACACCGATGGCAGGTGCATGTTGACAAAAGCCAGGTCTTCTTCAATTTGCTGACTGGCAAGGCTTTCAATCCGGTAGCGGTCAACATCGCTCAACGACCGCCCAAACAGAAATCGGGCGTAGCTATCACACCAGCGGACGACCATTTCCTTCCAGGATTGATAGTTTTCATAGCCACTTTCCCGTCCGCGGGCATAGTCATGGTCAAAGGTGCGCCGCATCTGGTCAAAGCAAAACAGCAAGTCGCTCATCAATACGCTGGAAAGTTGTCGCCATTTTGTCCGCACCACTTCGGGGTCAGGTGACCGCAGGCCGCCGGTATGCGACCGCAACTGTTGTTCGCGACGATATTTGAGGGCGTCAACAATCAATTCTGCCAGGGTATTTTTCCGATTAAAGAAATCCATGCCCATTGAAACCGGGATGTTGTTTCGGCGGGCAAAATGTTCTGTCCCCTCACACATCCGTTCTCGGGCATAGACCTCCCCGCTTGGCGACTCCATGCTCCGAACGGCTTCATAGCAATAAAATGTTAACTCACAACAATCACCAACTCGTTTGAGAAGAAAGAGTTTGCTTCGCATTGAGCGTTTTGATTCAAGAAATTCCCGCTCAAAAGTCTGCAAAAACCGATGGATCGAGTCGTGAATCAGATCGTGGAAGATCTTTTTCAGGCGTGGCACATATTCGCGACGAATCCCTTCGACAAATTCCTCTGGTGGCCGGTCAAGGATATTTTTGGTCATCCCAATAAATCCCTCGACAAACGACATCTGTTCTTCAAGTGACAGAGAAATATTGTGGAGAATAAATTCGCGCAAAATGTAGGCCACCGGATGGTCCGGCCCCTGGCTGCGAATGATGATCTGATCAATGCCTCGTTTGCGTGCCAGGGCTTCGAGTGTGTATTCAATCGCGGCGACAAACAGAGGCTCGCTTTCGATTTTATTCCATTTGCGGCCACTGATGAGCATGGCCAGGAGCCCAATTTCCCCGTCCCGGTTGAGGAGTTGCCGTTCTTCGATCAGGAATTTGAGAAATTTCCCATCGGAAGGGGTATAGACCGATGTGCCATTTTTGTCGCGAAGAGTGGTCGTCTGAAGGCTGATTTCAATCTGGTCAGCTTCTTTCTGAGGCAGGAGCGGATGGTTGAGGAGGGATTGAATAATTTGGACCGCGCAATCCTCGATTTGGTCTTCGGTCAGCGGGCCCGTTTGATTTTTTCGTCCCAGTTCTTCACGCAGCATCGGCTGGAAATTGAGGTCCATTGCCAGTTCAGCCGGATGCAGTGAGGTGGGGAACTCAGGGATGTGCTCGCGGCAATATGGAATGAGCAACGCCGCGGCTCTGAGTTCAAATTCAAACGGATCCACCAGCCCATCGGTGCGGGCCATACAGGCCAGCCAGTCATTGATGACTTCAATGACCTGTTCCTTAATTTCCGCTATCCGAATCTGCTGGTTGAGTGCCGTGCGAAGTTCACGTAAATCAAGAACCTGGGTGGTTCCGCCACCATCACCCGTGCTTTTGGTCAGAACCTGGGTTTGGCGGCCAGCCGGTGCGCTTCCGCTGGTTAACAGTGGTAACCCAAGCGCAACCAGTCGCTCGTTGAGTTCTTTTTCAATATCAACCAGAGTCTGCTCTTCCGGGCGCAGGTCACCGGAATCATTCGGTGTCGTCGGAGATGACTCGGGCGGATTCGGTACATTGGAACTCATCGCAATGCCTCAAAAAACGTTGAACGTGTTTACCCAACCGTAGTGAGAGACAGTTTTGCAAAGAAATTGCCCGCTCAGCAAGTTGATGAAACGAAATGACCTGGAGGAAATGAAGAGCGTGTGCAGAACTCGGCTTTCGAAACCAAGGGTATGTTCTCTCAACAAGAGTTATTTGGTACGGCTTGAACTGGATGATTGACTGAAAAAGCGGCCATTGATCGATTGATCAGAAGGAAAACCTGTAAGTTCCGGCTAGCATAGCATAGAAAGTCGTTGCTCGCCCATGTTGGAAGCCCTTCATTTGCCAAGAATTTATCCTGTATTTTTGCCGACAGGTGGCATCTGAGGTACAGCGGAATGTAGAATAGGAAATCCAGAATGAAGAATTGGGAATGAAGAATTAAGAATGAAGAATGAAGAAAATGCGGGTTCCTGGTTCCTGGTTTTTCTTCGAAAACATTGATTGCCAACCATTAGCCACTCACCACTTTCTGCATTCTCAATTCTTCATTCTCAATTCTCAATTCTGCATTCTCAACCCTGCATTCTCAATTCTCAATTCTTATGAAAACAGTCGTCTGCACCTTCTGCAATTCAGAGATTTATCAATACACCGGACCGGAACCCAAAATTGAGATGAAAGCAAAGTTTTTTCAGCCGATTTCCTCAACGGTTGCTCAGCCCCAGGCTGGTGACTCGCTGTTCTGTCCGGTATGCAAATCCCGGTTTGTCAGCCTTTCAGTCCAGCAAAATTCCTTACGGATGCTGGTAAGTTCAGACTATTACGGCTCAGGTAACGTGGGCAAATTGTAGCGGAAGCTCCAGGAAGGCTGAAAAAACCAGTTCTTCAGCCCTGGTTTTTTCAGCCCCAGGCCCTCAGCCCCAAGCCCTGGATTTCTCAGCCCCAATCCTTATGCTCATCACCATTGTTCAGGGAAATTTACTCGACCAGCCAGTTGAGGTGATCGTCAACACCTGGAATCGGAACATCATTCCGTGGTGGTTGCTTTTGCCTCAGGGAGTATCTGGCGCTATCAAGCGGCGCGGTGGATCTCAGCCATTCCGGGAGCTGGCCACCTGTGGGCCAATCCCACTCGGACAGGCGGTGTTGACTTCGGCGGGGAAATTGCCGTTTCGTGGAATTATTCACGTGGCGGGGATCAATCTGCTGTGGTGGGCTTCGGAGTATTCCATCCGTCAATCGGTAAAAAATGCCATGCAGATTGTTGATCGTGAAGGCTTTACGTCGGTGGCGTTTCCGATTATTGGCGCGGGGTCTGGTGGATTTAAGGCTGGCAAAGCACTGGAATTGATGAAAGACGAGTTGATGCAGCACTCATCAACAGCAGCCGTGCGGATTGTACAGTTTCAATCTTCTTGAGTTGGTGATGCTGGTTTCCGTAAACCAATGCGCAATAATGGGTAGCCCAGTATCAATGCAAGCAGAAAAAACGAAAACACGCCTCCACCTGCATTTTTGGTTTCTTCGAGCGCTCCTCCCAACAAAAAACCAGTTAACATCGCTCCTACCCAGGCAATTATGCCTCGCCCAAACGGAATCTGACCAAAAAAGCTGCGAAGCACAAACACAACAACGGTTAAGCCAAATGCTACAACTACATACAACAAGGTTAGATTTCGGTAGGTAGAGTCAGGAGTAAAAATGTAGGTGACGATTCCCAGACCAGCCGTGAAAAGAGCTGTGATCAAACCACCGATACTGATTTTTCCTGCGGAAGGCATATGGCTCCCTCCACTACTTGTGAAAGATACCTGGGTTTAAAATCGCAAAAATCTGGGCTTCCAAAGCGGTTCCTTCGAAGGCCGTTCATACCGAACATACATGGTTTGAGCCGCAATTTTTGAGAATCGGATAAACGGCGATGGATAGACCCCAATCACGATGACCAGGACTGCGGCAGTGGTAAGTGTCCATCGCAGGATCGGTGTCAGTTGCACCTGAACCTGTTCCGAAGCTGGATTAAGGAACATCGCCCGGATAAATCGGGCATAGTAATAAAGCGACACCACCGTATTGAGGACGGCAATCACCGCTAAAATATTCATCCACTTGATGTTGCTCTGAAGAAGCGAGCCAAAGAGATAGAATTTCCCAATAAACCCGCCTGTCATTGGAATTCCAGCCAGACTGAGCAGAAAAATCAGCATCATCGCCGCCAGACCTGGGGCTTTGTGGAAGAGTCCATTAAAGTCATCCAGTTTTTCTCCGGCCAGATCCTGGCGTCTCAGTACCAGCAACACGCCAAAGGCACCGAGATTCATCAACACATAGACCAGCAGATAGATGACTACGCCGGTGTATCCAAACTCATTCCCAGCAACAATTCCGAGCAAAATATACCCGGCATGTGAAATGCTCGAATAGGCCAGCAGTCGCTTGACGTTGGATTGGGTGAGCGCCCCAATATTCCCAACCGTCATCGTCAGTCCCGCGACCACGCCCAGCATCATCGCCCATCCCGGTAACTGGTTAATCGTCCGGAAAGGTTCAAACCCAACCAGAAAAATCCGGGCCAGCAACGCATAACTGGCGGCTTTTGGACCCACGGACATAAAGGCTGTAATTGACGTTGGTGCTCCTTGATAGGCATCTGGGGCCCACATATGAAACGGAACCGCTGCAATCTTGAAGAGCAGTCCAGCCCCAGTCAGGATAATCCCCAGCAGAATCAACATTTGCGGATTTCCAGTACGTGCATTGGGGGTCAGGTACTGGAACAGCGCCTCTCCCATATCCGGCAAATAGGTTGTTCCCGTGACGCCAAATAGCAGTGACAACCCATAGAGCAACACCCCGGACGAAAACGCCCCCATCAGGAAGTATTTCAAGCCCGCTTCGGTTGAGCGATTGACGTGCTTTTGGAGTTCATTCAGGGTCGTGTCGTCACCAGTAATCGGGTTGAGTTGTTTGAGAAAGCCAACCAGGACATAGACTGAGAGCGCCATCAATTCCAGACCAACATAGAGCACAATCACGTCCATCCCCGATGCCATAAACATCATGCCCACCGTTGCAAACAAGATCAGGGCATAATATTCGCCGCGCTGCATCCCTTCGGTGTCAAGGTATCTCATTGATAAAATGATGGATAGCAGCGCAGCCAGTAGAAAAATACTCTTAAAGACAACCGCAAATCCATCCACCACAACCGTGCCATAAAAGGCGGTCTGGACTGAAAACGGGCGCAGTTCGCCATAGAGCATCCACAACGAGACGGCTGAAAATCCGATTCCGATCAGGCAGAACTGTGCCACCAGCCCCCGTCGCTCGCGTGGGAGCAGGACATCAATTACCAATGCAAAACAGGCAAAGAGCGTCAGCATCAACTCTGGCATGATCACCAGCGTGTCTGAAAATGTGGGTAAATTGGTCAGCACAGGAAAGGCCATAAGTTTCGGAGTCCAACCTCAGAGTTCAGCGTTCAAACTTTTGCTTGCAAAACTTTTCCAACAGGTCATTCAAGTTGTTGATGAAACCAGGGTTGACCTCATCGCAAGCTGGAAGGCAAGCGCAAACTTGAACCCGGTACTTGATTCTAAAGAGCAATCGTCATTACTTCACCGGCACATCGTGCTTGATCTCTGATGGATGCGGTGCGCCGGCTGAGTCTGCTGTTTTTGGCGTTGCCAGAGCCGGAGGTCCCGGTTTGAAATAGCCCGGCTTGACCTGTCGCACAATGGTATCTGTTGGGCCATCAATGAGATCCATCACTGGTTTGGGATAGAGTCCAATCCAAAACATCAACACCACCAGCGGCGTCAAATAGATCCATTCGCGGAGGCTCAGGTCAGGCAGCGTCTGGTTTTTCGGATTGGTAACTGCACCGAAGAACACCCGCTGGTACAGCCACAACATATAGGCCGCCCCCAGAACAATGCCCAGCACACCAAAGACAGCCCACTTCAAATTGGCTTCAAAAATGCCTCGCAGGCCAACAAATTCACCGATAAATCCATTGAGCATCGGCAGGCCAATTGATGACATGGTGGTAATGAGAAAAATGACGGCATATTGCGGCGTCACCCCAGCCAGCCCTCCATATTCAGCAATTTGCCGACTATGGCGGCGCTCGTAAATGACCCCGACCAGCAGGAAGAGCGCCCCGGTTGAAATCCCGTGATTGAGCATTTGCAAGATCGAGCCATTAATCCCATTGGGGTTGAGTGCAAACATCGAGAGCATGCACAACCCCATGTGGGCCACCGATGAATAAGCCACCAGCTTTTTCATGTCGGTTTGCGCCATCGCCACCAGCGAACCATAAATGATGCCGATAATTGCCAGGGTTGAAATTACAGACAGGGTGAGGGGATGAACCGCGGCATCGGGGAGCATTGGAATATTAAATCGCAGAAACCCATATGTTCCCATTTTGAGCAGCACGGCGGCCAGCACCACCGACCCGGCGGTCGGTGCTTCGACGTGGGCATCTGGGAGCCAGGTGTGAAAGGGGAACATCGGAACCTTGATCATAAAACCGATGGCAAATCCGCCAAAAACCCACAACTGCACAATGAGCGGAATAAATGAAAGCCCTCGGACATCACGGGCGCTCCCAATTGCCTGCATGGCGTAAATATTGAGCGTTCCAGCCGGTGAGTCAGACCGGATGCCGGCCTCTTTGGCGGTTTCGATCCCGGCTTCAATCATCTGCAGCATCGGGCGATTGTCGCCAGCCAGTTGCACGGCGGCGGCTTTGACCTCGACTGGATGAGCCCGGGCAATTTCTGGGGCCAGAAAATACATTTTCAGGATCGCCAGCAGGAGCAAAACCGACCCGAACAGCGTGTACAAAAAGAACTTAATCGCCGCATACACCCGCCGTTCGCCGCCCCAAATGCCGATCAGAAAGTACATCGGCACCAGCATGACTTCAAAAAAGACATAAAACAGAAAGGTATCTGCCGCGACAAACACGCCGATCATTCCGGTCTGGAGCAACAGCAAAAAGGCATAATATTCCTTGAGCCGAATTTCGATGTAGTTCCAGGAACACAGCGCCGCGATGACACCGAGAAACCCGGTGAGCAGCACCAGCACCAGCGCCAATCCGTCAATTCCCAGTTGATAGCGGGCACCAATCATTGGAATCCAGCTATAGTCTTCGATGAAATGCAGCCCTGGTACCTCGTGCTTCCACAAGGCAAGGAGTGGAAACATCAGCACAAAAGACACACCCATCCAGGCGGTGGTGAAGTACTTGATCAAATTCGCTTTGTCTTTATTGATGCCAAAAATCAGGATGAGTGCCCCAAGCACAGGCATCCAGAGCACCAGTGACAACAGCCCAATCCCGAACGGTTTGAGTTCGGCTGGCTGAAATCCAGAGAGAAACAAGGCAGCGAGCATGAGAAACTCCTGAAGTCAGTACCACCTGCGTGAGCGGGTGGGTTACACGTCCGTATCCTGAAGTCAGTACCACCTGTGTGAGTGGGTGGGTTATATCAGTCCATATCCTGAAGTCAGCCCTACCCGCTCACACAGGTGGTACTGACCTGGGGTTCAGTGTTCATCTTGATGAATGACGGCTGGCGGTGCTGGTGCCGCGGTTCTTTCTTTTTCAATCAAATCCCGGAAAATCTTTGACTCCATCGTCAAGACCAGCGCCAGAATCGCCAGCATCATGACCAGCAGGTAATTTTGGACAAGTCCCGTTTGAACCTGCCGAACCAGCAAGGAGCCCAGACGGGTGATCCAGGCGACCAGATTGACCGCCATATCAACAATCCAGCGATCAACCCAGCCTGAAATGGTACTTCCGAGGCGAGTAAGCCAGGCTGTGCCATTGACGCCCCCGTCCACGGCCTCGGCATCAACGTTCCATAGCCCGTCATTAAAGGCTTTCACCAGATTGACAAAGTGCCTATCCAGCAATTCGTCCCAGTACCATTTGTTCCAACTCAACTGGTACAGAGCCTGGAAGCGTTCGGCAATCTGTCCGGGCAAGGCTGGTTTGAGGATGTAACAGTAATAGGCGGCATACATCATTGAACCAGCCCAGAGCACACTGATCACCGCCAGAACCCATTCCATTGGTTCAAAATGAACGGCTTCTGGGGCGTGCCCAAGTGAGTCAATCGTCGGGGCCAGCCAGTGATGGAGAACATTGGGGACAGCGCCACCGGTGAGTTCTTCAGCCACCCCCAAAAATCCAGCCACCCCGGCAAAAACAGCCAGTACCGCGAGTGGAATCCACATCACGGCTGGTGATTCGTGGGGATGGAAATCTGAGGGGTGGGGCTTGGGGCCAGGGGCTGAAGTATCAGAAACTGGTTCGGGTAAATGATGGTTGGCGTGGTGGGCTGTAGCGGCGTGTTCTTTCCAGCGGTCATCGCCGCCAAAGGTCATACACATCAGCCGGGTCATGTAAAAGGCCGTGATCCCGGCGGTCAGAAAACCCAGTCCATAGAGCACCATCCCCAGCATCGAGCCTTTTCCGAAGACCTCGGTGTGGAGCGTTTTTGCCAGAATTTCATCTTTGCTAAAGAACCCGGCAAACGGGAAGATGCCGCAAATCGCAAACAGTGACACCAGCATGGTTTTGTAGGTAATCGGCATGTACTTGCGGAAATTACCGTAAAACCGCATGTCCTGTTCGTGGCCACTCGGCGACCCGCCGTGGATGACACTTCCGGATCCCAGAAAGAGCTGGGCTTTGAAAAAAGCGTGGGTGAAAACGTGGAAAATTCCAGCGACAAAGGCCCCAACGCCACACCCGAGGAACATAAACCCAAGCTGTGAAACGGTTGAATACGCCAGGACTTTCTTGATGTCGTTTTGGGTGAGGCCAATTGTGGCCGCGACAAAGGCTGTGAGACCCCCAATCATAGCCACAATCAACATGGTCGTGGGGGCGCGTTGAAAGAGCGGATTGCACCGGGCGACCAGATAAATCCCGGCTGTCACCATGGTGGCGGCGTGAATCAGTGCTGAAACCGGCGTTGGGCCAGCCATGGCATCCGGAAGCCAGATAAACAATGGAATCTGGGCGCTTTTCCCAACCGCGCCTAAAAACAATGCCAGTGTAATCAGGGTCAACACGCCAGTTGTCAGGCTCAAGGCACTCAGCCCAAACGGCTCAACCGGAAGTGCTTTGGCCAGGACCATCACCTGGTCGTAGTCGAGCGTGCCAAACACGCCAAACACGCCAAACATTCCCAACATCAACCCGAGATCCCCGATCCGATTGACCACAAAGGCTTTTTTGCTGGCCAGCGCGGCTTCTTCCTTGGTGAAGTAGTATCCAATCAACAGATAAGAACACAGCCCGACACCTTCCCAGCCGACAAACATCACCAGGAAGTTTGCTCCCAGAACCAGGGTCAACATCATGAACATAAACAGGTTCAGGTAAGCAAAAAACCGATAAAACCCTTCTTCGCCATGCATATAACCAATGGCAAACAGGTGAATAAAAAAGCCGACAAAGGTAATGAACAAAATATAGAGGCCCGAAAGCTGGTCCAACTGGTAAGCCCAATCAATGGAAAATTCGATGGTTCGGGTGTGGGCCTGTGGACCCAGGGTCGGGTGTGCCGCGCCGCTCGGAATCCATTGAAAGACCCGCCGCACATATGGTGTGGCGGTGAGTTCTGGGTGGTGACCAGATGATTTTGCCGCTGCGTGAACCGGTTCTTTGACCTGATGGGTCTGGTTAAATTGTTCCAGCCAGGTATGTTCCTGCTCGCGATATTGGTGTTGGGTGGCCGGGCTATGGGCGTACTGGTTAAACTGGAAAACTGCCACCACTGAACACAGAAACGACAGCCCCACCATAAGACAGGCAATACTGCCGATGATCTTCTCTGAAAATCCCAATCGTTTGGCAAGCAGTCCGTTGATCAAAAATCCAAGGAGCGGAAACAACGGAACCAAAATCACAAGATCCATAGAGTTCACCAGTTGGTTGTATGCAAAGAGTCAGTCGTCAGTAGAAAAATCCAAGATCATTCATCAGTACATTTCCTCAAAAAGAATTCATAAACTGCGTTTTTAGAATAAAATACACCTGGATAGGAAATGAATAATCCTGACTACTGACTACTGACTACTGACTACTGACTACTGACGCATTACCATTTCAACAAATGAATTTCATCAACCGCAATGGTTTCACGGTTGCGGTAATAGGCAATGACCATTGCCAGTCCAATCGCCGCTTCGGCTGCGGCCACCACAATCACAAAAATGGTCAAAATCTGTCCATTTATGGCGCTGATGCTTCCCTGCGTTTGCCAGTAGCGGGCAAAGGCAATGAAGTTGATATTGGCTGCATTCAGAATCAGTTCAATTGACATAAAGATAATGATGACGTTGCGCCGGGTCAGCGCGCCGGCGACCCCGACTGAAAACATCATCACACTGAGCCAGAGAAATGACGTGATGTCTGCCTGTTGATAGCCAGCCAGCCAGCCAGTGGGCGCTTTGGTCGGCGTTGTTCCTTGCTGCCAGAGCAATGCCAGCAGTCCCCACATCCACTGTGTTCCGAAATGTATGAGCAGATTCATGATTTGCCCCCGGCTGATTGGCGATCTTGGGCTTCAAATTGGTCTTCTTGTTTGCGATCTCGCGCCAGTACAACGGCACCGACAATTGCCACCAGCAACAATACCGAAGCGATTTCAAACGGGAGCACCGAAGTCGTATAGAGCGCCTGACCAAGCAGTTGTGAATCGTTTGAAATGGTTCCGGTCGGCGCGTGCACGCTTTTCACTGAGGCCGGCAAGGTTGCTTCGGTCGGCGGTTTAAAAAAGGCCGTTCGCTGGGTGCCAATGACGACACCGAGTAAGGTCAACCCCAGAAACAGCGCCACAATCGTGGCCAGAATCGTCTGGTCACTAAACATGGCCTGAGTTTCTTCGTTGCGCTGTTTGACCAGCATGACGACAAACAAAAACAACACCATCACACCGCCGACATAGACCAGCACCTGTACACCGGCGACAAACTCAGCTTGTAACAACAGGAACAGCCCCGCCGTGCTGACCAGTGTTGAGATCAGATATATCGCACAGTGGACCGGGCTCCGGGTCGAAATGGCTTGAAAGGCCATCATGAGTGCCGTGATCGCCAGTGCATAGAAAAAATAGGCTTCCCATCCGGTGAGCAACATAAACAGACCTGAAACCTGAGTGAAGAAAGTTCGGAATTCCGCCGTCAAGCACCAGACTCAGCTTCTGAAGCTGGCGCTGGTTTCGATTCGGCAGGCCGGGCATAGCGCGTGCTGAACGGAATTTTGGTCCGTTGGGCCCGAAGATTAAACATCCGGGTGTCACGGTTAATGATGTTCAGCAAGATCAAAATTGGAATCATCGAGAGCAGGCTCGCCCCGATAAAGTACAGCTTTCCAACCGGTGAAACGTGCAGGAACAGACCTGACCGTTGAACCAATCCAAACTGCTGTCCAACCACAAACACAACCGCCGTTAACATCACATTGGCCAGAGCCGCTGGCAGCATCCATTTCCAGCCGATATCCATTAACTGGTCATAGCGATACCGGGGGAACGTCCATCGCAGCCAGAAGAACAGATAGAGCACCGCTCCCACTTTGGCGGCAAAGACGATGACCCCAAGCGCCACCTGGATCGTCGGTCGAGCCTCAACCCAGGCTGATAGGGTGTCACCCAGGGGCAAATACCATCCACCCAAAAAGACGGTGGCCGCAATCGCTGAAACCACCACCATGTTGGCATATTCAGCGATGAAAAAGATTGAAAACCGAAAGCCGCTGTATTCAGTGTGAAATCCACCAACCAGTTCTGATTCGGCTTCGGGCAGATCAAACGGGGCGCGATTGGTTTCGGCAATGGCTGAGAAGAGGTAAATGACAAATGCCGGTAACTGAAACAATGCCAGCCAGATGCCTGTCGCTTTTTGAGCCTCGACAATCCCCTGCATTGAAAGGGTCCGGGTAAACATCAGCGCCCCGATGATGGATGTCGCCAAAACGACCTCATAACTGATCATTTGTGCCGATGAACGTAGCGCCCCAAGTAACGGATATTTGCTGTTTGACGCCCATCCGCCCAGGATCAGCCCCAAAATGCCAATGGATGAAAACGAGAAGATAAAGAGCAGCCCAATATTGACATCGGTGATACTGGCAAAGAGTGGGCCGTAAGGAAGCAAGACGAGCACCGTCAGCGCGGCCACCATGCTCAGTACCGGTGCCAGCGAAAACATAGCGTGATCGGCACCCAGCGGGATGATGTCTTCTTTTAAAATGAGCTTGAGTCCATCGGCCAGGGGCTGGAGGATGCCCCAGGGCCCAACCCGGTTTGGCCCAACGCGAACCTGCATCCAGGCACTGATTTTCCGCTCGGCCAGCGTCAAATAGGCCACCACCGTCATCACAATCGTGAGCATGACGGCAATTTGCACCAGCGGCCAGGCAATGTACTCGATCAAACTGCGCGATAACCCCAGCCGCATCAACGGGAAAATAAATTCATCTGGTGGAACAAATAAACCCAATGTCAGCACATTCATTTTTGAAACTCTCCAGATGACAAAGTGACAAGAGAAGGGCAAGGCATAGCTTTGACTCTTGGACCCACCCGCTGACGCAGGTGGTACTGACATTCTGTCAGCGGTCAATTTCGCCCAGGACAATGTCAAGTGTTCCAATCACCGCCACCACATCGGCGATGAGCGAGCCAACCGCCATTTTCTTGAGCGCCTGCAAATTGACGAATGATGGAGGCCGAACCCGGAGTCGAACCGGCTGAGTTGACCCATCGGCAACCAGAAACAGCCCGAGTTCACCTTTGGGGCTTTCATTCGAATGATAGAGTTCGCCGGCTGGTGGCCGAATCACCTTGGGCACTTTGGCCATGACCGGGCCGCCGGGCAGTTTTTTCAGCGCCTGCTGAATGATGCGGCGGCTCTGCCGCATTTCTTCCATCCGAACCAGATAGCGGTCAAATGTGTCACCGTTTTCACCAATCGGGATGTCAAAGTCCAGATCGGCATAGCACTCATACGGATGCGATTTGCGGACATCATATTCCACCCCTGACCCACGAAGCGGCGGTCCGCTCAGTCCAAGGTCAATCGCATCTTTCCCGGAAATGATACCAACCCCAACCGTTCGCCCAAGCCAGATGCGGTTTTCATTGAGCATGGTTTCATACTCTTCAAGCCGTTTGGGGAACATATCAACAAAGGCCGTGACCTGGGCTTCAAACTCTTCATAGGCATCATAGGTCATTCCACCAATGCGGAAGGCGTGGCAGGTCAGGCGTGCTCCAAAGAAATTTTCAAAAATTTTGAGAATTTCTTCGCGTTCACGAAAGGCCCAGAGCAGAACCGTGAAGGCGCCAATATCAAGGGCGTGGGTGCCAAGCCAGAGCAAATGGCTCGACAGCCGGTTGAGTTCGGTCAAGATCACCCGCAGATACTGGGCCCGGGCCGGAACTTCAATCGCCATGGCTTTTTCAACGATTTCGACATACACCAGCCCGTTTGAGACCGCCGCGATATAGTCGAGCCGGTCAAAATAGGGGGCAATCATCGGATAAACCCGGTGCTCAAAGATCTTTTCGGCCCCACGGTGCAGATAGCCGATATCGCAATCCAGGTCCGTGACCGTTTCGCCATCAAGCTTCAAAATCACACGCAGCACCCCGTGGGTACTTGGGTGCTGTGGCCCCATACTCACAATCATCTCATCTGGATGAAGTGTGGTTTCAAAGTTAAAGTTGGAGACTGGACGGTTCGCCATAGGTCTTGGTGTGGAGCCTCAGGAGTGAGGTTGGTTTTTTCGGACTCGGGGCTGAAGACGTCGGGCTGAGGGCTGAGGGTATGAAATCCGGTTTCTTCAGCCCCGAGCCCGATGTCTTCAGCCCGATGTCTTTATTCAAATTTCCCCGTCAAATCTGCATCGACCGGGAGTTCAAGGATGTTTAAATGATCGGCAACCCATTGATTATCCTGGTATTCCAGCGGGTAATCTTTGCGTAACGGGTGACCTTCCCAGCCTTCCGGAAGCAGAATCCGTCTTAAGTCTGGGTGATTGGCAAACCGAATACCGAACAAATCAAAGACTTCGCGCTCTAGCCAGTTGGCCGTGCTCCAGAGATCAACCACGGATGGAACGCTATCCTGTTCGGTGACATCGGTTTTGACCCGGAACCGACGGGCTTCATCCAGCGCATACAACTGATAAATGACTTCAAATCCGCGATCAGGGAAGTGAACGGCAGTCAGATCCATCAAAAAATTAAAGTCCGGTTCGGCTTCATTTTTAAGAAAACACAGCACCTGATAGGTTGATTCGAGGGTGACCCGAATTACCTGCTGATTGTGAATCAGTTGAGCTTCTTTGATGGCACCGGGAAATTTGGCTTTGAGGGTTTCAACCAGTGGGTCGCCGGTCAGTTCAAAAATAACCTGGACGGCTTCTTTCTTCGTCGGTGTCGGCTTGGCGGCACCTCCGGCGGGTTTGGCTGGGGGAGTTGGTTTAGGCTTCTCGGCCTTCGGGGTCTCGTCCGACATAGTTCACTCGCAAGGGGTACCAGTTCGGTTGTGCGTGCTCGGCTGAGCTGGATTGAACAAAAGGAGATGAAGGCGGTGGAAAGAGTTTTTTGGAGACGCACTGGGGCAACGAGCAGCCGGAACTCTACACGAAAAGTCTGGCGACGGCTAGCCTTTCCTCATTCAAGTCATATCATTGAGAGTGCTGCGACCTGTCGTTGCTTTGACTTTCAGCAGGTTGTTCCCCGGATGAAACGCGCTGACACGTCAGCACCGGCCACAACGATTAAGAGGATGAATCCCTTTATGCCAGAACGAATTGTAGTTTTTGGGCAGTACAAAACCGGTACCACCGCACTGTTTTATCGTCTGCAACATTCACTGACCGGGCAGGTCAAAACATTTTTTGAATCAGACGCTTACATTCCAAAACTGATGGATTTCAGGTATCACCTGCTGGCCAAAATCATTTTAGGGCAACCGGAACGCGTGGATTACGCCAGTTTTCATTCGTTCCGCAAGCGGATTGTGCTCATTCGGGATCCTCGGGACTGGCTGGTGAGCGGCACCCTGTTTATGGTTCAGCAACAGGCCGCGTTGCATCGTTCGCCCGAGGTGCTGGCGCAGGTGCTGGCGCTGTTTCGGCAAAAAGAACGGTCACCGGCTGATCATTCCCTGGTTTCAATCCTGCGTGTGCTCTATCGTCTGGCCCAAAACCAGTCGCTTGAAACCACAGCCGTGTGGCTGCGCCAGCACACTCAGCAGGTCATGGCGTTTGAACAGGCCGAGCGTCAACACCTTGTGGTTCGATATGAAGACCTGGTGGATAACCGGCTGACGGCATTGGAACGCTATCTTGGGTTTGCGCTTTCTGCTCACACTGAGGTTGCCGCCGAGCATGCCCACGTTCCGCGAACCAAAAGCTATGGCAACTGGAAACACTGGTTCACTGATGAAGATATTTCTTTTTTCAAACCATTGTTTCAAAACTATTTGCAGCACTATGGCTATGATGAAACCTGGGAGCTGCACCCTCATCCGTTGATTTTACCTGAGCATTGCACCGGGTATATTGAGCGAACCGTCCAGAAACGTCTGACGATACCGCAATGATGACCAACCGGCTGGATTTTTTGAGACAAGGGCCTGCTTTTTCAGTCAAACCTAGCCAGAACCGGTTCTCTTTCTCCAGACAACCGGGTACTATCCAGACCAGAAATCCTGCATCCAGTGCGATTTTCTTGAGCCATTCTTTTCACCAGGCCAAATCCAAATCCTTCAGAGACGAAACGACAATCCATAACCAGACTTTGATGAATGATGAGTTGTAGCATAGCCTAAGTATTTGTGAATAAATTAGATAGGTTTTTTATAGCTTGCTGTTCACAATTCATCATTGGGTAAACAACACCTCATGCTTGGTAGCTTCACGTTGAAAAGCTGGCAGGTTCTGGCCCGGTGGCGGTTTGTCTGGGGATGGTCGTTTCTTTGGTGCGTGGTGTTTTCATCTCCAGTTGTTGCTCTTGACCCAAACAAAGCGATCACCGATTACGGGTTTTTTACCTGGCAGGAGGAATTGCCGCAAAATTCCGTCCATCGCCTGGCGCAAACCCCGGATGGATACCTCTGGTTTTCGACCTATGAAGGGCTGGTCCGCTTTGACGGAGTGCGGTTCACCGTTTTTGATACCCGAAACACCCCGGAACTCAAATCAAACAGTGTTGGTCCGATCTGTGTCGGACTCGATGGAACACTCTGGGCGGTATCAAGTACTGGCTTGCTTTCCTATCAGAACCACCGATTTACCAGTTATACCACCGACGACGGATTACCTCATAAGGTCACCCAGGATGTATATACCGCACGGGATGGCTCTATCTGGGTCAACACCTTTGGCGGATACGCCGTGATCCGAAACGGGAAAATTTCCTCATTTCCTGGCTCGATTGATGTACTCAACCGACATTCCGTGATGTTTGGGGAAACCGAGCAGGGACTTCTGGCTTTTACGCCGGGTGTTGGCCTTGTGCGGGTCACACCTTCCGAAGCGACCAGGGTTTCATTGGCCAGTGAATTTGATGCGCTGGCTGATAATCAACGTTCCTGTCTGTTTCAGGACTCTGATGGCACGCTGTGGGGGGCGACCCTGGGGAAACTCCATCATCTGGTCAATGGAAAAGTCAGCACTTACACCGTTGCTAATGGCCTGCTGGGGCTCCAAATCAGCGTTATGTATCGGGATCGGGACAGCAATTTATGGATGGGATTTGAAGGCGGTGGTTTGGGACGATTGACGGCTGGACAGTTTACCTACTTTTCTCAAAAAGATGGCCTCACCAATGATCTGGTCCGAACCATTTATGAAGATCAGGAAGGCAATCTCTGGGTCGGTACCACTGGCGGCGGGCTCAACTGTTTTAAAGATGAGAAGTTTACCGTCTATAACAAGCGTCATGGGTTGGCGGATAACAATGTGCGGGTGGTGCTTGAAGATCGTCAGGGAAATTTATGGATTGGCACCAACGGCAATGGGCTCAATTGCCTCAAGCCTGACCGGTCAGTTGTGACCTATACAGTTGAAGATGGCCTACTTAACAATTTTATTCGCGCCCTCGCCGAAGACCACACCGGGGCTATCTGGGCTGGGTTCAATGGTTCGGGTGTGGTGCGGATTGCCAACGGGCAGGTGACCTCGTTTCAGGGGCAACCTGGGCAATCATCACAACCCGTGTATACCATTCTGGAAGATCGCCATGGCACGATGTGGTTTGGCTCTCACGGCGGCGGCCTGACCCGATATGCAAACGGTACGTTTCGGAGTTACACCACCGAGGATGGTCTGGCACACAATACGGTCGTGGCTCTGGTGGAAGACAAAATCGGCGACGGTCTGTGGGTTGGATCATTTTTGGGCCTGCACTATTTCAAAGATGGAAAGTTTCGCGTGTGGCACCCTCAGGACGGAATGCCTGATGAAACCGTTCGTTCGCTGGCCGTTGATTCGGCTGGCACTGTCTGGGTCGGTACCAATGGCGGACTGGCCAGGCTCAAAAATGGGCAGATGACCCCGATGACAACCAGCAATGGGCTGGCCGATAACGCTGTGTTTTCAATTCTTGAAGACCAGAGCGGATACCTCTGGATGAGTTGCAACCGGGGCATTTCACGGGTACGCAAGCAGGACATGGAGGATTTTTGCGATGGCAAACGGCCATCATTTACCCATGAAGCCTTCACCCGCGATGATGGCATGCGCAACAACCAGTGCAATGGGATTGCCCAACCGGCGGCGATTCGCGGGCGTGATGGGCGGCTCTGGTTTGCTGGGGTGGCCGGTCTGATCACGATTAACCCGGACCACATCTTGCGGAATCCGGTGCCACC
>CAZXCE010000088.1:0-18823 GCA_964639175.1 uncultured Clostridia bacterium
ATTTAGGCAACAAATGGTATGAGTCCCAACCCACAACCGTCGAAAAGAGTGAACCCCAGCCTCTCAGGGGTGAACAGTACCGACCCGTATCGGATCTTGAATCAATCGAAGTTGCTCCATTCTGGTGTGGACTGATTGAGTATGGATCGAGGCACTATCAGTCATCAGCCGGCGTCACCGCTCGCAAAACAAATCAAAACACCCTGCCACTCACCCAACCACAACTTTCGTCGGCCCTGTTTGTCAGGCATCATCAGATTAACAAATTCGAGGTAATTGTTCTCCGACGAGCATATCCACGATCCGGGTGCCGCCAAACCCCGTCGTCATGGCGACAATCCCGGCTGGCGCCGCCAGAACCCGTCCGATGATGCCGGCTTGCTGTCCGAATGGATGCTGCCGCATTCGAACCAGAAGCGATTCGGCGATAGCTTCTGAAACCACGGCCAGCAATTTGCCTTCGTTGGCAACATAGAGCGGGTCAAGACCAAGGATTTCGCAGGCGCCTTTGACTTCTTCACGGACGGGAATCCGGTCTTCTTCAATTTGAATGTACACCTCTGAGCTAAGCGCGATTTCATTGAGCGTTGTGGCCACCCCGCCACGAGTTGGGTCGCGCAAACAGTGGATTTCATCCAGGGCTTTTTTGCGGAGCGCTTCAGCCAGCATGTCTGAAACCAGAGAATTGAGTGGGGCGGTGTCGCTCAGGATTTCAGTTTCAAGGTCCAGTTCGCCCCGGGCGATCATAATCGTGGTGCCGTGGTCGCCAATGGTCCCGCTTGAAATCACTACGTCTCCGGGTCGAGCGCGCGAAGCAGAAATATTGACGGGGTGTTCCAAAAATCCCACGCCCGAAGTATTGATAAACACCTTGTCAACGCTGCCTTTTTGCACGACTTTGGTATCACCGGTCACAATTTGAACTCCGGCAGCGTCGGCGGCTTCACGCATCGAAGCGACAATCCGTCGCAAATCTTCCATCAAAAAGCCTTCTTCAATCATAAACCCGGCGGAGAGATAGACCGGGCGGGCACCTGACATCGCCAGATCATTAACGGTTCCATTGACCGCCAGTCTGCCAATGTCACCACCAGGAAAGAAAATGGGGTCAACCACATAGGAATCAGTGGTAAAGGCAATGCGTGAGCGTGACCGACCCATTGAAGGAACATCGAAAACGGCCTGGTCATCCAATTTTTCGAGCAGTGGATTGCGAAAAACTTCAACAAACAGACCTTCAACCAGTTCGTGCATGGCCTTGCCGCCGCTTCCATGCGCCAGGGTAATCCGCACATCCCGGAGGACCGGTTTTCGACGGCGGGCCCGTTCAACCCGTTCAAAAAGCGGAGTCGGTGAAAACTGTGAGGCCATGTCGCATCCTCCGATGGCAGACGGTTTTACAGACCAGTCCGTTCAGCCACTTTTGAAAGCCTGCCGAAGTTGTAGTAGGCGGCACAGGCGCCTTCAGACGAGACCATACAGGACCCAATCGGGGTTTCCGGAGTGCAGGCGGTCCCAAACACTTTGCATTCCCAGGGTTTTTTGACGCCTTTTAAAATTTCTCCACATTGACAGGCTTTCGGGTCAGCCACGCGCAGACCTGGCACCCCAAAGCGTAACTCAGCGTCAAAAGTGGCAAATTCGCGCCGCAACCGCATACCGCTATGGGCAATCGAGCCAAGTCCACGCCATTCAAAAAAATCACGGGGCTCAAAAACCTGGCATAACACGTCCATGGCCCGCCGGTTGCCATCGCGGTTGACCGCTCGACCATACTGATTTTCGACTTCGGTGCGGCCTTCGACGATTTGTTTGACCACCATATAAATTGACTGCAAGACGTCAAGCGGTTCAAATCCTGAGACCGCCACCGGTTTGCCATAGTCTCTGGCCACAAATTCATAGCAGCGGGTTCCAATCACGGTGCTGACGTGCCCAGGTCCAAGAAAGCCATTGAGTTGCAGATCGGGTGAGTCAAGCATGGCTTTTAAGGCTGGAACAATGGTGATGTGGTTGCAAAAAACGAGGAAATTTTTGATGCCATCTTTCGCCGCCTGCCGGATGGTCATTGCCGTGGATGGCGACGTGGTCTCAAACCCGAGAGCAAAAAAGACAACCACTCGCTCCGGATTATTTTTGGCAAGTTTGAGCGCGTCCAGCGGTGAATAGACCATCCGGACGTCAGCCCCTTCGGCTTTGGCCTGAAGCAGGCTGGTTTTTGAACCTGGAACCCGCATGGCATCGCCAAACGTCGTAAAAATGACCCCTGGAGTTTGCGCAATGGAAATGGCATCGTCCACCCGGCCCAGCGGTATCACGCACACCGGGCAACCCGGCCCATGGATCATCTCGATGTTGGCTGGGAGCAGGTCTTCGATCCCATACTTAAAAATGGTATGCGTATGCCCACCACAGACTTCCATAATCTTGAGCCGTTGAGTGGTCAGCGTGGCAATTTGTTTTGACAAAGCCAGTGCCGGGCCACGCTGTCTGAATTCATCAATGAATTTCATGGATTTTGCCCTCCTCTGTCAGTTGTCAAAAGTGATTTATGTTGCAGGTATTCGTGGACCAGATCCCAAATTATGTGATAGAGCGTCACGTGTGATTCCTGGATGCGATGAATGCTCGATGTCGGTACCGTCAGGCAATAATCAAGCTGTCTTTCTACCTTCAGTGTTGCCAGTTTGCCGCCGTCGTTGCCGGCCAATCCAATGGTGATCAATTTCATCCGCCGGGCTGTGTGAACGGCGTGCAGCAAATTTTCAGAGTTTCCGCTGGTTGAAATCCCCACCAGCAAATCGCCTTCAGTCCCGTGGGCAATAATTTGTCGGGAAAAGATGTCGGCAAATCCTATGTCATTTCCAATCGCGGTCACCATCGCCATATCGTTTGCCAGGCACAGCGCCGGGAGGGATTTTCGACCCACCACAATCGGGTGCATAAATTCGACGGCAATATGCTGGGCATCGGTGGCTGAACCGCCATTGCCACAAACCAGCAATTTTTTCCCACGATGAAAGGCAGTCGCCATTTCCAGCGAAACCGCCAGGATTTCATCGGCATTCTCGGAAAAGAAACGTTGCTTCACCTCGATGCTTTCACGGACTTTCTCAAGCAGGGAAAACCGCAATTCCTCCTTTAATTCCAATGGTTTCCGTTCCTCATCGTGAAGGAACGGATAAAATGCCCGTGAAAAGTCGTCAACTGGTTTGCTCATAGCACCTTTGGTTCATCAACCTGAGGATGATTTGAATTGCTCAAGCTCGTCGTAATATTCGGTCATTTCTTTCAGCAATCGGAGCGTTTCGCGGGCCTCATCGGCATCAATTCGGTTCATGGCAAACCCCACGTGGACAAGCACATAGTCGCCAAGGCTGAGCGTGTTGCGGTCCAGTAGCCCGATATTGATGTTTCGGCGGACGCCCCCAATGTCAACTTTGGCAATCTGGTTTTCTTCGTCCACAAACTCGACGATTTTTCCGGGTATTGCCAGACACATAGGTTTTCATCCTCCCTGCCAGTATTTTCAAATTTGGAGCGCCTTGTGTGAACAAAGAAAGGTGAGCCACTGGTCCATACCCTGACCGGTTTTGGCCGAAACTTCCAGAATCGGAATTCCTGGTCGAATCGCATGGATGTTTTGGTGGGTTGTGACTTGATCAAACTCCACGGCCTCGGCCAGATCAATTTTGGTAATCACGGCCACGTCGGCGGAATTAAAAATGGTCGGATATTTGAGTGGTTTGTCTTCGCCTTCCGTGACTGACATCAGGACCAGCCGCAGGTGTTCGCCGATGTCATAGCTCGATGGGCAGACCAGATTCCCGACATTTTCGATAAACAACAGGTCAAGCTCATCCAGGTTCCAGCCTTCAAGGGCTTTTTCCACCATTTCAGCTTCCAGATGACACACTGTTCCGGTGATGATTTGTCGGACCGGCACCCCGGACCGTTGCAGCCGGGCAGCGTCATTTTCGGTGGCTAAATCACCAACCAGGGCTGCCGTTTGGTAGAGTGGACGCACCTGCGTCAGTGTTTTTTCCAAAAAAGCTGTTTTACCCGAACCAGGGCTTGAAACCAGACTGATGACCACAACCTGAGCGGCTGAAAAGCGTTGGCGCAAAGCCCGCGCCAGCACATCATTGCGTTTGAGGACATTTTCTCTGATGTGTACCAGTCGGGGCGTTGAGTTCATCTGATTTTTCTTCCTCCTCAGGGAATCAACCAGCTTGCACGGGTGCTCTCAGGTTAGCAAAAGGCTAAAACATTGAAGATATTGTATTTCCTTTAGCCCTTAGCCCGATACCCTCAGCCCAAATTGGTATTATTTCCCTCTGGTTCCCCGACCAGATCGAACACAAATTTGAGTTCGTCTTTGAGCCGGAGCGCCCCGGCGGCAATCGAAACCAGCTTGATGCCGTAATCAGTCTGCCGCAATGTAAAATCACCCTGGGCGCGGAGCGTTTCTCCCACCAGTGTCACCTGAGCCAAAATCCACAATCCCTGCCGTTTGACACCGTGCAATGTTAAGTCACCGATAATCCGGGCTTTATAGCGTCCTGGAAGAATCCGGGTGACGGTAATACTGGTGCTCTGGAAATGAACTTCAGGAAAAGTCGCGGTGTGCAGGACTTCGTCCTGCATTAGGCGTTCAATTTCCCGGCGATCTTTCTCCTTGATGTCATCTAAAACCGTGAGCGAACTGGTTTTGACGGTCATTTGAAATTCAGCATTGGTAAAGGTTTCCGGCACAAACTGGCCGACGCCGGTGAAATCCCGGATGCCAATCGTCGGACTATGCCCAAACCCAGCCAGAATTCCATTGGGGAATGCCTGAACGGTGAATTTGCTCGATGCGGGTAACAATTTGAACTTGAGAAAATGATTGAGATTTTCACTCATCTGCATACCCCGTTTGGGCGTTATGAATTTATGAAGTATGAAGAGTTTATCCCATTGAAAATAGTTGAAGCTAAAACGCACCCGCCTGCCCAGCAGGTGGCACTGAAACCATTTTGATGGACTGAAATTCTTGTGTTATGAAAAAGCTAAAGTATTGAAAATATTGAATCTTCCTCAACCTTTAGCCCAATCCCCTCAGCCCAAACTGGCATGACATTGTTTTCACATAGATCTGATTTTTAAATACCGTTCGACATCCGACCCCACGGTTGACAGGTCAGGAAGAATTTTTCCTTTTAACTCAGGTAGAACACCGGCCAAACCAGAGTCAACTGCCTGCCGCACTTTCCGGTTGGTGATGACCAGACCGACACCGAGGACAATCAAGGCCAACCCGCCAAAGAGAAACAGTGTGTCCCGGTTGTCTTGATCACTGTTCGAATGATTTTCATGTGATCCCATAAATGCCCTCCTTTTGCTATCGGGTTGATTGGGCGGCTTTGGTGCCGCAGGGTTCAGTCAGCGTTTTGGCAATCAATGATTCAATCAGCCGCACGGCTTCGGTAACAGCCGCCGCCACCGGTTCACTGAGGCCCATCGCACCTTCGTCTTCAGAGCCGAGAAAGGCAGGTTCACACCCAATCAGCAGAACATTATTTAAGGCGGCGCCAAAGGTTTGAGCCAGTTCCAGAACCTTCATTGGATTTAAGCTGTGGGCTTCAAATTCCGCCGCTGGTGGCGCTGACTTGTTTAGTTCAGGCTCAATGACAAACAAGGTACCGGGCGGCGCCCCACGTGAGATCGCATCCACCAGCAGATAGGTGTCATAGTCTTCGACCAGTGCGCAGGCAAGATCAAACCCCCGGATTCCAAAATCCTTGACCACAACGCCCTCGGGAAGGTTGCGACCTGCCAGAGCCCGAACAACTTCGACCCCAAACGCATCGTCACCGAAAAAAATATTTCCGATGCCGGCAATCAGGATTTTCTGTGGTTCCTGGTTGTTGAATGGGGTGTTCATCGCTCTTCTCTCCAGGGTTCGATTTCTTCTATCGAAAAAAAGAACCGGTGGCCGGGAAGCCGTTGGTGGCCGAGATCCTGGCCAGGGTCATCCTCCACGACCACTGCCACGTGGATCTTGTTTTCATAGTCCTGCTCAAGCGACTCAATCACGGCGAGTTTTCCAGCCAGTACCAGGTCAAAGATGTCGCCGCCACGCTGGGGGCGTAACCAGACACGGTCTCCAGGTTTGAGTTCGACCCCCTGGACGACCGTTTGATTCAATTCGGTCCGATCCTCAACCAGGTGCCATTCCCATTCGTGCATAAGGCTCAGGACTCCATTGGGCGAAGTCCACGCAGGGCGCCGTGGAGCTTCATAAAATGTTCTTCCGGAAGGGTTTCGGTTCGTTCCAAAATGCGGCGCGCCCGATCATCAACGCACCGCATTTCCTGCTTTTCGGCATCGGTGAGCGTCATTACGCGGAGCGCCAGCATTTCGTCAATTTCGGTTCCATCATAGAAATCTCCGACGCTTTCCTGGGCAATCTGTGGGTAGTCATACAGAATGATCGGTGACGCCAGCATCGCACAGCAGCTTCCGGGTTCTCCCACCAGAACCGGCCAGGCACCACGATTCTGGCATCCGGCGACCTGGCTCCGAAGGACTTCCGGAGGGTCGAGCAGCGACACAAACTCGGCATTGTGAACCCCCAAAATCGTATGTGTGGAAATCAGGGATCGGTTCAAAACCTCCTCGCGATGCCTGGGCCAGCCTTCGTTCAACCCGGTCTGGTTTTCAATTCGAACCGATACCTTTTTCAATGTGCGAAGCTGACCGTCCGGCAATTCCTGGAGGCTCTCAACGCTGGCTTTGATTTCGATCCAAACAGTGGTTGAAGGGAGTTCGTGCTCAAGTTTTCCACATACCTGGCCATCGCTCCCGGTCAGGACCTGGATATCCATCTCAGATGGAAAGGTCACTGAAACCGTTTTGGGGTGAAAAACCAGTTCTTTGAGTTTTAAATGAAACTCAGCAATCTCACGCTCCACGGCTTCCTGCCAGCCGTACCAGTGCTGTCCGGCGATTTCAAGGTGATCAACAGGCACAAATTCAAGATCTTCTGGCGTATCGCTGGTCAGAGGTGGAGGCACTGTCTGCAACACCCGCCGGTCGCGTAAATTGAGAAACCGCACTTTTACATTCAGCACGGCATCGGGCTGGCACCAAACCAGGTATTCGGTGTGCATGGTCCAATGTTCGGTACCAGCCTGGGCCTGGCTGTAGGCTTGCGGCGTCAACACCCCAAAATTGAATCGTTTCCGGTTTTTGACTGCCGAAGGCCGATACGGGTACAGCATGTACCCTTCATAGAGCACTGCGGCGGCAATTTTTTCGACCAGCTCAAGATCCATCACGAATTTTTACTCCTTTCTCGGCCAGGAGGCGTTCCATCACGCCTTCCCAGGTAGGGATTCCCTGCTGAATTTTAAAGCGATACAGCTCGTCAAAAATGTCGCGTCTCAAATTGAGCCAGACGCTGTTGGGGTAATAGACCTCCATCATATCAGACCAGACCCGCACCGGAAGCCGGAATCGAGTTTCCTTTGACCAGGGAATCTGGGCAACCTGCAACCCATTTTGGTCAGTGCCATAAAAAACCGTCCCACTGAACTGAAATACCAGCGGAACTTCGCCATTTTCCAGGCCGGCAAAATATTTGGTGGCAGCTACGTTAAAATCAAAAGTACAGGGCACTTGCAAATCTATCGTTTTCCCGATGGTAAATGGCCCAACCGTGGTGCTGGTATGTGTCCAGAGCATTGTCCGCAAAGTTTGGCTCCAGCGGGTCGGTTCGCCAAACAAGTCAAGCAACAGGTCTTGTTCCACATCAGTGTAGCGGCGGCGGGTTGGTTCAATTTGAATCTGGCACCGCAGAAGAATTGAATGAATTGTGTTGGCGCCATCGCCATTGGTGATCCGGAGTTTGAACACCAGCGTCGGCCCTGCGGCAAAGGCGTGAGGCTCAGCCGAACAGACCTCAAAATTCAAGTCAAGCATGAATCACTCCGTTGATGGTAATCGCTCTTTCGTGCAGCGATGCAAAAAAGCTCCCAACTTCGTCCCAAACCTGGGCCCCGCCCGAGAGACCATGCCACCGGGCCCGAATCACACCCACCAGCTTGAAGCATTCGTCAATCGGCGCCAGGAAGTATTCAGACCCTCCCAGCCCCTGAATACTCCCCAGCCGATTGACCAGCAGGGCTTCGACATCCGGTTCCATCCCCTTCAGAAATGGGTTTGCTGCTTCAATTTCCACCCATGACTCAAGCGGAAGTAATGATTCGGTTGCCCCGGCTGGACTTGGATACAGTGCCACCACGCCGCCTCGGGTGCTGTCATGGTAAAAAAAGGCCAGATTGATCGGAATGAAGAGGTTTTCCCACTGGGCATTGGTTAAGTGGAACCCCGAAAGGAGCCGAATCCGGCGAGGCACCCGGCGGTATTTTCCTTCTCGATTGTCAAACAACAAAGCGCATGCATCACAGGCACACAGCACATGCCTGATTTTCGGCTCAAACAGATGTTGATGGACGGGGGCCAGTTCGGCCCGGCACAAATCACACCGTTCCACCAGCGGACCAGGGCGCGCAAACCGTCGAAGTGAAGCAAATGGCGAATTGGTTCGCATGATCAATTCACCCTCCGCTGACTCGGGTGCGATTCTGGCTCACCGGTCGTCCCAGTTGAACCAGCCCCGAACGTCCAAAGGCATCCTGGTCGGTAATAATTTCGACGGCTACCGCATCGGGCGCCGCATCCAAAATAGCCTCCACCACCAAAGCTTTCATAGTGCTGGTGGTTGTCCCGCATCCGTGAAAGCTCCCGTGCAGGCGGATGTTGACAACGGCGCCTGCCATGGAACTGAGTTCTATTTCACCGCCATTTGAATGAACCACCGGGCGTATTTTCTCCAACGTCCTGATGACTCTCATTTCCAGGTCTAATGGATGCAAATCGTGGAGGAGCAACACCTGGGACGTCAATTCATCCTGAGCAAACTGGTCAATGATCTCCAGCCCCTGAGGACCAGATTCAAAGACGATTTCCATCATCCTTTCCACTGCCATTCCATGAAGCTCCATCAAGGTCTGAAGCAACTCGGTTGCCGCACCGCGCACGCGAGGATCAGCCGCCGATTCAACCGCATTGACCAGGACTTCGATTTGCTGGAGCCGCCGTTGAAATTCTTTTTGGTTTGAGCGTTTCGTTTGTGGTGATGACATAGTGGTTTTGCATTTCAGGTGAGGGCGGAAGACAGTGGGAAGGGGCTGGGGGGCTGGGGGTTCGGGGCTGAGGGCTTGGGGCTAAGGGCTTGGGGTTAAAGAAAACAGGTTCAAGCCCGCCTTTTTCAGCCCTTAGCCCTTAGCCCACTGTCTTCCGCCCAGGCCCTACATCCTGCCAAACGTCGGTGAATGCCGGGTTTCGAGCACTTTCCCGTTCCCGAGATACATATGGACGCCGCACGGCAGGCACGGGTCGAAACTGCGAACTGCCCGCATAATGTCAATTCCTTTAAACTTATCCGGGCCATTTTCTTCAAAGATCGGCGTTCCCTGGACCGCATCTTCATAGGGGCCAGGGGTTCCATAAATGTCGCGTGGATTGGCATTCCAGGGCGTCGGTGGATAGGGGTGATAATTGGCGATTTTGCCTTCGCGGATGACGACGTGATGTGAAAGCACGCCGCGGACAGCTTCGTGAAAACCGCATCCGATGGCTTCTTCGGGAACTTTGAAATCAGTCCAGGTTTTGGTATGCCCGGCATGGAGTTCCGCCAATGCCTGTTCGACGAAATAGAGGGCACAGGCGGCTGAGTACGCCTGAAAATAGGTCCGGGCGCGGTCGCGTTCGATGGCGTTGCTCCACCTGGGCACTTTCCATTCGAATTCAACCTCAGGGAGTGAAGCGGTTTTCGGAAGGTAAATTTTGACGCTACGACCAGTTGCCTTGACGTAGCCAATATCCACCAGCCCGGCCAGTGCCGTTGACCACAATCGGGCAATCGCCCCGCCGCCGGTATCAAGGGCCAGATGATCACCGGTACGTTTGTCTAACCAGCGGGGCGACATCACCCAGGTGTAATTGCCGTTAAAATCTCGTTTTTGCGGTTTTGGAATCGTGGTTTGGTTCCACGGGTGCCGCCGGTCCACCAGGTTTCCAAGCGGGTCTTTGGTCACAAACAACTCTGAATTATCCCAGTCTTGATAATAGGAACTGCCCAGCAAAATTCGAATCTGCAGGTTGATATCCACCAGATCCGTGGTAACCAGTTCGTCATCAACCACGACACCTGGCGTGACATACATTGCCCGGCCCCATTCGCCCATTCGCTGATAGGTGTAATCACAAACGTCAGGATTATTAAACGAGCCCCAGCATCCCAGGAGCACCCGGCGTTGCCCGACCTTTTCGTATCCTGGGAGCGCTTCATAGAAAAAGTCGAACAAATCGTCATGCAGGGGAACGACTTTTTTCATAAATTCAACATATCGCATGAGCCGGACCAGATAATCGGTAAACAGTTGAATTGTCGGCACTGTGCCCACCCCCCCAGGGTAGAGCGTTGATGGATGCACATGCTTGCCTTCCATCAGGCAGAACATTTCCCGCGTGTAACGACTGGTCTGGAGTGCTTCTTTATAAAATGCGCCAGTAAATGGATTAAGGGCCGTCATAATGTCGGCAATGGTTCGATATCCGTGGAGGTTGCCATTGGGTGCCGCCGTCCGCTGGGCTTTTTCCCAAACACTCGGATTGGTCTCTTTGACCATCTGTTCACAGAAATCCACGCCGACCAGATTGTCCTGAAAAATATTGTGATCAAACATGTATTCAGCAGCCTCGCCTAAATTCACAATCCATTCGGCAAGGGCTGGCGGTTGCACACCAAAGGCCATATTTTGGGCATACGTGGCACATGTGGCGTGATTGTCCCCGCAAATACCGCAAATACGGCTGGTGATAAAATGCGCGTCACGAGGGTCTTTGCCCTTCATGAAAATACTGTACCCCCGAAAAATGGACGATGTGCTGTGACACTCGACGACTTCGCGGTTTTCAAAGTCAATTTTGGTGTAAATCCCAAGGCTGCCGACGATCCGGGTGATTGGATCCCAACTCATCTCCACCAGTTTTCGACCTCCAGTCGGAACGCCGGTTTGGTTTTCCAATACGGTTGACATGTGCGTGTCCTCCTTTCTCGCCTAATAACTTCGCGGGCGATACCCGGTGGTCAGTTCGGCGCGTGTATGTCGCCATTTTGGCTCTTTGTTGAGGGTGGCATTGGTGAGTTTGCGCAACGAGGAAATGGCTTTGCCATAGATGCCCACGGCGGAGGAAGAAAGTTTTCCCCCAGGCGGTTCGTCCATAAACGGCATAAATTTGTCGGGGAACCCAGGCATGGTGCATCCGATACAAATGCCGCCCACATTTGGACAGCCGCCGACACCATTGACCCAGCCGCGCTTGGGAACATTACAATTGACCACTGGCCCCCAGCAGCCAAGTTTGACGATACACTTCGGAGAGCCGTATTCTTCGGCAAAGTCGCCCTGCTCGTAATAGCCTGCCCGGTCACAACCTTCGTGAACGGTGCTTCCAAAGAGCCAGAGCGGACGGCCTACGTCATCGAGCGGAATCATCGGCGCCAGTCCAATTGCCTGATAGAGCAGGTACAGAACCGTTTCCATAAAATTATCAGGATGAACCGGGCAGCCGGGAACATTGACAATCGGAATCCCGGCTTTGGTTTTCCAGTTCCAACCCAGGTAGTCAGCCAGCCCCATGCATCCGGTTGGATTGCCTTCCATCGCATGGATGCCGCCATAAGTGGCGCAGGTGCCGATGGCCACCACCGCCAGCGCTTTCGGCGCCAACCGGTCAATCCATTCACAGGTCGTAATGGGTTGCCCTGTCGCCGGGTCATTCCCCAGCGCGGCCCAGTAGCCTTCGGTTTTGATTTTTTCATTTGGAATTGAACCTTCGACGACGAGCACAAACGGGTCCAGTTCACCGCGTTCGGCCTGGTACCAGTACTTCATAAATTCGTCGCCGACTTCATAGGCCAGCACCGGGTTATGGAGGTGGACATTGGGAAGACCCGGAATCGCTCCCAATAACACGTCTTCAACACCTGGCTGAGTGGCGGAGGTAATCGCCACTGAATCGCCGTCACAGCCCAGCCCAGCCGTAATCCACACGATATGTACATCGCTGACCACCGGAGGGCGTTGGGTTATTCGACCGTAAGGGACAGTTTCTGCTGTCATTGCGAATCTCCTTTCAGTGCGTGCAAACGCGGTTGTCAGCTTCCCAACGCCAGGGTGCGTGGAAGGAATATCAGGAGCCAGTAAGGGAAAGAAGGCGTGACAATTGAAAAGAGTGAAGAAAGGGATAAAGTCCGCAAATATTGTAGAGGATGGGAGTTTGGGGTCAATACATTGTACTGCTGAGTTAGGTATCAGGAAATTCCTGATTGGGGGACAAAGTGGCAGGATGACAAGGTCATTCGGTCACCCTGTCATTCGGTCACCTTATCACTTTGTCAGCTTGCCAGCTTCACGGTTCAATCAATTGATTGCGAACGGCATACCGCACCAGATCACTCATCGAGTGGAGGTTGAGTTTGGCCAGGATGTGGCTACGGTGGGTTTCAATGGTTTTCACACTGATTTCCAACCGTTCCGCAATTTCTTTATTGGATTTTCCTTCAGCCAGCAGTTGAACAATTTGCCGTTCCCGTGGCGTCAACGGGTCTTTCGGAATTTCACCTGAATTGCCGCTCCGCAAAAACCCTTCGAGCATCATTTCCGAAACTTTAGCCGTAAAAAACGGCTCCTGGTTGCAGAGGGCTTCCACTGCGGCGATGAGGACGCGCCCGGCGTCCGATTTCAGAACATACCCGCGGGCGCCGGCTTCAAGCACCTCGCGAACCAGTTGTTCCGAATCATGGACTGAAAGTACCAAAACCTGGGCCTGCGGTACCGTTTTCCGAATCAACCGCAGTGCTTCCAGACCATTCATTTCCGGCATGGAGATGTCCAGAATAATCAAATCAGGGGTCAATTTTTTGGCTTCTTCAACCACCTGCAAGCCAGTCACGGCTTCGGCGACAACTTCCCATTCAGGCCGGGTTTCGAGCAGGGTTCGCAACCCTCGCCGAACAATTTCATGGTCGTCTGCAATCAAAATTCGGACCGTTTTCATAGCGACCCTCTCAACGGTAAAGTAACTTTGATCGTGGTGCCCTGGGGGCCGGTATGGATTTCCATTCCACCCCCAAGCTGTTGCGCCCGCTCACGCATGCCAGGGATTCCAACGCCAAATCCAATGGCGCCAACGGGATGATCGTGAGGTACCTTATCCAGAAACCCCTTGCCCTCATCCCATACTTCGAGCCGAACGGTGTACTCGTTGACCAGCAACCGAATTCCCGCTTTCAAACTGCCGGAGTGCCGGTGAATATTGGCCAAACCTTCCTGAACAATCCGAAATAATGTGGTTTCAACCTCCTGGGGCAGCCTTCCGGGTTCAGGTTGAAATTCCAACTCGACCTGGATGCCAGTCCGCTGACTAAATCCGGTGATGTAGGATTTCAGTGCCGAAGTCAGGCCCAGGTCATCGAGGAGCGGCGGATGAAGTAGATATGACAGGTTGCGAACTTCGGTGGAACATTGTTCGGTTAACGCCAGGCTCTCAAACAGGATTCGGCGCCAGGCCCAGTCCTGTGGCGTGTGTGGCGAGTGAAGCAGCAGGGAGAGGTTCATCGCCAGCCCGGCCAGATTTTGTGCCGTGCCGTCGTGTAATTCGCGGGCTATTCGGCGTCGTTCCTCATCCTGAGCCGACAGTAAACTGGCGCTGAGGGCCCGCAGCTCGCCTTCGCGACGTTTGAGTTCCTCGGCAGTTTGGGTCCGACTGGTAATGTCGCGAATCACCACAATGACCCAGCATCCCCTGGGGGTTCCCATCGGACTGAGCATGATATCCACTGGAAACTCACTCCCATCTTTGCGTCGGGCATAGAGTTCCAGGCTGGCACCCATCGGGCGCAGGTGCGGTTCGGCTAAAAAACTGGCTCGATGACGGACATGACGATTCCGAAACCGCTCAGGTAACAGCAGTTCGACTGGCTGGTTCAGCAGTTCCTGCCGACGATATCCGAACACACGCTCCGCCTGGATATTCACCCGTTCAATTTGGCCCAACTGATTGACGACCACCACGGTATCTGGGGCTGATTCAAACAAATTGCGGAGCATTTCTTCGCTGGCGCGAAGGGCTTCTTCGGTCAGTTTCCATTCCGTGACATCAAACCCAATGCCATGCAAAAACCAGGGCCGACCGTCTGGATGGCGTACCATTCGGACTTCGCATTGAAACCAAACCACTCGCTGATCGCGGGCCAGCACGCGGTAGACTGAACTCAGAGGTTCACCGGTGAGAAAGGTATGGGCGGCTTCGGTGCTCCAGCGTTCTTTATCACCTGGATGAATCTGCCGGTACCACCGGATGGGATCACCGAGCCACTCTTCCTGGGTAAATCCCAAACTGCGTTCAATTTGAGGGCTCACATAAGCTTCCCCAATCCCTTTATCGAGAAAGGCTAAAAACGCAACGGCTGGAATTTGCTCGACAATGATCTGATAGACATCTTTGAGTTCGGGGAGGTCTTTACTGGTGCTGTACTCAATTTGATGGGACGTGATTGGTTTGAATCCGGTATGCAGACCTGCCGGAAACGAAATTCCGGCCATCAGGTTCAAGAGGGCTTCAGCTTCAGAAAGACAAGCTGCGGACAACTCATCTGAACCCGATGCCTCGCCCTTGCCCCATAAGAATGATGTCAGGTGAGCAAAGCCAAACTCATTCATGACTCTTCCTTCTCAGGTTTAAAGACGGTGTATCCAGAGCTTAATTTCTGGCCAGTTTTCCTCCAGGCTGGTTCCCGGTTGAGAGATGCCTGGGTATACCGGCGTAAGGCATGGATTGATCGTCCATAGGTCATAACCGCCTGGGTGGAAAGCAGAGATCCTGGCGGTTGGTCCATAAACGGCATAAATTTGTCCGGAAATCCAGGCATGGTGCATCCGATGCAGATGCCTCCGACATTGGGACACCCTCCTACCCCATTGACCCAATGCCGCCGAGCAACATTACATTGCACGACCGGCCCCCAGCACCCAAGCTTCACAATACAAAAGCGAGAGCCATATTCCGTTGCAAATTGTGCCTGTTCATAATAGCCACCCCGGTCACAGCCTTCATGAACGGTATCACTAAAAAGCCATTTAGGACGCAGTGCTTCATCGAGGGGAATCATCGGGGCCCGTCCGACAGATTGATAGAGCAAATACAGCAGTGATTCGGTCAAATTGTCGGGTTGGGTGGGGCATCCGGGAACACACACAATCGGAAGCCCGCCCTTTGATTTCCAGTCCCAACCGAGATAGTCAGGTAATCCCATCGCGCCGGTCATGTTTCCCGCCATGGCGTGAATGCCGCCATAGGTGGCACAGGTTCCCACCGCCATCACAGCCCAGGCATGTGGTGCCAACTGATCAATCCAGTGACAGGTGGGAATCGGTTGGCCGGTTTGGCGATCAGTTCCAAACGCCGCCCAATATCCTTCCGATTTGATTTTTTCATTCGGAATCGAGCCTTCAATGACCAGAATGAACGGCTCCAGGTCTCCCGTTGCCGCTCGTTCAAGGTAGGCGATAAACTCGTCGCCGTTTTCATAGGCATAAAACGGGTTGAGAAATCGCAGGGGTGGCAGCCCCGGCAAAGCACTCTGGACCAGATCTTCGATGCCGGGTTGGGTGGCTGCCGTTAAGGCCACAGATTCTCCGTCACAGCCTAATCCAGCCGTAATCCATAAAACCGTAATTTCGCGAGGTGATCGAAAATCAATCGGGTTTGATACCTGAGACATGATGACTCCAACCCCAACGGAAAAAGGTCGAAAGCAGCTTTCACCTGGTGATTGTGATTTCAATGTCAAACAGTCTTCCCATAGTACTGGAATTTTCCGTCGTTGCAACTCAAATTATTCTTCAGGTAGCGCGTCCCAGAGCGAGACGTGTTTGGCCAATTTCGAATCAGGTGCTCCTGTTGCTTGAATAAAGCAGGCTGTAATTGGACCTGATTCACGCTCACTGACTAATTTGCAGGGTATCTCAACTGGTTTCTGGAGCATAGCGCATGAAAAAGGTTCTGGTGTCAGGTCTGATTTTATTTGGGTTGTCCCTCCCAACCTATTCACAAGACTGCCCGTCTGTCCGGATTGAGCAAGTTGGCCAGAAGTTGTGCCAACAATGCGGCCACCTTCAGGAAGACCTTCACCAGGTACGACTTCGGCTGGTCAATCACTCCCCGAAACCGATCATTGTGTATGGTTTCAATTCTGAGGATGAGTTTATCCCTACCGGATACCACCTGACATTTGATCGGGATACCTGTCAGTGGAAATATCCGGGATCCGAGAATGCTCCGGCTGATTGGGATGCCAAAAGTTCAATGGAGAAAAAGCCGTTTATGTTGCAACCCGATGAATTCCTGGAATTTGACACAGGATTTGATCAGGGCGACCTTGGGAAATTCTTTAAACGCACGGTGTATGTAGCATTCGATCCTGAGCAAAAACCGAACGAAATCAGGTCTGAGGAAATACTGGTGGCTGGGCCAGGGATTGATTCTGCCACGGTTGTACCAACATCTCCCTGTCAACCGCACTGCACTTTGACATTCGCCGATGTCCCGGAACTGCAAGGTATTCGCCTGGGAATGTCCCTGGATGAGGTGCAGTCCCGAATTCCGAAATTGAAAGTTTCTTCCCCGATTGACGGTGGGGTGGTGCAAGGGGTTGCCATACAGCCAGGAGATGGCGTGTTCCTGATAGACCTGACGTTTCTTCACCATCGGCTTGGACGATTCGTGATCAAATACGCTGGTCCATTTGGACCAGTGGAAAAGAAAGTGTTCATTTCGTCTATCGTCCAGGCCCTTGGGCTGGAAGCAGGCTGGGCTCGGTCATCCTCCAGATTTGAATGTAACGACTTTATAATCCTGATTGGGGAAGAAAATAAGCGGTCAGTTACGATGATTGACAAAGCAGCCAATCCAATCATAAATAAAGCCATCAATGACTCCTGGACAACATCAGCTAAAGAGAGGTAAGCATGCCCGTGGGAGTTGTTCTTCTGGTCAGGTTAAAGAGAATTCCGCCACTGGCGACACTGTGGGCGTGGCGAGACCGAATGGTTGAGGAACTGGCACTTAATTTGGAAGATGACTTTTACGGGGATGGGCCACTCATCATTGTCAAGGATCAGACCGAAGGACCCGTTCCAACTCAGGCCAGAACTGATCCACGGGATTGCTGGATCAATGTCAATCTGTTGAAAGCGTATTATGGACCAGGGTACGAACGGGGTAATGTGCTGCTCTTTATCACCTGTGCCCGGTGGCTTGAAGCCAACCTGCCTGACTGCGAAGTCTGGTATGGTCATGATATTGGAGACGAGAATCTGCACCTGTTTGATGAGTCGTCCCGGAACAAATTCCTGGCTTATTATCACCAGGTGGGGCATACACCTTATGGCCAAAAAGACGAAGCCTTGAAACAACAACTCCGGGCTTTGTGGAACGATTGACCCGTTGCAGGAGATCACCCGAACCCACCTGATTGCGGTTGGAGCAATCTGAGCGATCAACCAGCGGAAAATCCCTCGGAAGAAAAACGTGAAAATGAGTCAACCCGTGATATTGGTGCTGGATCATCCCCATGGAAAACTTGAGGTTTCACTTGAGGCATGGATGCAATCTGGTCCTGGAGAGCGAATATTTTTAAGGCCGATAGCTGCCAGGTGTGCTCTGACTGGGAAGTCACTTTCTTTCAATATTGTGCCGTTTCGGTACCGCAATACGTGGCTTTCCAGAATGGCGATAGCGCTGAAAATATGTTCCAATCCGTGGCCCACAACCAGACCGGAGTCGTCTGATTCGCTCTTCTAATAGCCTGAGCGGAGAATACGGAAGGGAAATAAAGCTCATGGCATTAGCCAGAAAAGGCACTCGACTCATCACCATCAATCAAACGCCGTACCGCT
Organism: uncultured Clostridia bacterium; assembly: GCA_964639175.1. Taxonomy (GTDB): domain Bacteria; phylum Acidobacteriota; class Blastocatellia; order Chloracidobacteriales; family Chloracidobacteriaceae; genus JACQXX01. The sequence goes on from CAZXCE010000088.1 coordinate 18,075, forward strand.
GGACAGTCGCTCCGGATGATGAACCCGGAGTGGCCATCGTGGCTGAACTGGCCGAAAATCCTGGTCAACGACTGGTGGTTTGGTTCGACCACGGGACGATTCTGGCACCCGGATTGGTTCGTCACACAATCCTTTGGGCGCTCGCGACTGGGTGGCAGCCTCACCACCCAGGTCCAGTGATGGTGAAGGCCGAAGAACCAGTGGAAATCCACGTGCGGGACAAAGCGATGATGGAGCGGGTCAAATTGATTGATTCACTGGATGAAGCCGACCGTGAGGGATTGCTGCACATGATCGACACCATGCTGACCAAAAAGCGGGTGCTGGAATTGCTCAGCGGGAAAGCGTCACCGACCAGTGTTTAAGGGAGGGAAAGAAAGATGAGTGCCGTCTTGAAAGAAACAATTTTGCAAATGAGTCCAGCGGAACGGATTGCCCTGGCGTTGGAAATCTGGGAGAGCGTGGAAGCCGAAGCCGCCGCATTGCCGCTGACCCAGGCTCAGAAAGCAGAATTGGATTGAAGTCTGGAAGATGTGGAAGCCAACCCGGATGATGAATTGAGTTGGGAAGCGGCCAAAGCTGAACTGAGGTCACAGCCATGAGCTTCAAGCTGGTGATCCGGCGGAAAGCGAAAACCGACATCTTTGCCGTCTAATGATTCCTAGTAAAAAGTTGATACCACTAACTTTATCACAGTATATGAGCCTATTAAGGCCAATATGCAGATGAAGATCAGGATGAAATATGAA
>CAZXCE010000089.1:0-16547 GCA_964639175.1 uncultured Clostridia bacterium
GGTTCAGGGTAAATGGTGGGGGGATTGAATTTGTCTACATCGCAGGGCAGCGTGTTAACGCCGGATGGCCTCCCAGCAGCAGGCTTCAGCCGCATCAATTATTTCCGGAGTCAACGCAATTTCGCCTTTGAGCCCGGCTTTGAGCACGCCCGAGAGTGCGCCCCAGACGAACGCCACCAGGAGTTCAACTTCAAATGGTTTCAGGATTTGCAGGCGTTGATTTTCGTAGAAAAGTTCAACCATTCGTTGATGGCCTCTCTGTTCGGTCAGGCGGCTGCGCTCGTCCAGATAGGCGGCATGGTGATGGAGTTCCAGAAACTGAAAGGCCATTGGAAATTCCAGGGCAAAGCTGGCGTAGCGTTGCCAGAACACATGAAATTGCTCGCGAAATGGCGCCTGTTCTGGAAAGCCATCCAGAATGTGATCCAGCAGGGAGGTTTTCCACTTCTGATACAGGGCGTTGACGAGGGCTTCTTTGCTTTCAAAGTACCGGTAGATGGTCCCCGCCGAGACGCCAGCCCGTTCTGACACCAGCGGCATGGCCGTACCGTGAAAACCGCGTTCGGAAAACAGTTCGAGTGCGGCCTGCAAGATGGCTTCGCCTTTATCAGTGGGTGAGGTGGTGTCGGTTTTTCGAGCCATAGATGAGTGACTTGTGTCTTATTGGAATGAATGTTCATTCATTTACCGTAAAGAAGCCTCGATGTCAAGAACTTTCTTTTTCCGCCATTCATCTTTCCAATTTCGACTGGTAACAAGGGGGAATTGACCCAAGTAGGGAATTCTTCCTGTCTTTCGCAAGAAAAGGCATCCTAACGCCTCTTTTTTTCGTTACACTCCGCCAACCATCATTTACCTATCAATCAAAAAAATTAGTTTTTTTGGAGGAACAGAATGAAGCCTGTGTGCTCGCCCCGCTTGCGGGGTCTGACTCTTGTTTTGGGGGCGGTGTTGTGTTTAACCGCTTCTGTCCATGCTCAAATCCCTGATATGCCTCAGGGGCCTGGCCAAATGCCAGGAAAGGAAAAACCAACCGGCCCGAAGCCTTATAAAGAAGTCATTACCGATCAGGCCAAATCCAGGCCTGGATTGTTTACCATTCATCAAGTCGGAGAAAAAACCTATTTTGAGCTCCCCGAAGCCCTGTATGGTAAAGTGATGCTCTGGAACACCGAAGTCGCCAAAGTCCCAGCCGGGATTGAATTTGGAGGCTTTCCAGTCGGATATCGCGTCGTCAAATGGGAACGGCGCAACAACAAAATTCAGCTCCGCAACGTGTCGTATGACAAGCGGGCTGATGGCAAAAGCGCCATTCAGGAATCGGTTGATGCGGCCAATTTGGAACCGATTATTTTGATCTTTGATGTCGAAGCCGAAGGCGAAAACAAATCCGCCGTCATCGAAGTCACCAAATTGCTGTCCTCTGATTTACCTGACTTTTCAGCCGTCAGTGTGTTGGGAAGTTTGGGGTTATCAGGTCCCTCACAGGTTGACTCCTCACGCAGCTATATCGAGGAAATCAAACCGTTTCCCACCAACATTGAAACCCGGTCCATGATTACCTATTCGCTTGGACCGCCACCCAACCCGAGCCCTAACCCAAATGCCCCACCTCCGGCTCAGATTCCAGGTGACATCCGCAGCATTTCAATTCTGGTTCACTACAGTCTGGTGTTGCTGCCCGAAAAACCAATGATGGGCCGCTATGTTGACCCACGGGTTGGTTACTTCACCGAAGGGTTTGAAGATTACGCCAATGATCAGAATCAGGTGGTGTTGCGGCGCTTTATCACCCGCTATCGCCTGGAAAAGAAAGATCCAAAGGCCGCTCTGTCCGAACCGGTCAAGCCAATTGTGTACTACCTCGCCCGCGAGGTGCCCCAGCAATGGCGTGCCTATATGAAACAGGGCGTCGAAGACTGGAATGTGGCGTTTGAAGCCGCCGGGTTTAAAAATGCCATTTTGTGCAAAGATGCGCCAACCAAAGCCGAAGACCCCAACTGGGATCCGGAAGATGCCCGCTATTCGGTGATTCGCTGGGCGGCTCAGCGGGTTGAAAATGCGATGGGGCCCAATGTCCACGACCCACGCAGCGGCGAAATCATCTCGGCACACATTATTTTCTGGCAGGATTTGCTCAAGATTTTCCAGAAATACTATTTTGTGTTGTGTGCGCCCAATGATCCACGAGCGCAGAAATTCCCGTTACCCGAAACCGTGATGGGCGAAGCGGTTCGCTACGTTACCGCCCACGAAGTTGGCCACACCCTTGGCCTGCGCCATAACCACAAAGCCAGTTCCGCCTATACGATCAAGCAATTACGTGACCCGGCGTTTACGGATAAAAACGGTTCCACGGCCTCGATTATGGCCTATGGTCGGATGAACTACGTCGCCCAGCCGGAAGACAAAATCAAACGGCTGATTCCGCTGATTGGCCCCTATGACAAATTTGCCATCGAATGGGGCTATTCGCCGATTCCGACGGCAACCACGCCTGATGCCGAAAAGGCAACGCTCGATAAAATTTCCGCCCGCCAGGTGACTGACCCACTGGTTCGTTTTGGTGGAGAGGATGGTCCCTCACAGGTTGATCCGATGGTCAAAACCGAAAACATCGGTGATGACCCAATCGAAGCCACCGCGCTGGGCCTGAAAAACATGGAGCGGGTGGCCGATATGATCGTGAATGCCACCGCCAAACCGGGCGAAGATTATGCCGTGCTCAAAGACACCTATAACTGGATGATGACTGTGCGTCAGCTCTGGTTCGGGTCGGTGGTGAAAATGGTCGGTGGTGTGGTTGAGACCCGGAATCTGGGCAATACCGAACGCGAAGAGTTTTCCCGGCTGCCAAAAGAACGCCAGAAACAGGCGGTTCAATTCCTGCTGGAGAATGCGTTTGTGGCGCCCAGGAAATTTGTCCAGCCCGGTATTGCCAACCGCATCAGTTTTGTCGGTGTGGCTGATCAGGCCATGAACCAGCAACGGGGACTGCTTGAATCGTTGCTGAGCCCAACCCGCTTTAAACTGCTGCTTGACGCTGAAGTTCTGGAAGGCGACAAAGCCTATTCACCGCTTGAATTTGTGGATGATGTTCAGGCTGGTCTCTGGAAAGAATTTGAAGTTGGTTCCGGAGTCACTTCAATTGATCCCTATCGGCGAAATTTGCAGCGCTCCTATCTTGAATACATCAAAGCTCAGATTGAGAAAGCCGAGAAACCAACTCAGGTGCCACCGGGAATTCCAGCCGAATTTGCTGGTCTCATCAATCCAAGCACCCGAGGAACTGATTTCCGGAGCGTGATGCGGCTCAAACTGGCAAAACTCGCCAACAAATTGAGCATCGCGGCATACAACAATAATTTTGATCCGATGGCCTCGGCTCATTTGGAGGATTGTCGCCGCGAACTTGATGAAATTCTCAATCCGAAGAAGTAGCGAAATCGTGAAATAGCGCAGTTGCGAAGTCGCGAAATAGCCACACTGAAAAAAGCCGCTTGAGTTTGATCAAACTCAAGCGGCTTTTTTCAGTGTGGCCTGGTTTTTTCTACTTCACTATTTTGTGGCTGGTTCCGCCGCCTGGCTCGCTTCAAACCGCAGGCCATTGGTCAGACCTTTGAATTCGATGCGGACAATCTGACGAACCCCATCTTGATTTGAAAATTCAAGCCGGTCACCGGTGGCCGGTTTATCGAGTTGTTCGGGGTTGTATTTGATGCGAGCGACTTCTTTGCGGCCATCGCTCAGGACCAGTTGACCAGGTTTATTGGCTTCGAATTCAGCCGTGTAGGTGCCCGGAACAATATTCTGGCCTTGAATCTGGCAGGGGCGAGGGATGACCAGAACTTTCTTTTCTTTTCCAATGGCAAGGGCTGGCAGGGCAAAATTGATCACGATGAAGAAAGCCACTAACAGTTGTCCAAACAGTGTCCGCATATTGAATCTCCTTTGTTTCACGTAAGGCAAAGTATGTTGTGTTTTGTGGTACGAACGGTCGTTCTATTTTTGTTTCAAAAAAATTTCGGCTTTTTGAGCCGAAATTCGAATTAAGCAAGTACAGTTTACCAACCATCAATTCTTTGGTTGAACCCGGCACCGATCAATCAATGATTCCATCATTGTGCGGGCGCGAGCTTCAGCCTGCGGGTCATGCATCAGGCGGCGGGCATAATTGGAAACCAAAATCGCCGCATGAAATTCAAAGGCAAATTGTTCTGGGTCAACATCCGGTCGAAAATGACCTTCCTCAACCGCGATTCGGGCCGATGTTGAGAGCGCGTTGAGCCAGTCTTTTTGGGCGCTGACCAGAAAATCCCGCAATGGGCCGGGCTGGTCGTCAAGTTCAACCGCAGCGCTGATAAAAATACAGCCCCCCGGCATGAACTTTGCGTTTTCCCAGACAAACATATTGTCAAGCAAGGCGCGGAGCCTCGGTTCGCCACGCGGTTTGCGGAGCGACGGTGCCACCACGATTTCAACAAAGCGATCCCGGGCCGCCTCCAGTACCTGGTACTGCAGGTTTTCCTTGGAACTGAAGTGAGCAAACAGTCCGCTTTTGGAAAGCCCAACGGCTTTGGCCAGTTCGCCGATGCTCAGCCCTTCAAGTCCAATGGTACTGGCCATCGCCAGTGCCTGATCCAGAATTGCGCTTTTGGTTTCAACGCCTTTTGTCATAGTGGATAAATAGCACGACCGTTCGGTTGTGTCAAATAAAATTTCCGAATGAAGAAGTCAGCCCCACCTGCGTCAGCGGGTGGGATAAGAATGAAGAATTGAGAATCAATCCGAAATCTTCAGCCCCTAGCCCTCAGCCCGATGCCTTCTCCCGCATCTGACCTAGCACATACTCAAGGACTGCCTGTGGCTTTGAGTACCAGTCTTTGGCGAGAACGTAACACATGTTCCAGCCAAATGCTTCCAGCAGCACCGGATGGAGCACTGCCCGTTCAAAAGCTGAGCGGGTTCGATAGCGGTCGTCTGAATCAACCAGAATGGCCAGCCGGTAGGCCTGATCACCGGCCTGTCGAACGGCAAGGTCACATCGAAACGCAGAGTCTCCGATTTGGGTATCAACAATCAACCCTTGTTCCCGCAAGGCTTCCGCCAGACTTTCAATCACTGGATCCAGAGATCGTGCCGGCAGTGCCCAGTGAGTGGTGGTACCAAATGGCGCCATCAGGGCCTGAGCCTGATGCGTCTGGCCGGTTGAGAGGGCTTCGGCATAGGCCAGATAGGTTTTGAGGCAATTGGCACCGTCATTATAAGTATTGGTGATTGCCTGATGGGTGATGGACGAAACCACAACCATATGTTGCCGGGCACGGGAAAACACAACGTTCAGTCGTTTTTCGCCACCGTTGCGGTTAATCGGTCCAAAGTTCTGCCGCATTTTGTGCTGGCGATCAAACCCATAACAAACACTCAGTACAATGATGTCACGTTCATCACCCTGAACATTTTCCAGGTTTTTGACAAACAGACCACAAAACTGATCATCGTGTTCACGGAGGTATTCAGCTTCAAGCGCTGCTTGAAAGATGGCATCGGTTTTAGCCAGTTCCGAAATAGCCCGTTCGATTTCACTCTGCTGGGCTTCAGAAAAGGCCACGACGCCCAGACTCAATCCGGTTGATTGTAAAAGGAGTTGCCGGATGAGTTGTGCAATGTATTGAGCTTCGCGACAGTTGCTGCGTTGTTCGTAAACGCCATCCGCTACATAATGAAAACTGATTGGGCGATCCAACACACATTCCACCAACGTGCTGGTTTCTGCAGGCTGGACTGGTAAAAACCGACCTGGAGGACGGACGTCCGGAATGGTCAGCAGCTCCCGGTCATAAAAGACGACGTTTGAAAACGTGATCAGGGCTTCAGATCGGCTGCGGTAATGCCAGGTGAGCCGGGTGGCTGGCAACACATCCGCCGCCTGGCTGAGCAGGCTTTCGGTTTGAAATTCAAGCCCAAACCCGGAAGATTCATCAGTCGGTTGATCGGGGTCGGCTTTTGAGGCAAAAAACATGGTTGGCGGAAGCTGCATTTCATCTCCGACCACAATCGTCTGATGCGAACGAAAGAGCGTCGGAACGGCTTCTTCGAGTCGAATCTGGCTGGCTTCGTCAAAAATCACCACGTCAAACAACGATTCATCCAGCGGAAGCGTGTCGGAAACGCTGAGTGGGCTCATCAACCAGACTGGTTTTAAATCAAATACCAGTTCGCCGGTTTCGCCGTCAGCCAGGTCACGAATTGACCGAAACCGCATCACCTTGCTGAATTCTCGTTCGAGTTCACGTCGGCCCCGGTTAAATCCTTTTTTCCAGCTTTTTTCAGCGTCCTGCAACCTGGCTGCGGGCAATTCCGCTTTGTTGAGTTTTTGGCGAAAGGTTTCGTGCGGTCGGGTGCTGACCATCTGAGCCGTGCTGGCCATCAATTTGAAATACAAGCGGCGAGCGTCATCGGCCTGATTGGCCAGTTTGGTGGCATCCGCTTGAAAAACAGCCCGCTCTGTCCGTCGGGCACGAGCGATGATTTTCAGCAGCAACGCCGTTTCCAACTGGTGAGGCGTCCCGGGAAAATCACACACTGCTCGATGGAGTTCCACCGGACCTCCGGCCAGTTCGGCCAGTTCAAGCTGTAATATCCCCAACACAGACAGGTTGGCCCGCAATTGAGTCAGATCCGCCGAAATATCAGCCAGGGTGCGATTGGCAAACGGATCCAGAAGTTCTTCAAGTTCAATGGTGAGGAGTTCGACCAGGTGCCGGATTTGCGCCAGATGAACACAGACGGCAGGATCAAATTTTCCTGAAATCAGCCCGGCCCGAAAGGTTTTTTGGGTCGGATAGAGCGCCAGTTCGGCTGCATGAAGACGTTCGATCAGTTCGCGAAGCGGTCGGGGATCTTCGACTCGAAACCGGGTGTGAATCACTTTGCGCAAGCTGGACAGTGCTTCAAACAACTCGTATTCGCTCTGGAGTTGTTCGAGGATGGTGCTCCAGGTTGGTTTGATTGGATGCGCCTGAAAATCATAAGCCGCTTTCAATCGTTTGCGCAGCTTCCAGTAGGTGGGTGTCAGTACTCCTAAAAATGAAGACTCAACCTGTCTGGTCGCCGGTAACATCAGGGTAATTTCTGAGAGGGGAAGCCTGGCTCGCCAGTGAGTCGTCCGACTTTGGGCCTGGGCGAGCGCTTCGGAGCATTCAAGAAATTGATGAAACAGATCCCGGAGTTCTTGATAGCCCTTCGATTTCCGGTTGAGCAGGTCCAGACAGTCAAGTTCCACCAACGGCATCAATTGTTGGGCATACGAGCAAAGGGCGGTCAATTCGTCAATGGTCGAAGCTGAAGCAAGTTGGGCTGGTAACTGGCTGGTTGTGGCCTGGATTTGATGAACCAGAGCCGTGATGTGATCAAGCGCTGCTTGAAGCTGGGGCACCGGATCTGACTGAACCAGCAGCTCTCGGGTCAGGTGTCTGAGCGGATGATGGCCAAAAACCGGATCCTGAGCCTGCGCCTGAAGTGCCTGGGCAAGTTTGATGGCGGCCTGTCCATTTGAGAGCCAGACCCCATAGCCCGGCAGTTTTTCCAGGTCGAATTCGGGTGTGGTGAGCGCCGGTTCCCCCAGCGCAATCAAGCGGCCCAGGGCTCCCCGGACGGAAATGCCGTCTTCGGGCAGGGTCTGGCGCATGACTTCACCCAACCGCTGGTGCAGGCGCAGTGACTGGTCGAGTCGTTCCCGGAGTTTTTCCAGGTCAAGACTTGCCTGAGCAAAGGTGGATTCAGTTTGGGTATAGCGCTCAAATTGTTCCTTCAGATCCTGGATAAATCGTTTTTTGTCAGCCTGTGAGTCGTGAATCAGCGCACACAAATGTCCGAGGCCGGTTTGCTTTAATCGGTGATACACCACATCAATGGCCGCCCGTTTTTCACACACAAACAACACTCGTTTTCCACGTCCAACATAATCGGCAATCAAATTGGTGATGGTTTGTGATTTTCCGGTTCCGGGTGGACCCTGGATGATGAAATGTGCTCCGGTACGGGCCTGAGCAATCGCTGATGCCTGTGACGGGTCACATGGCACGACCTGCAGCAGCGGGGTGGGTGGTGTTTCGAGGACTGGTTGTGGCCGGGCATCTGGCGCTTTGATTTGAAACAGGCTGTCAAACGAAGTTGATGACGGTGATTCGAGGTCAAAAAGCGTGCTGAAATCACGTACCAGCGACATTTTTCGGGAATTAAAAATTCCAAGCGTGATGCTGGCGAGATCAAAGCTCCAGCTCAATTCATCCGCCGCGACCGGGATGACGGTCATTCCCCAGGGAGCCGCTCGACGGCCTTCGTCCGATTGAGTTCGGGCCTGAAAAGCCGCGATTTGTTTTTGGGTTTGATAGGATAAAATACCTGGTTCTGGAGACGTGACCAGCCGGAGTGTGGTGTCAGATACTTTTTGGATCAGTTCCAGATCAAGCCAGCGATGAAATTCAAGAATGGAGTCCTCATCAATCAGAGTTGATTCGGGCAGAATGATTCCCAGCCGCTGATTCAGTATCTGTCGGACAACAGGGTTGACCTCGGCTTCTTCCGACTGAGGTGTGAGCAGAAATTCCTCCTGATCTCCCCGACGTTTTTCAAGGGAAACCGGGAGCAACAGCAATGGGGAAACAATTGGCTCGGGTTGGCCCGAATTGAGGTGATGCCAGTGTAAAAACGCTATGACCAGCCGTAACTGACTGAATCCAAATTCATTTTGCAGGCGGCGGTCTTCAAGGCGGATTCGGTCGAGGGCTACCTGGGCAAACTCAGTATAGGCGGCGTCCACGAGTGGCAGCAGGGAAATTTCACGTCCAGAGGCCAGCCGGTCCACAATACCTCCGGTCCAGGTCACCGGCGGCAGATAGTGGGCAACATCTCCCTGATGAAATGACGCCATTGATGTTACGGTCAGATTCAGCGTTCGGGCAGTGGCTTTGAAATACAGCAGCGGATTGCGTCGTGAAAGATCAAATAACCGGTTGCGGAGCCTGAGCAAAACGGCCTGACGTCCACTCATTGTCTGTGAGTGTTCAGCTTCCGTCAGAAATGGTGCTGGTTCATCAAGCGCGACCGGGTTGTGAGTCAGCAGTTTCAGGGTGGAAATAACTCCTTGCAGGTCACGGATCCGCCGTTGTCGGGACAATTCGGTGAGGGCCCGTACGAGATGGGCCAGGGCTGGTGAGAGAGCCGGTGTCAGGGTGTTAAGGGCGTGATGCGCCCTGGTAAAGCATTCGACATCGGCTGGTTCGTTCAGGTCCAATCCACAGAGAAGACTCGCAAAAATCAACCCGGCTGAAAAAATATCAGTCAACGGGTCATGGTGACCAAGCTGGTGCTCCCAGGTCAGATAGCCGGTCAAAAACACTGGCTGGAGAGGTGGGATTTCCTCATCTGGTGGGGTGCCTTCACCGGCAGTGGGGCGCAACGGTTGTTCCTGGCGGCGCAAAAAGCGTTCAACCCGGCGAATTTCTTCAAGCTGGAGTTGCGGGGCGGTGGCTTCAAAATCATAAAACCAGATTTTCTGGTTCGAAACCTTGAGGTGACTGAGTCCGACGAGCGGAGCGACCTTTCCTTGCTGATGTGTCTCCTGGAGTTGTTCAAACAGAGGCAGTACCAGGGCAATGGCTTCTGAGACAGGGACCGGACCGTGTTGAACTGAGGCTGACAAAAACGCCCCGAGTGGTTGTGGCTGCATAATGTGTTGAATGAAGAATGAAGAATGAAGAATGAATCCAAAAGATTTAAACCGGCTTGCTTCAACCCGCTGTTCTCAGTTCTGAAGGCTATAAAATGGTGGAGTGGGTCAATGGTGCTCAATCATCATCAAAATCAATTAAATTTTAAATTAAATCTTTCGGCTGAGGCTGAATTCTATGGGGCATTGGTTGATTGTTTATTGATGAGAAAAACGACAACTGGCTTTATATCAGGTATTTAAAAGTATTGCTTAGATTAAATTCAACTCCTGGCACGTTGTTTGCCCAGGAGTCACCAGAGCAAGCTCAGCTTTTCATTTGGAGTATGACTATGGCACGACCTGGAGCGCAATCAACTTTTCGTCCGTCATTACTGGATCGATTTCGGAGCGGTACTTCCGAACCTCAGACGCTGGGGATGCTTCAGGGGAATTCAATTGAGGCGATCAAACAGTCAATTGCCAGTGATTTGCAGTGGTTGTTGAACTCTCGCCAATCTCCATCTGAACAGTGGGAAGGGTCGCCAGATCTCGAAGCCTCGCTCTTGACCTTTGGGTTGCCTGATTTTACGGGGATGAACCCCAACCATGGTGCAGACCAGGAGCGGTTACGCTCAGGCATAGAGTCTGCCATTCGTCAGTTTGAACCCCGACTGGATCAGGTTCGGGTGTTCCTTCAATCACACTTACAAACCGAGCGTTCGCTTCATTTCCGCATAAGTGCGGTGGTGAAGCCAAATCTGGTCAATGAACCGATCTTTTTTGAAACGGTGCTCAACGTTGGAACCGGATCCTATCAATGGGAAGTCCGGAAATAACAACTGTCCAAGCTATCAAAGCGGTGTCAAGCCACCGCACTCCACACCGTGACCTATGCGCGACGAATTATTGAGCTACTATGAACGCGAACTGGCCTATTTTCGGCAGCTTTCAGGCGAATTTGCCAGGAAATATCCAAAACTGGCCGGTCAACTCCAGTTAAATGCTGAAACCTGTACCGACCCGCACGTTGAGCGACTGATTGAAGCTTTCTCGTTTTTGACCGCCCGGATTCGATTGAAACTCGATGATGAGTTCCCCGAGGTAACTGAGTCATTGCTTGGAGTGTTGTATCCACATTATTTGGCACCGATTCCCGCCATGTCGGTCATTCAGATGCGGCTTCGCCCTGGTCATGGGATGACTTCGAGCGGGTACCAGGTGGCGCGCGGCAAGCAGGTTGATACTGATTTGATCAATGGTGAAATCTGCTCGTTTCGAACCTGTTTTTCCACCCAGTTATGGCCGATTGAAGTGGTGGCAGTTGATTTACAATCGGATGGGCCACTGACGCTCCAGGGAAAAATGGATCGTGCCACACTCCGAATTAAGCTTCGATGTGAGAATAAAACCCGGTTGTCAGCACTCAGAATTGGTAAAGGCGAAGCGGCAAAGCCGATTCAATCCCTGCGGTTTCATATCGTTGCCGATACGCAGGTGGCTTTTCCGCTTTATGAAATCCTGCTCAATCAGGCTGACGGTGTCGAACTGGTACAAACTGAGTTGTCAGCCGACCAAACGGTGTTACCAGCTCCAATTTGCCTGGGCGCCGAAACTATTCAGCCCGTCGGATTTGAAGAAGATGAGGGAATGCTCCCCTATCAGGCCAACTCTTTTCCCGGATACCGGTTGCTGACTGAATATTTCATTTTTCCTGAAAAGTTTTTGTTTGTGGAATTTACGGGACTTGATCAGGCCGTGGCTGCCGGGTTTGGCACTGAGTTTGAAATCCGGGTTCGACTGCGCCATGTCACGCCGCCTCCAGGAGGGATTGATCAGTCAATTTTGGTGCCTGGGTGCGTGCCGATTGTGAATTTGTTTGAGAAGCGAGCCGAGCCAATTTCACTCCGGCATCAGCGGTATGAACACCACATCATTGCAGATGTTTACCACCGGCGAAGCACTGAAATCTATTCGATCAACAAAGTCGCCACCGCCGGGTCTGACCGCCAGGCATCGCAGGAATTTTCTCCGATTTATTCTTACAAACACCAGTTGGGGCAGGGTTTGGACCAAAGCTACTGGGTAGCCGTTCGTCGTCCATCACAGGTCAAGGATGATGCGGGAACTGAAATGTACCTCTCGATGGTGGATCCAAACTTTGATCCGAGACAGCCAGTTGATGGAACGCTCAATATTTGGGTTACCTGCACCAATCGCGATTTGCCCGCATTGTTGCCGAATGCCGGTCGGGATCTGACGGTGCATGTCATGCACACCTCAGATATGGTACGAGCACGCACATTACGGAAATTCACTCCAACGTGTCGCCCACAATCACGACGCGGGTTGCACTGGCGGTTCATCTCACACCTGTCGCTCAATCATTTGTCGCTGGTTTCGACTGATGAAACGGGTACCCCGCATGCCCTGCGGGAAATAATGCAATTGTATGATTTTACCGATTCGGCTGCGGTTCGGAACCAGATCGCAGGCCTGGTAAAAATTGCAAGCCGGCGGGTGGTTCGTCAGGTTGGTCCAATGGTGGGGAGTGGGTACATTCGTGGTATCGAAACCACACTCGATTTTGATGAGTCACTCTTTGCTGGAAGTGGTGCGTTTTTGTTTGCTTCCGTGCTGGATCGGTTTTTGGGACTCTATGTATCAGTCAATTCATTCAGCCAGCTTGTGGCTCGATCAATTCAGCGGGAAGGAGACATCCGCCGATGGGTGCCACGCAACGGAAGCCGACAGCTTCTGTAACCACTCAACTTGCCGCCGAGCCGTACCAGTTTTCTTTTTTTCAGGCCATCCGGCTGCTTGAACGGATCTTTCCTGACCGGGAACCGATTGGGCTGGACTCCATCCCGGCTCAGGAAGTCGCGCGGTTGCGTTCAGCCGTTTCACTGGCTTTTCCAGCCAGTGAAATTGCCGATCTTCAACTTCCACTCAACTGTGAATCCACAGCCGCAAGCCCGGTTGATATGACGGTGGCGTTTATGGGATTGGGCGGCCCACTTGGGGTGCTTCCGACCTGTTACACCGAAGAACTCGTTACTTTTGCACGCAATAAGGAAACCGCTCTGGCTGAATTCTTTGATTTGTTTAACCACCGATTGATTTCATTTTTTTATCGTGCCTGGGAAAAGTACCATTTTCTGGTTGGCTTTGAACGCAACGGGGCTGATTTACTCACCTCCAGCCTCTGCCATCTGGTTGGCCTGGGAACTCAGACCCTACGCAATCGGCTTTCTGTCCCCGACCACACCTTTTTGTACTATGGCGGGCTGGTAACCCAAAGCCCACCTTCCTCCATCGCACTTGAAGCCATGGTTGGAGATTATTTTGGAATCCCCGTCGAAGTCATCCCCAACATTGGCAAGTGGTTTGAGCTAGAACCTGATGGTGTGACTGCGCTGGGTGTTACCGCCTGCACGCTGGGAGTCGATATGATCGCCGGCTCGCGAATTTGGGACCAGCAATCTACCTTTCGGTTGCGTTTAGGACCACTTTCATGGCCTGAATACTCATCCTTCCTTCCCAATGGCAGCCGATACCGACCCTTACACGACCTGGCACGATTGTATGTGGGGATGGAATTTACCTTTGAGGTTCAACTGGTTTTAAAAGCCAAAGATGTCCCGGATTTTAGCTGTCAGCCAGAGCTGGGCGGCTGTTTCCTGGGCTGGACAACCTGGTTGAAATCGGCTGAGTTTGAAAACGACGACGATCAGGTCATTTTGTATGAATGCGAATGAGAAGTGAGTACTACCAACTTGGGCTGAAGGTATCGGGCTAAGGGAAATACAATATTTCCAATGTTTTAGCCTTTCCATAATGCGAGAATTTCATTCCAAAATGGGATAACGAGTAGTCAATCTAGAAATGGAGTGATTTCGAAAACCCTGAACCCTGAACCCTGAATTTCAAGAAACTGTTATGAGTACCAATCAACCATCAATCAACCCTCACAATGCGGCGATTAACCGTCCAATGCCAAGACCAGCGTTGAAGAAAGCTAACGAGGCACCTTCTGCAATCCCTGGAGGTGGTGGCGAGGGGCAAGGGCCCTCGCGCTGGACACAAAATGGGCGGCTTGTCAAAGTCATAACCCCGTTGCCTGATCCCAATGCGTTGATTGTCCGCGAGTTGCAGGGACAAGAAGCCATTTCACGGTTGTTTGAATACCACCTGGAAATGTATTCGGAAAACCCGAGCCTTGACCTGGATGCGCTGATTCATCAGAGCTTAACCATTCGGATTCGGTTGTTTGATGACGATGATGACGATGGCAAACCTCAGGACCGTTATATCAATGGGATTGTGTCAGAGTTTGCCCAACATCATACAACGCCAAGGTTTACCCAGTATCGAGCCACGGTCCGCCCCCAGTTCTGGACGCTGACCCAGTCAACCGATTGTCGAATCTTCCAGGATATGACAGTCCCCGATATTGTGGAAAAAGTTCTCAAAGAACAGGGTATCTCTGAATTTGAATTTGTGCTTGATCGCAAAGGGTACACTCTCCGTGAGTACTGTGTTCAGTACCGGGAATCAGCGTTTAATTTTCTTTCCCGGTTGATGGAAGAGGAAGGGATTTTCTATTACTTTGCCCATACCAGGACCAGCCACAAGCTGATTTTTGGCGATGCTCCAGAGCAGTTTCGGGTCTGTGAAGATCAACCGGTGGCGAAATACCATCCCGTGAACATGGCTACCGGGATTATGTATGGTTCAGACTCATATGATGTGGTCACTGATTTGATTGTCGAACGCCAGTTGCGTCCTAATCAGTATGCACTGCGTGATTTCGACTTTATGAAAGCCGATAAAATGTACGAGGCCACTGCCAAATCGGTCGCTGCCCAGGCTGAAATTTCTGGTGGTGGGCAATCTCGCGAAATATATGATTATCCGGCAGAGCCAACCGGGAGTCCCGAAGCCCAACGAGAAAATTTCTGGGATATGCAAAAGGAAACCGACCGCTATGCCAAATTGCGCAAAGAAGAAGGCACCGACAGTCAGGTTCATTTTGCAACCGGATCAGGAAACTGTCGGGGATTTGTGACCGGCCATCTCTTTACCTTGACCGGGCATAGCCGCAAAGATTTTAACCAGAACTACGTTTTAACCTCGCTTGAAACAAGAGCCTATCAAAGTGACAGTCATAACGAACCTGGTACATTTCTGCAAAACACCTTTCGGGTTATTAAAAGTGACATTCCATTTCGTCCAGACCGGTTAACACCCATTCCAGTGGTGTCAGGATCACAAACGGCCCTGGTGGTGGGTCCTCCAGGTGAAGACATCTATACCGACAAATATGGTCGCATCAAGGCGCAATTTCATTGGGATCGGTATGGAAAATACAATGAAAACAGTTCCTGCTGGTTGCGGGTAGGTACCCTCTGGGCGGGTGACAACTGGGGATTTATCCAGTTGCCACGCATTGGGCAGGAAATCATTGTTGATTTTCTGGAAGGTGACCCGGATAAACCCTATGTGGTCGGGAGTTTCTATAACAGCACCCACATGCCACCCTACGCCCTGGATTCAACCAGCACCAGTTCAAAGCAGGGGAATTATAAAACGGTTAGCACCCGCAAAAGCCGGAGTACGCTCAACGGAACACCTGAGAACTATAACGAAATCCGATTTGAGGACTTAAATGGTGCCGAACAATTGTTTATGCATGCCGAGCGCGATATGGATGTCCACGTCAAGCGTGACCGGCGTGAACATACCCTGCGTGACCAGCATTTGATTGTTGAGCGCGACCACATTGAAGAAATTCACCACAACCGAAACAGCCATATCTCCGAGAATCAGACCCTGTCGGTTGGCAACACCCGAAGCGCTACCATTGGCCAGGTTGATGTGGTGGAAGCTGGCCAGGAGATTCATCTCAAAGCCGGCAATAAAATTGTGCTTGAAGCTGGCAGTTCAATCACATTGCGCGTTGGTGCGAACTTTATCAATGTTACCTCAACTCATATTTTTATTATGGCCCCGGCTGGAATGGTCAGAATTCAACACGACGGAGGCCCTGAAAGTGGTTCTGGTGCTCAATCAGGTCGCAAAGCTGATGTAGCTGACGATGGGCCACACTTTGGACCGAAAAAGTGAGCCAGGTATTTTTCCCCGCAGGGGATATGTAAAGAAGCCGTGGGTTAGCGTCAGCGCCACCCACGGTAAATCCACCCACGACAAATCCATTCACGGCAAATCCCCCCTTCCACCCGTTGACCCTGAAAGGGTCACCTTTCCCATCAGGATGTTTCAGAGTAGGTTTTTATGGGGCAATCGCTAACAAGTCTTCTTGTTCATATTGTTTTTTCCACCAAACACAGACGAAATATCATTTCACCTGATATTGAACCTGAACTCTTTGCCTATATTTCCCAGGTTGCGAAATCACATAATTCCCCATGTCTAGCCATCAACGGCACTGCGAACCATCTCCATTTACTGATTGTACTTTCAAAAAATTTAGCCTTGAGCAATTTAGTTCGGGATCTTAAGAAGAGTTCATCCCGGTGGATAAAAACAAAAGGCCAGAAATTCAATGATTTTGAATGGCAGGATGGTTATGGAGCATTTACCATTGGCCAATCAGGTGTGGACAATGTAAAAAGGTATATCTCGCAGCAAAAAATTCATCACCATCAATCAGCTTTTGAGGTGGAACTGAAAGAATTACTTACCAGGTATCAAATTGAGTTTGACGAAAATTATCTTTGGAAATGAACATTTGGGATTTGGGAAACGACCATTTTCGGGATCGGTATCTCTCTCCGTGGGTGGCGCTGACGCTGACCCACGGCTCTTGCAGGTA
>CAZXCE010000089.1:16647-18622 GCA_964639175.1 uncultured Clostridia bacterium
TCCCTTGCAGGGAAAAAATGTGGTGGCGCTGACGCTGACCCACGGCTCTTGCAGGTATCCCTTGCAGGGAAAAAATGTGGTGGCGCTGACGCTGACCCACGGCTCTTGCAGGGTAAAAGGTGATAGTGCGGACGCTACAGCGATAGTATTGGGCCGTGTCCTGAGGGAATCTCACACCACATTCTTTATTTGATCCCAGGATCCAGTGAAAGCAACGCTGCGCCAATGCAGACCAGAAGCGTTCCAGCCCAACGCATACGGTCAATGCGTTCGTTGAGGAAAAACTTGGCGCCCAGGGTGTTGAGGACATAGCTCACAGCGGTGGCCGGCTCAGCAAAACTCAGATCAGCAAATGACAGGACCGCCAGCCAGGAAAAAAATGCCACTGCCATCCCGCCAATCCCTCCGATCAATGACAGATTGGTCAATGCCCGTTGGGATACCTGGAGCAGGAAACGCCAGTGCAGGGAATTGATTTCGCCCACCTGTTTCATCCCACGACTGAGAAAAATGTCGCCAATTGATCCGGCCAAAACCACTACGGCAATCAAAGTAAGTGTGATCATGCCTGTTCCTCCGCCGGGATTGATAGTTCCTGGGATTCGACCGTTGAGCTTTCTCCAACTGAGACCATCAAAACGCCCATTGAAATGAAGGTGACGGCAATCCAGCGGGTTACCGTCACATGCTCGCCTAAAAACCAGGCGGCGAGAAACACTGTGATGACATAGTTGATTGCCGTGAGGGGTAAGACATAGCTCAGATCTGCTTTTGACAGCATGGTCAAAAACAGGAGGAAGAATGCAAGTAGCAGCCCAACGGCAATCCAAAACGTTGGGTTCAGGAGGACGACCAGGACCGCAGCCCCATATTGTCCGGCGTGAAACGCCGCCAGAATCGGGTCATGAATTTCTTTCATGGCCCGACTGAGCAAGGTGTTTCCAAAGGCGTTGACCAGGATTGAAATCAGTAAAATCGGAAGAAAACGCATAGAGTTATGAGGGCAGCAGATTGACGCTGCGGCTGAATCAATGGGGTTCGTTCAACTCAAGCTGGATGTTGTATTTCGGAAGCAAAGCACGAATTTGCGGACTCAGCAAGGCGGCAAGTTCGTGGCTGCCACCTGCATTTTCTGGATCCGCGTCGCTTTCGGCAACTTCTGGATGACAATACATTTCGTTCAGTGCACCTGTGAGTTGGGGAAGAAGCGCCAGCCAGAAATCCTCGGTCATCCGACCTGTCTCCAGCAGTCCATACACCCGATCTGAAAGCAAAAACTGATCATGTTTCATTTTTTTGAGCGCTGATCGCGACAAAAGATGAAAGACGCTCCAGTGCAGGAGCTTTTGGAAAAGATGTGACCGACGAATTTTGAGATTGGAAAGCAGTGGTTCGCGAGGAAGGCGGATTCGCTTCACGCCAAAGTGCCGGGCGGCTTCGAGGAGGTACGCAAAGGCGACCGGGTGCATATGCAGATGCAGATGACCATCAACGTGCGCAAAGGGCAGACCTGTCGCCGCAAATAGCTCAAATTGCGTCCAGATTTCACGGCGTAATTCTGCCCGGGCAGCTTTTGAGAAGTAATACTTCACCCCAGCGGTGAACGGGTCATTTGAAAAATTCCCGTTTGGGTCAACCAGATGTGGAATTTCTGATGGTGGGAGCGCCCCACGACCACAAATCAACACCAGGTGCAACCCAACTGAAAGGCGTGGTCGGGCTTTGGCTGACGCAACCGCCTGGGTACATGCCTCACCTGTTACCATCAGGCTGGTACTGGTCAGAATTCCCTCATCATGAGCACGAAGAATCGCCCGATTGACGGTTTCGGATTTTCCGAAATCATCAGCATTGACGATCAGGCGAATTGGGGTGGATGGGGGATTTGAAGCGGGAGGTTGAGCGCCTGGTGCCATCGGGTTCCGGGGTCCGGGGACCGGGTAGCGGGGAGAAGTCCCGGATTCCAGATTCCGGC